>QQVN01000004.1 GCA_003352285.1 Thermoproteota archaeon | reverse complement strand
TCTGGTTTTGGTTCTGGTTTTGGTTCTGGTTTTGGTTCTGGTTTTGGTTCTGGTTTTGGTTCTGGTTTTGGTTCTGGTTTTGGTTCTGGTTTTGGTTCTGGAGGGGACTCTGGTTCTTGTTTCTTTTCTGGGATGGGTTCAGGTTCCTCTATTTCTTCACTCTCTTCTATGATTTCTTTTGATTCTTCAACAGTTTCATCTTTTTGTTGTTCAATAGGTTTTGAAATTTTTGGTTGCAGTGATGGAGTACTAGAAGTTTTACTAGAACCAAATACTGTTTCTAGAAATGTATCTTTGTCAAATGGTTTTAGATCATCATACTCTTGACCAACTCCGACATACAAAACTGGAGTAGATGTAACTTTGACAATTGATAATGCAGCACCGCCTCTGGCATCTGCATCGCTTTTGGTAAGAATTGATGCATCGAATTTTACATGCTCATGAAACTCTTTTGCTTGATTAACAGTATCGTTTCCTGCTAGAGAATCACCTACAAAAATTTTAAAATCAGGTTTTACAACATTTGTAATCTTTGCAATCTGCTCCATGAGGTTCTTACTTGTCTGCATCCTACCTGCAGTATCTACCAGTACACAGTCAATCTTGTGAGATTTTGCATATAAGACTGCATCACGGGCGACTGCAGCAGGATCAGAGCCATAATTTTGTGCCACTAGTTTTAGATTAAGACGATTTGTATGCTCCCTAATCTGTTCAATTGCTCCAGCCCTAAAGGTATCAGCTGCCGCAATAACTACTGAGAATTTTGATTTTGATAAAAGATGTGCAAGTTTTGCAAGGCTTGTAGTCTTTCCAGTGCCGTTTATTCCAACAAATAAAATAATGTATGGCTCGGGTGATGATTTTTTGTCAGTGATATTTTGCATTAGATTAATTGTGCCAGCAGAATCAAACAGTCCAGAGATAATTTCTATTAGACTGTTTTTTACAAATTCTTCAAATTTGTTTTTATCAACTTTTGAGCCAATCAGCTTTGTTTTTAATTCAGATTTTATCTCATCAATTACCTCAGTTGCTACATCAGATTCCAGTAAAGATACCTCAAGCTCAAAGAGGATTTCATCAATGTCTTTTTCTTTTAGTTCTCGCTCTCCAAGGCTTTTAGCTACATTGGAAAAGGAATTTCGTAGTTTGTCAAACATGTCAATCTATTATTGTGGAGGGGAGCGTGATGACTGCATCATTTGGTTAATCTGCTGTTTTCCATGCTCTAATCGTGCCTCTGCATCACGTTTTTTAGCAGATGCGTCTTGTAATGCAACTTCAATTTCTTTAATTCTTGCCTCAAGATAGTTAATTGCAGAATCAGTGTCTTTTTCGACTGCAACTCCGGCACCAATGTTTAGAACTACTTTTTCATTAGATGAAATTTTTGATTTCACAAAAGTTCCCAGGCCTACAGGGACAAGTGAGCTTGCATCAGGTTTTGTCTTTAATTCCTTTAGCGATTCTGTTGCAGAGATTGCCTCTTGAAGAACTGTAACTAGTGTATTTTCTCTGTGTGCAAGATCTCCTACATATCCCTCAAGCATTTGTAATTGGTACAATAATTGCTGGGCCTGCTCTTCACTCATTTACATCCAAATTCTAACAGATGGTTATAAATTCATTCGTGGATTTTAGAGGACAATGAAAAAGCAACAAGCAAAATTGTTCAAGTCAAAATCAAAATGGATTCATCCATATGATGATCATCCCTCAGACAGGCTAAAGATTCGCCTCATGTTAGATGAGAAGATCAAGGGAAGCAGAATCATCGGATTAGAAGCTAGAATCGAGCCAGGTGACGTTCACCAGATGCATATTCATCAAAACGAGTATGTTGTAGTTTATTCATTAGAAGGAAGATGCAAAGTAACGGTCGGTAAGAAGACCCAAGTAATCACGCCCAATACAATGATCTTCATTCCACCAAAAGTTCAGCATAGATTTGAAAACAAGTATTCAAAAAGATGGGAAGGAATTGCATTTGCAATTGGTGACAAAAAAAACATCAAGAACGTCTGGTTAGATGAAAAATAAAAAATAAAGAATATTCTTTATTTGGCTTTAGAAAATCTCTTCTCTACCTCATCCCAGTTAACAACATTCCACCAGGCTGCAATATAGTCTGGTCTCTTGTTTTGGTATTTGAGATAGTATGCATGTTCCCAAACATCGCAACCCAACAGTGGAACTAATTTCTCAGTTCTTGGGCTAGTTTGGTTTGGCATTGATTTGTATTCAACCTTACCTGATGAAGGATTGTATACTAACCATCCCCATCCACTGCCTTGAATTGTTGCAGTGGTTGATGAGAACTTTTCTTTAAAGTCAGCAAAGCTTCCAAATGATGCCTTGATAGCGTCAGCTATTGCACCGCCTGGTTCTCCGCCGCCATTTGGTTTCATATTGTTCCAAAATAGCCTGTGATTATCGAAACCACCACCGTTAAAGTTGACTGCTCCTCTTTGAGCATCCGGTACTTGACTTAGATCACCAAGTATCTCAATGATGTCTTTGTTTTGAACATCTGCCCCACATTGTTCTAGGGCTGCATTGAGTTTGTCTGTATAGGCTTGATGATGTTTTGAGTGATGGATTTCCATAGTCCTTGCATCAAGATGCGGTTCTAGTGCATCGTATGCATATGGCATTTCAGGAAGTGTGTATTTACCCATAGTATGCAATGTTGTCCGCACATAATTTATTGATTTGTGATTTTTAGGCTAGTTTTTGAGTTTGGACTTCAGTGTTTCTATCTTTAGTTGTGCTTCTTCGTATTTTTGCTTCTCTTGAACTATAGCATTTCTCATTGCCTCAAGCTCTCTTCTGTGATCTTGTAGTTTGGTGTTCAGTGATGTCACTATTGCATTTGTTGCATCTACAATATTTCTTGATGCATACTTTTCATCAAGGTTAGCAAATTGTTTATCTATAAACTTGAGTTCTTGTCTAGCAAGTGTGATCTTTTTTGAGACATCCTCATATTCAGATTTTAACATCTTGATCTCCTTTCTTGAAGATTCAAGGGTTACAAGGCTAGAGTCAAGATCCCTTTTTGCAATCTTTTGTTTTGATTCAATTTCAGATAATACTGACTGGGATTTTGAAGCCTTTGACTGCAGATCATCGTGTTGCTTTTTTAATTCTAAATTCTTTTGTTTTAGAGACTCTATATCCTTGATGTGATTTTTTTGTTGTAAAATCATCTCGTTAATTGATTCTAGTTCTTTTTTCTTTGATTCAATTTCCTGAGACAGTTTAGTGTGCAGAGTCTTCTCAGATGATAAATTCAATTGAGAATCCTCCAATGTTTTTTTGGATTGTTCTATCTTTTCAAGTGTTTTTTGCAAGGTTTCATTTGTGGATTTTTGTTTTGATTCAATTTCAGCTAGTGTTTCTAGTGATTTTTTAACCTTGGATTCTAGCTCTTGTTCTTCTCTTGAAAGTTTAGTTGAAGACTCTTTTGGAGCAGGTGCAGAAAACTTTGCAGATTTTGCATTTTGTATCTCGTTTAGTAAATCGGAGTATTCTTCAGTCTTTGATTGTAGCTTTTTTGTTATTTCATCTAATTTTGATTTAGCTAATGCAAGTTCTTCGTTTCTCTTTTTTGTCTCTTCCTTTGCTGAGGAGATCTGAGCTGTCAGAATTTTGAGATTATCAGTGTTTACTTGAATTTCTGTTTCCAAGTATTTGAGCTCATTTTGATATCGATGAGCTGTTAATTTTTCTAGATCCTCATTCTCCTGTGATTTTTTCTCAAAGTCATCTTTGACCTTGTTTCTTTTTAATAGACCCATACCCCTGCATGAATTAATTTTATCAAGGACTATTTCTATTTGACGTTAAACATTAGAATAGATATGCAATTTTCATAGTAACATGAACTCTGTAAAATTATTGTTTTTCATTATCATTTTTGGAATATTTGGAATGATTCTTGCCCTATCACCACTAGATGACTCTGCTACATTATATCTTGAAAAGAGTGCGCCATACATTGGCATCAATACAGCAAGGGAATTAGGATTTGATGGAGATGGAATTACAATTGCTGTAATTGATACTGGAATTGATTTTAATCATCCAGATCTTTTGGGGTTTGGACCTGATGGAAAGGTAACTGGAGGAAAGAACTTTGTTCAGGATGGACCTCCAATTGACACTAATGGTCATGGAACTCAAGTAGCAGGAATCATAGCAGCTGATGGTCAGACTATTGGAATTGCTCCAAAAGCAAAGATTGTTGCATACAAGGTTTCAGATGATGGAGAATCAGTCTCTTCAGAGCTAATCATCAAGGCAATAGAGCAGGCAATTGTAGACAAAGTCGACATAATTAACATCAGCCTTGGCGTAAACAAGACAAATTCCCGAATTGATGCTGCAGTCAATCAGGCAATTGAAAGTGGAATCATTGTTGTAACAGCTGCAGGAAATGATGGTCCAGCATTGGGAAGCATTGGCAGTCCAGGAATTAATGCAAATTCAATTACAGTTGGTGCAACGTACAATAACATTACTTCAAGCCTTGTTGCCACACTTGAGATTAATGAAAAACAGTTTCAGGTTCTGCCAATGGTGGGAACCCAAAAGTTGTCATCCCCAATAGAAGGAGAAATTCTCTTTGGAGAGTATGGTAGAGATAGAGACCTTACTGGAGACTTTGATGGAAGTATTCTGTTAGTACAGAGGGGAAGTGATGTCAAAGACGAGCTTGTTTACTTTTCTGAAAAGGAATCAAATGCTGCAGATGCAGGTGCCAAAGCAGTACTAATTTACAATAATGAACAGGGAATTTATCTTGGAGAGCTACTCCATGAATTCTCAGATCCTGATTACTATCCAAGAATTCCAGCACTATCAATGTCAAGGGAAGACGGATTAGAAATTCAAAAGATGCTTGAGAACAAAACCGTTGGAAAGCTGCATGTGTTTTACAATCCAGACTTTGTTGCATACTTTAGCTCGCGTGGTCCAGTATCGCCATTTTACAACAAACCAGACATGGTGGCACCTGGTGCATTTGTAAACACTACACTATCTGGAGGAGGATACAACTTTACAAGCGGAACTAGTTTTGCAGCACCACATGTGACAGGTGCTGCAGCACTACTATTACAAAAGAATCCGGATCTTTCTCCTTTAGAGATAAAGTCAATTCTTGTGAGCACGTCAGATGCTGTATCTGATGCATATGGGAATGAATTTCCAATGGAGATTTCAGGCTCTGGTAGATTAAACGTCACAAAAGCATTTGATGCAAATCTGATAATTTTGCCACCATATCTGAATTATTACATTTCATCACAAGATAAGCTAAAGACTGAATCACTAGTAATTCGCCCAATAAATGGAGAGATTGGAGATTTGAAGATACGATATGAAAGCCCCGACATTTTAGTGATTAACCATACACAAATTGGAAATGAGATACTGGTTAGTGCTTCATTAAATGAAGATATGGCAGGAGAGTATCAGGGCAGACTTTACATTGATAATAACAAGGTAACTTACAATATTCCAATTATCCTAAAATCAACCATTTCTTCATTGGATATTTCAGAAGAAAACGGACTGTTACAAATTGGCGTGAATCATCCTAAAGATTGGACATTTGCAAAGATTACGATTACTAATCAAGAGACAGGAAAAGAGTACACTACATCATCAACTCCAAACAATGATGCAGAAGTTCAAATCTTTGAGAATGGGGATTTTTGGGTTGATGCAAAGATTACCTCTGATGGACAAACCTTTGATGCATACGAAAAAGTAAGCATTCATTCGGCAAATGGCGACATTGATGTATTTGGAATCATTGGAATTCCTGAAAGAACACTAATGCTACTTGTTTTGATTATAGGATTGCTTGGACTAGTTGGAATGAGAATTAGAAGATAGTCAAGAAAGCATGGCCTGGCCAAAGTAAACGCCAAATGGCTGGCAGTAAATTACAACAGTATCATATGTATCAGTGTCAATTCCCTCAAGAAGATAATTTTGGTCACCCTTGCTTCCTTTTAGCTTCTCAAGATGAATTCCTTGCTTTACATCCCCGCCAGGTGTAAGATATACTCGCAAATCAGGACCGTTTGTTACCTCAAAATTTTCAAATCGCAGATATGTTGCATCACCAACCATGATTGTCTTTGCAGTACCCATTGCCTTGTGGCCAACTAATCCCTCAAACTCGCCGGTCTTTAGAACTGATACAGAGTCATCACTCATCTCTTCGGAAACTTGGGATTCAGTCTTTGCCATCTCTTCCATGATCATTGCCTTTGTTTTTTCTGGCATCTTTTGAACTAGTGATTCTTGTGCAGAGTCTTCCATGTTGGTGAATTTTTCAAGTGTCAGTCCTTCTTCGATTTTGTTTAATGCCACAGGCAATGGCTCATCTATTTGTCTTTCATAGAATAGCGGACTGGCTAAACCAATTCCTACAGCAACTGCAGCAACTATAATCCCAATGCTGATGGCCTTTTTCATAAAGGGGAAAAATTCAAATGAACTATTAAGCATTTGACAGAATTTTTACCAAATTAACAATCATTTGAATATGGTGTAAAATTTAAACAGATTTTTACAAAAACCATGAACATCCTTATCATCTAAAATGCCGTTATTGGCACATGTCACAAACGGTAGATGACCCCGAAGGTCGTCTTGTAAGCATGATAATGGAGGCAAACAAGTATGCAAGATTTGCTGCAGTATGCGACAAGGATGGAAACATACTTTGGAACAGTCACAGAAACAATGTAGATAACATATTGACCCTTGATGAAACAAAGCAGTCGCTGAAAAGGGCAGCTGAAACATGGAAAGTTCGTGATACTCTAGCCGAAAAGATTGGGAGAGGACAGTACGCCATAGTTGGATATGAAAAGATAAAGAGAATAACAGTGCCTTTGCAAAATGGCCACATGTTATTTGTCAGCATCGAAGGTGAAAAACCAGAATACATCAAGGATATCATGAAGATTGTAGAATACGTAGAAAGAAATCACTAAGCTGTAAATACGCCACCAAGTAAAATTAAGGAGTCGATACTTGATTGATATCTAGCACTGTGTCATGCCGAGTAGCCTTTCTACCTCTCTTCTATGAACAGGGCAGTAAGGCTCATTTTTTTTGCAGTCAGGACACTTTAGGTACTTTGTATAGTCAATCATCTGTATCTTCTCGCATCTTTTTTCATTAAAAGATGCTCTATGGTTTTGCGGTATGGTATGTATGGATGTGTTTGTTCAAATGAACACCATCAATCCTAGAATATTATATTAGAATAAGGTAAATCGTGTATGCTGGAAATGACGTGACTGTCAGATTCAAATTCAAAGACCAGACAAAAATTTACGGCGGAGTCATGACTGCCGAACAGTATGATAATCTAAAGTCTCTTCCGGCAATAGAGTTTTGTCAAAAGGTAGACAAGCTTGGGAAAAAAGTTACAAAAGAGGCAGAACAACTTTTGCAGAAAAGATTCGACCAAGTCTTTAGAAACGATTCAAGCCATGTAAGGAATTTATCATATGCATAATTTTTCAAAAAGACAAATCGTTCATTGTTGTTAAATACAAAATTTGTATAAGATAACCATGATGAATGCATGGAAGTGTTACCGCTGTGACCTAGAATTCAAAGAGGTAAATCACGCTGAAATGCACCATCAAATTACAAATCATCAAGCAAGACCCATCAGACATTACTAGTTTGTTTAATCATCCAAGCATTCCTTTAATATTGACAGAAAAGACATTTTTTCATGAATATTAGGACTAAGATCCTAGTAATTTTCCTACTTACTAGCATACCAGCCATAGGCATAGTTGGCGTGATAAATTATGATAATGCTAAGAGCAAAATCACACATGATGTTTTAGAGAAACTTGACGGAATTGCATCGATTCAGGAAAAGAGAGTCGAAGAATCAATTGATCGAAATTTTGAAAGACTAGATGGAATTACGAGTAGAACTCAATTGCGAATTAGTCTAGAACAGTTTAATCAAAATGGAAATGCAGAAGATGCAGAAAAAATTCAAGAGATAATCAAAGATGCAAAAGATTCGATAGGAGATATCGATACTGTTTTTATTATTAATACATCCGGTGAGGTGATCTTTTCGACTGAAGAATCCATTTTGGGAAAAACAATGTCTGCAGAAAAAATGTTTGTTGATGGATATACAAAAAACACTTTGACATTTGGTACTAACATTTTAGATAACTCTCCAGAGATCTGCATTTCGGGTCCTTTAATTTTGAATGGCAATACCATAGGAGTTTTAGTTATCAAAGTTGACCCAAGAACAATACTTGAAATTTCATCAGACTATACTGCATTAGGAGATACGGGTGAGACATTTCTTGCAATGAGAGATAATAACGGAGATGCAATGTTTATCACATCACTACGATTTGATGAAAATGCCATCGCAAACAGAGTTATTCTAAAAGAACAGATCGAAGTACCAATAACCCAAGCATTAATGAAAAATGAGGATACTCATCTATCCACTGTTGATTATCGAGGGGAACCAGTTCTTGCTGCAACAAGATATATCGAGATAACTGATTGGGGTTTGGCTGTAAAGATTGACAAAGATGAAGCATTTTCAACGATTAATAGCATTAGGGACATGACTTTGATCTCACTTGGAGTTGTAATAATAGCAACCATAAGTGGTTCCGTTTTTTTCTCAAAGGCATTTACTAAAAGAATTCGAAAACTCTCTACTGCTGCAAAAGAGATTGCTGATGGAGAGCTTACAACAAATGTAACACTAACGGGGAATGATGAAATCAGTCAATTATCAAAAGATATTCAAACTATGGAAAATACATTACGAGAAAATAAAGTTAAACTTCTCAATGAAACAAGATTTGCTGCAATTGGTGAATTAGCATCCAGAATTGCTCATGATTTGCGAAATCCCCTGAGTGTTGTAAAGAATTCACTTGAATTAATGGAATATGCAAGAAGAGATGTTTTATCTGAGCACGAAAAGAGGCAATTTGCCATGATGAATAGGGCAGTTGAGCGCATGGAAAGGCAGATTACAGAAGTACTGGATTTTGTTAGGAACAGAGAAATCAAAATGGAAGAGGCAGACTTGCTTGATCTACTGAATCTGTCAGTGTCATCATTTGATATTCCACCTGATGTCAAATTGAGTCTTCCAAACTCGGGTGTTTCGATTCCAGTAGATACCATTCAGATTCAAGCTGTATTTTCAAATCTAATTCAAAATGCCTTACACGCAGTAGGACGGGAAGGAGAGATAAGCATTAATTTTGAAAAGGATAACGATAGTGTAAGAATCACCATTCAAGATTCTGGAAAGGGAATTCCACAAGAAAGTATGGAAAAGATATTTGAGCCGCTATTTACTACAAAACAGACAGGCACTGGACTAGGTCTCGCAAGTTGCAAAAACATCATAGAGAAACACGGCGGTACCATATCAGTTAGTAATAACCCAACCACATTCACCATTACATTGCCATTTGGAATCAAGATATCAGAAAAGAGTTAAACATCTTCAGAATTTTTAGATTCGATTAATTTTCTAGAGCAAGATAACATCTCTTCTGGAGTGTGCTTGCTCTTTGCCTTTTTGCAGATAGGACATATCTCATCACCGAGTTTTGGGTCAGGAGGTGAGGTCATCATGGTTAACCTTACATCATTTGAGTTTTTAATATTTTTCACCTTGTCATGCCAAATCTCAATTCTAGGAGGATAGAAGAGCTGTGAGATTTGACAGACGCACAAATCACGTGGAAAAAATATTTAATTAAATATCCAAATTTCAGTAGGATACCTTTGGACCTGCGTTTAGGATCTCAGGTGAGACATTTTTGAATTTCTTAAAGTTATCAACAAACATGGATGCAAGTTTTTTTGCAGATAGGTCATACGAGTCTTTATCCTCCCAAGTATGTTTTGGATCAAGTATCTCAGATGGGACATCAGGGCATTCGGTTGGAACATCAAGGTTAAAGAAATCATCGTGTCGATACTTTACAATATCAAGTGAGCCATTTATTGCAGCAGTTACCATAGCACGACTATACTTTATTTTCACGCGTTTTCCTACGCCGTATGGGCCGCCTGACCAGCCAGTATTGATGAGATAAACCACAGTGTTGTGCTTCTTGATCTTCTCTCCAAGCATCTTTGCATATACAGAAGCTGGTCTTGGCATAAACGGTGCCCCAAAGCATTCAGAGAATACTGCCTTTGGTTCTTTGATTCCTCGCTCAGTTCCTGCTAATTTGCTGGTATATCCTGACATGAAATGATACATTGCACCTTCCTTAGTTAATCGAGATACTGGAGGCAAGACACCTAGCGCATCTGCTGTAAGAAAAACAATTACCTTTGGATGTGTTCCAACACTTGGAATCACAGCACCTGGAATGTAATCAAGTGGATATGCAGCTCGTGTATTTTCAGTTAATGAGTTATCATCAAAGTCTGGTTTTAGTGTCTCTTTGTTAATTACAACATTTTCTAAAACTACACCAGACTTTATTGCATTCCAAATTTGTGGTTCTGCTTCTTGACTTAGATTGATGCACTTTGCATAGCATCCACCTTCAAAGTTAAACGCACCCTTGTCTGACCAACCATGCTCATCATCACCAATTAGCATTCTGTCAGGATCTGCAGACAGAGTTGTCTTTCCTGTGCCAGACAATCCAAAGAAGAGTGCAGTGTCTCCGCTCTTGCCAATGTTTGCAGAGCAGTGCATTGGGAAAACTCCCTTTGATGGCAAAAGAAAGTTCATTACTGAAAACATTGATTTTTTCATCTCACCTGCATAGCTTGTTCCGCCGATGAGTACGATTTTTTTTGTCAAATCAATTAGAATGAAAACATTAGAGTTTGTTCCATCGACTTCGGGCAATGCCTCAAATTCGTTAATGCACATTACTGTAAAGTCCGGCTTGTGTTCTGAAAGCTCAGCCGATGAAGGCCTAATGAAGAGCTGTCTTGCAAAGAGGTTTTGCCATGCATGATCATTAATTACTCTAATTGCCAATCTGTTCTCTTTGTCTGCGCCAACAAATCCATCAAAGACATATAGCTCCTTTCCTTCCACGAATTTTTTCATCTTCTCAAAAATCTTATCAAATTTGCCTACTGGAAATTGGTGGTTTATCTTTCCCCAGTCTACGGTATCATGAGTCACATCATCATAAACAATGAATCTATCGTCTGGGGAACGCCCGGTGTACTTGCCTGTCTTTACTGAGAGTGAGCCAGATGCAGTCACTATACCCTCATTTTTTTTAACTGCAGTATCGATTAGCTGCTCGACAGATAGATTTCTGTGGACTTTGGAAGGTGAAATTCCAAAAGACTGAATTTGATTCATAAATTCAGTTGTTATTTTGGCCTGCTCAGTCATCCAAAGACCTCCAATAGGTCATCTAGAGTTACAGCCAAAATAATCATAGATAAATCGATCCGCCCCAAATTTCCTTATTATCTCTTTCCGATGAGAAAAAATCTGAAGAGGAGACCTTGAGATACCTATTTATTTAAAATTTCAAGAGTCATCTCATGCCGATCAACAAAGAGAAGCTCGAGGTAAGACAAAAGATTGTCGAGAGCAGACCAGCATTTAGAAGAGGAGAGAGCTGGAGATACAAGAGATTAGAGACTTCTTGGAGAAAACCAAAAGGAATCGATAATCACCAGAGAAAACAAAAGGGCAGAGGCAGACCTGGACTTGTCAAAGTAGGATACGGCGCTCCAAAAGAATCACGAGGATTACATCCATCTGGATATACAGATAATTTAGTTTACAATATTGCAGATTTAGAAAAATTGAATCCAAAGACTGATGGCCTAAGAATTGGTCACGGTGTTGGAACAAAAAAGAGAAAAGAAATCATAGTAAAAGCATTAGAAAAGAAATTCAAAGTTTTCAACGCAAGGGTGTCTGCTGGTGCCGATAAATCTTAGAGCAAAAAAGAGACTCGTCTCCAGAATGACTGGAGTCGGAATCCATAGAATTCGTTTTGATTCTGATCATCTAGATGACATTGCAGATGCAATTACAAGAGAGAACATTCGCAGTTTGATTACTGCAAATACAATTAAGATAAAGTCATTCAAGGGAACATCCCATGGTCGTGCTCATTTTAAGGCACTACAGAAAAAGAAGAGGGGAGCAAAGGCAGGTTCCAAGAAAGGACGAATGGGTGCACGAGTTGGCAAGAAAGAAGTTTATGTTAAAAATGTCCGCGCATTGCGATACATCCTCAAAGTTGCAAAGGACAGAAAAGAGATTACAAATCCAGAGTTTAAGGAACTCTACAAAAAGATTGGTGGTGCCACAGTCAGAAACAAGGCTCACCTTAGATTACTAATCAATGAAGCAATTGAAAAACGAAACGACTAGAATCGGTGTATCGTTTTTTCTAATTCCTGAATCTTTCCCTTTCTAATTGAGATTCCTTCTTTTGATAGCATCGCATTTTTTACATCCTCTCCATATGCATATCCGCCAATCTTGCCATCTGATTTTATGACTCGATGACAGGGAACAATTACAGGATAAGGATTCTTGTTCATAATTCTGCCAATTACACGTTGTCCATTTTTTAGACCAACTGCTTTTGCCAGCTCACCATAAGTTGTGACCTTGCCCTCTGGGACCTCTAGCAATTTCTTGTAAACTCGATTTTCAAGATTCAAAGTTTAATGACCTCAAGATCAGTTGTCTTTAGGAAATCCAAAACCTTTTGTTTGTTTTGACCCAAACCTCCCCAATCAAGTAGTGCAGTCTTTGCATCCTTGTTTTGAGAAATAATGTGATTGAATAATTCCTCATCGAGTGCATCTAGGCCATGTTTTGGAATTACAGTTCCTAGTGCGTGTTTTCCCTCCAAAAGCTCTTTTGTGAACTTTGATGGATAGTGAGTTCCACCAAAACAGATTGCCACAGGATATTTCGGGATTTCAGATTCTAGGGTTTCTTTGACTAGACTTGCCACTTTATTGCATAGATTCTTGTCTGCCCACTGTTTTTCAGTGGTTCCAATCTCGATAAAGATTGTAGGCTTTGATAAAGCAGTGGGTCCATGATGAGTTGCCTCTATTGTGATATCAAACTCTGAAAATGAATCATGGTTTTTTGCCAAAGTTTGTAGATATTTTTTTTGTATGTTTGGATATGGTACTGCTACTTGACGATTATTTCCTCCAAACATTGCATCAGAAAAATTTCCTGTACTATGACAGGTGAGTGCCAAAACTCCTGATTCTGCTGCATGTTTTGATAAAAAGATAAACCCATCATAATGATATTTTTCTTCGAGCCAATCAGCTGAAATCGCTGGAGTTGGAATTATCAGTAAATCGTATTTTGTGCCACGAAAAATATCTCCATTTTTTTTCATATCTTTTGATATGAATTTGGCCATATTGTGACCTGCTGGGTCGTCTTGATAGGCTACGAGTAAATCCACAGATAAAAGATATAAAGACACCTTATTAATTTCAGGCAATGAACCCCAAGCAGACTCTGAAGAATATGGTAAACACCATGAAAATTACCAGAAAATCAGACAAAGATGACTATATGCAGCATCTGCGACTAGTGCTACTTGGAATTGGCGGCGTCGGCACGATTGGATTTATAATTCAGTTTGTATTTTCAGTTTTCACATTAGAAGGATAAAATTGTCTCAAGAAGTAAAATCTCATCTCTTTGCAATTAGGACAACTGGTGGACAGGAAAAAGTTGTCATGAACCTTATGGAAGCGAGAGCTAAGATGGGCAAAATCAACATCCAGTCAGTACTACTTGTTGATAATCTCAAAGGATATGTTGTAATTGAAGCACTAGACCCAAACAACGCATTTGCAGCAATTGAGGGAGTAAGGCACATCAGAGGTCAGCTTCGTGGAGAATTAGAGTTTAAGGATATTGAAGGATACTTGGTAAAGAAATCAACTGTGACACAACTTGCAGTAGACAACACAGTTGAGATCACTGGTGGACCATTTAAGGGAATGAAGGCCACAATCACCAGAATTGACCATGAAAAGGAAGAGGCAACGGTAGTGTTACTAGATGCATCATACCAACTTCCAGTTACAGTCGATGCTAACTATCTAAAGATTTCAACCAGTTAGCAAGGATTAAATTTTCATAAATGAGGTAATCAACATGGCAGAAGCACAAAAAATTTCATCACTCGTAACAGGCGGACAAGCATCAGCAGGTCCTCCATTAGGTCCAGCACTTGGTCCAATGGGTGTAAACATCATGGAAGTCATCAATGCCATTAATGAAAAGACAAAAGACTTTGATGGAATGAAAGTTCCAGTTACGGTTTCAGTTTATCCAGATACCAAAAAGTATGAAATTGAGATTGGCATTCCATCTGCTGCAGCATTAATCATGAAAGAGGCAGGAGTTCAAAAAGGCTCAGGCACTCCAAACACTGAATTTGCTGGAGATATTCCAATGGATGCAGTGGTAAAAGTAGCAAAGACAAAACTAGAGACATCTTATGCCACATCAATCAAATCAGTTGCAAAGACCATCATTGGTACCTGTAGAAGCCTTGGAATCAAGGTGGAAGGAAAATCTCCTAAAGATATCACTGCAGAGATTAATGAGGGTAAATGGGACGCAAAGTTCCAGTAGTTATTTTATCAGATATACCGGATCCTTTTCGGTTTTTTGCAGTTCGACAAATGTTTCGGTTCCCTGAATTCCATCAATCTTGCCAATCTTTTCAATAACTACAGTATGAAGTGCCTCTAGATTTTCAGCAAAGACTCGAATCATTATATCAAATCTGCCTGTGACTTCGGAGATTGATACAACGTCTGGAATCTCCATGAGCTGCTTGTGAATGCTCTCCTTTAGTTTTGGATCTCGGTTTATTCCAACTGAGGCCTTTACTCCAAATCCCAAGAGAGTGTCATCAATTACTATGGTGAATTTTTTGATGAGTTTCTTTTTCATCAGGCGCTTTATTCGGCTGTATAGCACCGATGCATTGATGTTTAGCTTCTTTGATAGATTTGGAACAGAGATTGAACCGTCCTTTGTTAACTCAAAGAGTAATTTCATGTCAAGTTCATCAAAGCGGTGCAATGCTTGTCAAAATCTTTTCTTGACGTTAATAAATGTAGGTTTTTTTTACAAAAAAAAATCCAAAACTGGTAAAATCCTAGTAGAATTATCTGATTTTTTGAAAATAACTGTACATTTTCAAACGGCAACCTCTAAACGATTTTAAATAGGGTTTCTGAATTTCTTGCATAATGGTTTCTGATGCAGAGTTAGAATCAATGATTAAAAAGGCCAAGGAAGGCGACAAGGACAGAAAGTTCACTCAAGCAGTAGAACTGATAATGGTCTTCAAAGACATTGATGTAAAGAAAGGATTCTCGCTTAATGAGACCATTCAGCTTCCAAAGACTAGCTCACCAGCTCGTGTATGCGTATTGGCAAAAGGTGACATGGGAACCAAGGCAAAAAATGCAAAAGCAGACAGAGTTGTAAATGAAGATGAGCTAAACAAGATGGGAGCAGACAAGAGAGCTTCTCGTAAATTTATCAATAGTTATGATTTCTTTTTGGCAGATACACAACTCATGCCAGTTGTAGGTAAGGTACTCGGACAAATTCTTGGTCCAAGAGGAAAGATGCCAACACCTGTTCCATTTAATGCACCAATTGAATCATTCCTGCAAAGATTCAGATCATCAATTAGAGTTAGACTGAGAGCATCATTGTCATTGTCTTGCAAAATTGGAGATGAGACAATGGATAACAAAGACCTAGCAGTAAATGCACACACTGTGATTAACACAATTGAGAAAAAATTACCAAGCGGTGACAAGAACATCAAAAAAATTATGATTAAAACAACAATGGGAAAACTTGTCAAAGAAGTACCACAGGTGAAGAAGAAGAATGCATGAGAATAGAACCCAATATCCTAAAAGAAAAGCACAGATGTATCAGCAGCTTCAAGAGCTTCCAAAAAAATACAAAGTTCTTGCACTAATCAAGATGGATAAAGTTAGAGCATCACAAATTCTTCCACTCAGAAAAAAATTAAAAGATGATGTAGAGTTTGTTGCAATCAAAGATAAAGTTGCAAAGCTAGCATTATCAAAAGTTGATGTTCCAGGACTCAAAGAAACAATTGAGCAGCTAAAGGGACAATGCATGTTACTTTTCACAAACATGTCACCACTGAAACTGAATCTTTTACTTGCAAAAAACAAAGTAATGATGCCAGCAAGAGGTGGAGATATTGCAAGCATGGATGTTGTTGTTGCAGCAAAGAACACTGGAATTGCCCCAGGTCCAATGCTTACAGAGTTCAAAGAAGCAAAGATTCCAACAAAGATTGACCAAGGAACAATTTGGATTTCAAAGGATTCTACCCCAGTCAAAAAGGGCGAGGTGATTAACACTAAACTAGCAGCACTACTTGGAAAACTAGACATCAAGCCAGTAGAGGCAGGAGTATCACTTGAGAGTGCACTCGAAGAAGGACTACTCTACAAGAAAGAAGAGTTAGTTATCGATATTGAGGCAATCAGAAACGAGTTTGCCCAAGCACACCAAGAAGCAATATCATTATCCATAGAGGCAGCATATGTCACACCAGAAAACGTATCCCAGATACTTGCAAAGGCTGCACAATCTGCACGCTCTGTTTCAGTAGAATCTGGATATATGACAGACGAGACAAAAGAGCAAATTCTACAAAAGGCTCATGCACATGCACAAGGTCTTGCATCAAAAGCAAAAGACTACAAGCCAGCTTAATCAGATTTTACTCTAGGAAGATTCCAGTTATACTTCATTGCAACTAGTCTTAATCCAGTTACTAGTGATATTCCAATGATTGATGCAGAGTATAGTTCACCGCCAATACTTAGAATGACAAAGAACACTACACACCCTACAAAGCTTGCGGATGCGTAAAACTCTTTGACAAAGACAATAGGTGTTTGGCTCACAAAGACATCACGTAAAATTCCACCACCTATTGCAGTAAGAATTCCTGCAAATGCAATTGCTAGAAAATTTAATCCAAATGTATGATATGCAAATGTTGCACCAATAATGGTAAAGACGCCCAATCCTATTGCATCAAATTTTAGAAATACATTCCAATGTTTTTTGAGTCGTGAGTATAATAGAAATATTGCAATTCCAGTGGCAACCGTTATTCCAACATATGCAGGATCTGCAATAGAGTTTGGCGGATATCTTCCCAGAATCACATCTCTAATTGTACCGCCTGCAACACCAGTAATTGTTGCTAGAATCAAAATTCCTACAATGTCAGACTTGTGTTCGATTGCCTTGAATGCACCAGTGACTGCAAATGCCATTGTACCAAAGAGATCTAAAATGTAGATGAATACCTCTGCTGGAACTGAAAAATCTACCAAGCCATATTGAGAAGCTAGGGAGTAATAATTAACATTGGTGGAAAATTAAATGTAAAATAGAAAATTTTAGGTTTTATCCAAACAGAGAAGATAATCCTTCCATTGCAGCTTCTTCGGATTTTCCAGCCTCTTCTTTTGATTCCTCTTTCTTTGCTTCTGCTGCACCTGCGTCACCGGCTGCTGCTGGTGCTGCGGCTGCTGCAACTGCTACTGGAGCTGCTTTGATTGCTTCTTCAATGTTTACATCTGCTAGTGCTGCTACAAGTGCCTTTACCTGAGCCTCGTTTACCTCAGCTCCAGAGGCCTTTACTACGGAAGTAAGGTTTGCCTCATTGACATCTTTTTGTAGTTTGTGCAATAGTAATGCAGCGTAAACGTATTCCATCGTATCGGTCTTTGACTGGGGGAGTAATATAAAACTATAGAGAATCAACTGCGATTTTCATTTCTAAATTTTATAGATCTAAAAGGCATACCACATTACAAAATCTATCTTTATGATATTCAGTGAAGTATCTAAATCATCAAAGCCAGCCATCTGCAAAGATGTGGAGGGTCACAAAAATTGTCATCCCGGTAAAATTGTGGCCCTCTACAAATTAAAAATTTGAAAACTTATTGAGTTAAAATTTTGAGGCTTCTACATACAGAATAAAGATTTTGTTTGAGATTCTTATCAGTTAGCGTGTCTTTTCTATTGATTAGAGTACGTCTTGCCTGGTCTCTTTCTGCACCAGGAGGTAATGACAAAACATTGTTGATTAGTTCAGGTAGTGATTCTCTTACCCATCCATCCAAAATATTGTAAACCTTTGGAGGAATTATTACAACATTGTCTTTGTACTGGTCAAGAACATCTGTGAAATTGTCTTGCTCAATTCTATAGATTAATCCAAAGATACAGTTCTCAGAAGTCGGATTTTCTAAAATTTCTGCAGAGCGGGGTCCTGCTTTTCCTTGCTCTACCTTGTTTATCAATCCAATGGGATTGATTAGTAATCCGTTAATGCCAATCTTAGAACCATCAACACCAGTTACAACTCCAAAGAGAAACTTTTTGTACTTTCCATTTGGTCTTGCAGCAAAGACATGAACGCCTTCTTTCATTGATGGAGCTTTCTTGCCAAACACAACTAGCCTCTTGTTATATTGTATTTAATTGATGGTATATTCTGTGTGGCCAGGTATAGAATTTTTTGTTACTATTTTTGTGAGAACATTTCTTTTGCTGCCTTTTCCATCTCTTGTGGTGCAATGTCTTTTGTATGAGTTGCAATTGCCCACCTGTGTCCATAAGGGTCCTGAATTTGTCCATATCTGTCTCCCCAAAACATATCACTAATTGGCATTATCGGTGTTGCTCCAGCATCAACTGCTTTTTTGAATAGCTTGTCTGCATCTTCAGTATAGATATGCATGACAACAGGTGAACCACCAAGTTTGTTTGGTCCAACTGCACCCATCTCTGGAAATTCATCTGCCATCATAATGATAGAGCTGCCGAGTTGAATCATCGCATGCATTACTCTTCCATCGGGCATCATGCTGCGATAGATTTCATGAGCTCCTAATGCTTTAACGTAAAAGTCAAGTGCCTTTGCACAATCATTGATTACAAGATGAGGAGTAACAGATGAAAATCCTTTTGGAATTGCATCAACCATACAATACTAGACCCATAGAAGTATTTAGAAATTTTCCAAGATTTGGAAATTGAGCTCATTGAAAATTATACGAAGAGATTATTTACTGGTCCAAATGGAATCGAAGATGCAAATGTATCGAGTCAAAAGAATAACCATGTCTGAAATCATCATGGAGGTTGAAGCAATGGTAATGAGTGAGGGTCATAAGGACTATAGCTACTGGAAGATTGGAAATACTGACAGACCAACTCCTAGAAAAAAGCAGTTTACAAACCAAGGAGAAAATACAAAGTTTTGGAAACAGTGGTTTACTGTAAACAAAGATGACTCATTAGAGATTTGCAAGTACTTTATTGAGAAGGGAATGAAATCAGGATTAACAAAAGAGACTGGCGCAAACTATGTGTATGTTTTCTAGACTCGTTAAATTTTGTTACAAATCTCTAAATATTTAGTTTATTTCACAGAGCAGACTGGAACACACTGCATTGTACAGACTTGTGCATCAGGATCATGTCTGCATGCAGATTCACATTCAAAGTACTCACCATTTAACTCTGAGCACTGCTCAGATGAGATGTATTCACATTCATTAAATTCCTCAAGCCAGGTTCCGCCAAAGTTGTTGCATTGATATTCTGGACTTGCCATTCTTGATGGAATCTCTTCAACAAAGGTTTGGCCATCATCTGTTCTGCATTGTCTTGGGTATGATTCCATGACTGGATTTCCCGCTGCTGTGCATTCTTCAAAGCTGTCAATTGCAGACTCTACCAAAGTCCATCCACGTTCTACTAGTCTTGTGGAAGTTTCAAGAGACACACATGCAGGTGAGTCATCATATTTTAGTAATAGAATAAGCGAATCCATGCACACTATATCTTTCGAAGATATTCCAGACTTGAATTGATCTAGTGGAGTTTTGATCATGTTTTCAACGAGTAGTGTTATAACATATTGTTCTTTTTTGATCTCCATATTTTCTTCAGGATATGGTTCTGTGTTTGTCAACGTTAGGGAATAGGTGCTAAATTCAACTGAAGTGGTTTCACTAGTTTTAATTTCAATTGTAGAAGATTTGTCATCACCTTTTGTAATGCTTAAAGTTGCAGTTACTTCACCTTCCCAGATGCAAGTTACATCCTTTGGACATCTCGAGTCAGAAATATCGTCAAGTGTGATAGCTAGTTGTTTTGATTTAATCTCAGCTGTTTCTCCAACTGATAATTTAATTGAAGAATCTAGTTTTGCATCATGGTGTGCAGCACTTACACTAGGCATCATCATAAAGCCAGAAAGTGCGATTGCAGTAATTAAGAAAAGTACAAAGTTTGTTTTCATATTGCCTTACCTAAATTGTCAAAGTTACATAATAACCTTTGATTAAAACCAAATTTAATCAAAGCCTTTATTCAAATATGTTATTTGGAAACATATGATTTTGATAGTCGGTGAGAAAATAGGAGCAAGTTCTAAATATTCGAACTTGTCTTGGAGCACGATATGAGTAAACTAGTTCTAGGAATTATAGCAGCAGTTGTCATAGTCGGTCTCTTTGCAGCTATTCTTCTATTAGATCCTGAGGATGCCATTTCAAATAATGTTGATGTAACGAAGGAGCCTACAATTACAAAATTTTCTTCAATGGAGGAATCAGGTTCTCTGATAAAATTTGCAAGCTATAATGAAGTTCAAGAGTATTTAGCTGAATCTGTAATTCAAAATCAGTTAAACAGTGGATTCAGAGGAGGCGGGGTTTTCATGTTTGATGACGGCTTGATGCTAGAAAGAAGAATGGTAGAATCAGTATCTGAGCCCATGCCAACTTCTGCACCAACACCTGGTGCTCCACCAATGGCAGAACCACAGGCTGGAGTGGATGAATTTGATGGTGGAGTTGGAACAGGTGTAGATTTCTCAAAGACAAATGTTCAGGTTGAAAATGTAGATGAGCCAGACTTTATCAAAACAGATGGAAAATATCTATACGTATTATCACAAAACAGTCTTACTATAATTGAGGCATATCCAGCAGAATCTGCCAAAGTAATACTCAAAGTTGCACTAGATGTCGAACAACAAAACCTTGAGAACATGTTTCTAAATGGAGATAATCTCGTGATATTTTATCATGGTTCTGGGGACACTATGGGAATCGCAGAGTATGACTACATCCCACAGAGAATCTACACTCCAAAGACTATTGCCACAATCATTGATGTATCAGACAAAGAGAATCCAGAAATAATTAGCACATATGAGATTGATGGTTACTATCACAATTCTAGGATGATTAATGACACAGTTTACCTCTTGACTACAAGCGGAGTTGACTACTATAACCCAATTATTCCAAGAATCATCACTGAAGATGCAATATTTGCACCAGATGTGTACCGCTTTCCAAATCCAGAACCAAATTACAACTTTAACACTGTAAGTGCGTTCTCAGTATCTGGTGATCTGATAAACTCTGAATCATTCTTGATGGGTCATTCTAATACAATTTTTGTTTCAGAAGACAACTTGTTTATCACATATCAAAAGAATCTTCCTCACACATTCTATGAAACGATGCAAAAAGACAGATTCTTTTTGGTAGTTGTTCCATTATTGCCCCAATCTGCGCAAGATGAGATAAAGTCAATTCAAAATTCAGATGCAGACTCATTCTCAAAATGGAATCAAATTGAGAAGGTCCTACAGGATACATACAATGCAATGTCAAAGGACCAAAAGGACAGTCTCTATGATAAAATCAACAAGGCAATTGCAGAATACGATACAAAGGTAAGAGAAGACACACAAAAGACTGAGATTCACAAGATTCACCTTGATAATGGGAATTTCAAGTACATTGCAAATGGCCAAGTGAATGGGTATCCACTGAACCAGTTCTCAATGGATGAGCACAATGGTAAATTCAGAATCGCTACAACTTCAAACTCTTTTTCAGTCAGGGAATCAATAACGTCAAACAATGTCTACGTACTAGATGAATCACTAAAGACAGTAGGAAAGCTGGAAAAGATTGCAGAAAATGAGCGAATCTTTTCTGCTAGATTCATGGGCGACAAGCTATTCTTGGTGACATTTGAGCAGATTGATCCCTTCTTTGTAATTGATCTTTCAACCAACACGCCAAAGATTCTAGGTGAGCTAAAGATTCCTGGATTCTCAAACTATTTGCAGCCATATGACAAGGACACAATTATTGGATTTGGGCGCGACACAAAGGTAAACCAATGGGGAGGAGTTCAGACGCTTGGTGTCAAGGTATCACTCTTTGATGTAAGTGACCTGAAGAATCCAAAGGAGATTGACACCATATTGATTGGCGATGGCTCTACTGATTCAGAGGCTCTTTACAACCACAAGTCATTGTTGCTTGACAAGGGCAAAAACATAATGTCAATTCCAATCAAAGGAAATGTTGATTCAATTTCCGGCTCTAGTATTAGAGCACCAGAATACAAGACATGGAATGGATTCTATGTTTATGGATTTGACAGTAAAGGATTCAAGGAAAAGGGAACCATCGTTCACTTTGAGGGAAGCAGCTACAATTACTCTTACATGCCAGCCAGATCATTTTACATTGAAAATACATTGTATACGGTAATGGATGGCTCTATCAAGATGAATGACATTGAGAATCTTAGTGAGAAAAAGTCAATTCACATAGCACAGACTGGAAAGATAATTCCGTTCATGAAATAAAATCAGCGACGGAATTTCTTAATACTGGACTCTATTGAGTGCAGATATTGGGGAAAAAAGAGATTTTAGCAAAATTTTCAGCTGATTCTGATAGGTACTACAAGGTAAAGCTATTCGAAGAGCAAGGATTTGAGCGCAAGTCATGTGCCACATGCAAGAGATTCTTTTGGACTCTGGATGCAAATAGAATTCATTGCCCTGACCACGGCTCTGATACCTACTCCTTCATAGGAAATCCCCCCACAAGTAAGAGATTTGATTATACAGAATCATGGAAGCAGGTAGAGTCATTCTTTGTAAAAAATGGCCACACATCAGTGAATAGATATCCAGTAGTGTGCAGATGGCGAGAAGATCTCTTCTTTACCATTGCATCAATTGTAGACTTTCAAAGAATAATGGGTTCAAAAGTTGTCTTTGAGTTTCCTGCAAATCCGTTAGTTGTTCCGCAGACATGTCTTAGGTTCAAGGACTTGGAAAATGTTGGCGTCACTGGAAGACACTTTTCTAGCTTTTGTATGATTGGTCAGCACTCTGTTCCAAACTCTCAAGGATACTGGAAGGATGAGTGTGTTGATTTGGATTTTAGATTACTTACGGATCAGTTTGGAATAAAGAGAGACGAAGTTGTCTTTGTTGAAGACGTTTGGGAAGGCGGCGGTTCATTTGGATCATCGCTGGAATATTTTGTTAGAGGACTGGAGATTGGAAATGCAGTGTTTACAGAATTTCAGGGGGAGCTAAACAATGCAACTACACTAGACCAAAAAGTAATTGACATGGGAGCAGGTCTTGAGAGATTTGCGTGGATTACAATGGGTACACCGACTGCATATGATTGCTGCTTTGGACCGATTACAAACAAATTGTTTGAAAAAATTGGAATTGATTCTGATTCCACATTACTTACAAAATACTTTACAGAGATTGCAAAGAATTTGGATAACTTTGAGGACTTGACAGACGTAAGAAAGATTGCAATAAAAAATTCTGGACTATCTGATGAACAGTTAAGGCGAATCATCACACCAATTGAAGGTGCATATCTGATTGCTGATCACTTGCGCACGCTAATCTTTGCTATATCAGATGGCGCATTACCCAGTAACGTTGGTGGAGGTTACAACTTGCGGATGATGCTACGAAGAATTATTGGAACGATGGATAACATGAAGCTAAAACTAGACATTGATGACCTTATTGATACGCATGTTGACTATCTAAAGCATACATATCCTGAGCTTGATGGCGCAAGAGAGGATGTCAAGAAGATTATCAAGGTTGAATCAAGCAGGTATGAAGAATCAAAATCCAGAATGGAAAAGATTGCAAACAATCTTCGTGCAAAGAAGAAGGTTCCAAGCGTAGATGAGTTAATCACAATGTACGAATCAGACGGAATCACGCCTGATTATCTCAAAGAATTGCAGGTAATTTCAGAGATCCCCTCTACGTTTTACTCAAAATTATCAGATTTGCACCAATCAGAAAAGAAAAAGACAATTGAGCATCTTCCCTTAGAGGGCCTCCCAGAAACTGACATGTTATTTTACAAAGATGACCCAATGGAGTTTGATGCTAAAGTTCTCAAAGTTTTTGATGACTCTATAGTACTTGATAGAACTTCGTTTTATGCTAGAGGTGGAGGACAGGAGCCAGACTATGGTAGTATAGCTGGATTCAAAGTAATTGATGTTAACAAACACGGCGATGTTGTAGTGCATCAGCTGCAGGGTGGAACACCAAAGGAAGGAGAGACAGTTGCATGCAAGGTTGATGCGAGTAGACGCGGAAACATTACAAAGAATCACTCCAGTACACACGTTCTAAACTCATCATCACGCAGTGTGCTGGGCTCTTGGGTTTGGCAGCACTCTGCATTCAAAGAAGCAGATCATGCAAGACTAGACATCACGCACCACTCTGCACTGACTGATTCCGAGATTCAAAAGATTGAGGAAAAGGCAAACAGCATTGTAAAAAAGAACATGCCGATTTCAATTGACTACTATGACAGAGGAACTGCGGAACAAAAGTACGGATTTAGAATTTATCAGGGAGGAGTTGTTCCAGTAAAATCAGTTAGAATTGTATCCATTGAGGACTTTGATGTTGAAGCCTGCGGTGGAACGCATGTAAAAAAGACAGGAGACATTGATCTCATAAAGATTACAAAAACAAAGAGAATCCAGGACGGAGTTGTCAGATTAGAGTTTGTATCAGGTGAAACAGCACACCGATACGTTACAGAACAAAAGGAGCTAGCTGCAAAAGAAAAGGAGTTAGCTGCAAACAGAGAGAAGCTAGAAAAGCAAAGAGAAGAGCAGAAACAAAAAGCAAGGGAGTTGATTCCAGTTTTGCTTGAGCGAGTATCTGCAGGAGAGTCTGGAAATCTTGAAGAGGTTACGGTAAAGGAAAAGAGATGCTTTACATTCAGTGATAATTTTGATGAATTCTTTCACATTAATTTTGGCAAAAAACTGATTCAAGCAGAATCAAAGGCTGCATATTGTGGAATTTTTGAATCAGGTCCAACAATTCGTGCAATTGTATACTGTGGAGAGGAATCAGGCATGAAAGCAGGCGATATTGCGAAGGAAATTGCTGGAATTTTAGGCGGTTCAGGCGGCGGAGATGCAAAATTTGCCCAAGGGGGAGGAAAAGACACATCTAAAAAAGACGCTGCAATCCAAAAGGCAAAGTCAATGATTTTAGGATGATACAATGGAAATAGACTGGAATAGTATAGAAAAAAAATGGAGAGACAGATGGGTTTCAGAGAAACATTTTGAGACAGATCCTAACGATAAACCAAAAAAATTTATCACAGTGGCGTATCCTTATCCAAATTCACCACAACACATCGGACACGGTAGAACATACACACTAGCTGATGTCCATGCAAGATACTATCGCATGAAGGGATTCAATGTTTTGTTTCCAATGGGATTTCACTATACTGGAACTCCAATACTTGGAATGGCAAAAAGAGTTGAGGATGGGGATGCAGAGCTAATTGATAATTTAAAAAACTTGTACAAGGTTCCGCAAGAAACCATCAAGGAGTTTGTTGAACCAGTAAAAATTGCAGACTATTTCCATGAAGAGATAAAAGCTGGAATGATTGAGATGGGTTACTCTATTGACTGGAGAAGAGAGTTTACAACAATTGATCCTGTGTATCAAAAGTTTATCGAATGGCAGATTAACACATTACGTGACAGAAAACTGATCATACAGGGGTCTCACCCCGTAGGGTGGTGTCCAAAGGATCAGAATCCAGTGTCACAACATGATACACTTGGGGATGTGGAGCCAGACTTTACAGAATATATTCTGATAAAGTTTCAGTTTGGGGATTACATCATTCCGACTGCAACGCTACGCCCTGAAACAATTTTTGGTGTTACAAATCTCTGGGTGAATCCAGATACAGTTTACAAAAAGATTTCAGTGAATGGTGTAAAGTGGATTGTTAGTGCAGAGTGTGCATATAAGCTAGAATTTTTGGACAGAGAGATAACATATGATGGCGAGATAAAGGGCTCTGAGCTAGTTGGTAAAGAGGTGACAGTTCCACATAGAAATGAAAAGATTCCAATGCTTGAAGCTAGCTTTGTAGAATCGCAAACTGGAACGGGTTTGGTAATGTCAGTTCCTGCACATGCCCCATTTGACTGGCAGGCATTGGCTGATTTGAAGAAAAATGGGCATGATTTAGCCTCAAAAATACAGCCAATTTCGATTATTCAGACAGAAGGGTATGGTGACTATTCTGCAAAGGAAGCATGTGAAAAGTTTGGGGTTGCAAACCAGGATGATGCAAAGCTGGAAGATGCCACAAAGGAGATCTATGAAAAAGAGTTCTACAAGGGAGTCTTGAAGCAAACATGCGGAGAGTTTGCAGGAAAAAAAGTTTCAGAAGCAAAGGACATCATAAAAGAGTGGCTTGATTCCCAGAAACATTCAGAAATTTTGCTTGAGTTGACAAATACTCCTGTGAAATGCAGGTGCGGCACAGAATGTG
Organism: Thermoproteota archaeon; assembly: GCA_003352285.1. Classification (NCBI taxonomy): domain Archaea; kingdom Thermoproteati; phylum Thermoproteota; species Thermoproteota archaeon. Next base: position 144,446 of record QQVN01000004.1, on the reverse strand, counting down.
TTGTAAAGATTCTCAATAATCAATGGTTTCTAAACTATGGTGACAAAAAATGGAAGGAAAAAGCTACAAAATGTTTTGAAGAAATGAGCATTCTTCCACAAGAGATTCGTGGAGAGTTTAACTATGTAATCGGGTGGCTGCGAGAGCGTGCATGTGCAAGACAACACGGATTGGGTACAAAGCTGCCGTGGGATAAGGACTGGATTGTTGAGAGTCTATCAGATTCTGTAATTTACATGGCGTACTATATCTTGGCAAAATATGTCAATGCAGGAGAGCTAAAACCAGACAACCTATCAAAAGAATTCTTTGATTTTATTTTCTTTGGTGCAGGAAACGCAGATGCAGCATCAGAGATAACAAAGATTCCAGCTGAAACAATTCACAAGATTAAAGACGAGTTTTCATACTTTTATCCAGTTGATTCACGACATTCTGGTCGTGACTTGGTGCCAAACCACCTGACATTCTTTGTTCTTAATCATGTTGCAATATTTCCAGAAGAAAAGTGGCCAAAAGAGATTGTAGTAAACGGTTCTGTATTGATGGATGGAAAAAAGATGTCAAAATCAATGGGAAACATCATTCCATTGCGAAAAGCAATTCAGGATTATGGTGCAGACCCAATTAGACTTGCAATTATAATTTCAGCAGAGCTGTTACAGGATGCAGATTTTAATTTAGAATCAGTTGCTGGAATAAAGCACAAGCTAGAGGCATTAATGGAAGAGTGTACAAAACTAAAGCCCGGGCAACCAAGCAATCTTGAGGCAGAGGATTCCTGGATTAAGAGTAAAGCACAATCAATGGTTGCAGATGTATCACTATCGATTGAAAAGATGAGACTGCGAGAGGCTCTACATGATATTTTATTCTCATTTGAAGGGGATTTGCAGTGGTATCTCAAGCGTGTTAATGCAAAGAAGAGAGAGGATTATTCTGGAATACTGCATGAAGTAAACTCGATTCGTGTAGCAATGCTATCGCCATTTGCACCACATGTATCGGAAGAAATGTGGGAGATACTAGGACAATCTGGTTTGGCATCACAATCTAGCTGGCCTGAAATTTCTGTAGACTCATTTGATAGTACTGCGATTCAATCTGAGAACTTGTTAAAGTCAATCATTGATGATATTGCAAACATCCTCAAGGTAACAAAGATGTCACCGAAAAAAATCACAATATACACTGCAGAACCATTTAAGGTCACTGCATATCATTCAATTTTGAAAAGAGTGATGGATGGTGAGACAAACATGGGTGCAATCATGAAGGAATTAATTGCAAATCCAGAGACTGTAAACATCAAAAAGAATCCAGACTTTGTGCAAAAGACAATCAAGGACATTTTATCGGAACCCACCGAAATTAGAAAGACAAAGCTTGAAGCAAAAGACTTTGATGAGGAGAATCTTTTGTCAAAGGAATTGCCTGCGTTGATTAAGAGTGACTTTGGTGTAGAGATGCAGGTGTTTTCAGAAGCTGATGATAACATCTATGATCCAAAGGGAAAGGCAAGGCATGCAAGGCCATACAAGCCAGCTATACTGATAGAATAGATATTGATGATTCGAATCAAGAAGCATTCCCGTTATAATTCGTCTTTCTTCCGATACCCTTCTTGTGGTGAATTATTTTACTAGACTTTCTTTTTATTGAATTTGTTGTATCCTTCTTGGTTGTATCCTTCTTTGTCGTAACCTAGGTGATCATATCCATTTTGATCATATCCGTTACTGTCGTATCCATCTTCGTCATACCCATTACGGTCGTATCCATTTTGATCATATCCGTCTTTGTTGTATCCGTCTTTATCGTATCCGTTTTCATCATACCCGTTTAGGTCATATCCGTTTTTGTCATATCCATTTTTGTCAAACCCGTTTTTGTCGAAGCCTTTTTTGTCATAACCATTTTTGTTAAACCCATTTTTGTCGTATCCTTTTTTGTCATATCCATTTTTGTTAAACCCGTTTTTGTCGTATCCTTTTTTGTTAAACCCCTCTTTATCGAAAGCAGTTTTTGTATCGATGTGAATTCCAACTATAGAAAAGCCCCGAATGTCATATCCATCTTTATCATATCCTTTTTTGTCATAACCATTTCTGTTAAATCCATACTTATTGTAACCCTTGAAATCAAATCCATCTTCGTCATATCCGTCTTTGTATCCTCTTTTGTCGTATCCTTTTTTGTCAAATCCTTTTTTGTCAAACCCTTTTTTGTTAAACCCCTTTTTGTCATAACCATTTTTGTCATATCCGTCCCTGTCATACCCGTTTTTGTCGTATCCTTTTTTGTCATAACCATTTTTGTCATAACCATCTAGGTCGTATCCATATTCATCAAATGTACGACTTAATCTGTCCAACAAACCCATAACAGAATTTTATGAATTCAACTCAGTTAAGTTTTTTCACGCTTGTTAGTGCGAGTATAAGCGATATCAATTGATGAGAATCCAACAAAAAAGTTAAACTTGATCTCATTTGGTGAGTACCATGGTAGTGTGCTATGTTTGTGGTGAACCTGCATCTTGGAGTTATTCTCAGGAGAAAGGAAAGGGAACAGTCACGCGCTACTATTGCAAAAAACACAATCCAAATTCTTCACCAGAATAACTAGAATTTCAAGATAAAAAGTAAGGAACAGTACTGATTAGGATTCTTTGATTAATGACTTTATTCCAGCAATGTTTTCAGGTGTAAGATCTATCTCTTTATGATCTGTCTTTACGTGTGCAGCTACCTTTTCCATTAGTTCAGCTTCTGTTTGTGCAGATGCGGACCAAGAACAATCCTTTCCTGCATCTTTACAGCTAATACTTTTTGTCATGATAAAATTTCAAACTCCAAGTATTTAATTTATTTTTTAAAGATTTGGTATTTCAGCATAGATTAAGTGAGGAAGGGAACCATCAGAAACATGACAAAATCTGAAACTGCCTATCTATACGCAAGAGAAAAACACAAAGGAAAGACCAGGGCAGACGGCATAACTCCAGATATTATCCATCTAGAGGCGGTAGTTAGTAGACTAAAGAGCCTCGGAGTCACTGATGATGATGTTCTATGTGCTGCCTGGCTTCATGATTCCATGGAATCAACAGAGACAACATTTGATGATGTCTATGAAAGATTTGGACAACGTGTTGCAGTGTTGGTATCAACATTATCAAAAGACAAGAATTTACCAAAAAAAGAGATTGAAATACAATATGTAAAGCAGCTTCAGGGAGCTCCATTTGAGGCAAAGTTGATAAAATTGTGCGACATTTCTGCAAATTTGAAATCACTAGATAGTTCTATGATATCAAAGAACAAAAGAAAAAAGGCAACTAACAAAATGTTACATTATCTTGGAATAATTAAAAATGATTTGATAGAAAAAAAATCAGACTATCCAAAAATTGAGAGTATCATCAAGGGAATAAATGAAATTCTAAAAGAGAAGCACCAAAGACCAATTAAGCTTGATTGAATTTAATGCCTAAAACAATCAGTAGTATGATCATTTACAATTCCTACTGCCTGCATAAATGCATAACATATAGTACTTCCAACAAAGTTGAATCCTCTTTTTTTCAGATCTTTACTGATTTTATCGGATAGAGTAGTCGATGCAGGAATCTCTGATGCATTTTGGAATTTGTTTTTGATGGGAGTAAAGTCAACAAATTCCCAGATGTATCTATCAAAGGATCCAAATTCTGATTGCACCTCTAGGAATCTTTTTGCGTTGTTTATTGCAGAATTTATTTTGAGTTTATTTCGGATAATTCCTTTGTCCTTTAGAAGGCGATTGACATCCCTTTGAGTAAATTTTGATATTTTAGATATATCGAAGTTGCAAAATGCAGCACGATATGTCTCTCTTCTCTTTAGAATGGTAACCCATGATAATCCAGCTTGTGCACCCTCTAGAATCAGTATTTCAAAGAGTTTTCTGTCATCATGTACTGGAACACCCCATTCTGTATCATGATATGTTACATTTGGCTCTGATTCAGCCCACTTACATCGTTTCATGGTTTTGTTTAGTTTTCAGAGGAATTAATCTCTAGTTTTTCTTTGGGTTTTTCTTTTGATTCTTCTTTGCGCCCATTCTGGAATATTCCTTTTGCTGTACTTCATCTAGCTTTCCAGCCTCACAAAGCTTTGCATCACCACGTTCATCATGAGTGCACTCTAAAACATTATCAGCTAATAACCCTCCAGCTAGGCTCCATGCCTCATCCTTTGTTATCTCAAACTTGAATGACAGTGTATTTACTTTGGTAAAGAATCCATTACGAGAGTTTCTAATTACAAAGCTCTTGATCTTATCCTCCATTGTAGGTGCTGGCTGCTTGAATTTTTTTTGGCCAAATCTATGTCGAAATGGTTTTCGATAGCTACCTCTATCAGACATTATCTACCTGATCAAAGCATCTTCTATTTTATCAGTTCGAATTTTTTTTTATTACTGAGCGTCTCCGCCATGACTGTGCTCAAGGCTAAATTCTGCCACTTTTTCCAATCCTTTTCGAAGACTCTTCAAGTCAGATTCTGCTTTGTCTTTTTTAGAGGACAAATCCTTGATTGATTCTTCTAGTGCAGATATTTTTTCATCAATGCTAGCTAGATCTTTTTTTGCAGTAACATCTTGGGCGTCTCGGGATAGAGTTGTTTGATACTGTTGTTTTTGGGTTAGAAGATCTTCTAGTTGGGTCTGCATGGTATCTAGTTGTGATTTGAGAGAACTAGTTGTACTGATTCCCTTTTGTTCTTGCTTTTGAAATGTATGATAAGCTAGATTAGCTGCCTTTTCAATTCCAGTATCAATGTTTCCACTCCACTGCTTGTGTTGTTGAGTAAATTTAGGATCAAAACTATCAGAGGTAGAGTCCTCACGTACATTTGTTGATGGTAGTGCAGTACTGGATTCAGATTTTGATGTAGAACTAGTATCTTTTGATGAGGATTCATGTTTTCCCTCATAGTCAGACTCTACATCACCGCAACTGGTGCCTGCATCAGAGGCAGTGTCACATGCATCAGATAACGCATGTTTGCCAATCTTTTCAGTATCATCTAATCCTTCTTTGCCAATGTCTTCAGCGTCATCTTCTGCTTCCTTGTTTAGCTCCTTGCCGCCTTTCTCCCATTCTTTTTGAGCAGCACCACCCTTTCCTTCAATCTCATCAAGGCCTGCCTCACCAGCAGTTTCTATCGAGTCCTTTGTCAATTCACCAAGGTCCTCAGCAGAGTGCTCGCCAAGATTCTTTGCATCCTGTGCTGCTTCCTCTGTTAGGTCCTTACGATATTTTGCATAATCTTCTGCAAGGTTCTCTGCAGTTTCTAGTGGATGATCTTTTGCATGCTCATAGACTTGTTTGCCAACTTTTTCAGATGTTTTTTCAACTTTCTTTGCAACATGGACGACTTTTTTTGTAACCTTGTCAACTTCATGCTTAATCTTGTGGTAATCGTGACTGACAGAATGCTTGATGTGATGCCATGTCTTTGTAAACCAGTTATCAATGAATAATGCTACAGAGTCAAGTTTAGCAGGAATTTTTCCATCAGATGATATCTTTGCATTGTACACCATCGTTTTAGTGTCAGGATTATACATTGGTGAAGAAAGTTCTGCAATGATTGTAGTTGGAATACCTCCTGCATACGTCTCTATTGCTACATTAGGTGGATCAATTGAAAAGCTGTCTTGGCTCAAATACCAAATCTGCATAAAGTCAGTTAGATTGTAAAGTCCAGAAATTCTATATGGTCTATCTGAAAAGTATATGACTGTAGGGGACACATCATACAAGAAAAACTTGTGAGTGTATGGTGCCCCAAAGATTGGTTTTAGCTCAGCAGACTTTGCAGTCTGAACAAAGAGTAGTTCAAGTGCTTCTTCTTTTTCAACTTCCAATGGAGCAGTTTCCTGTGTAATCTCTTCTGGAACAGGTTCTGGTTCTGATACTTCAGGTGAAGATTCAGGCAGTACTGAATCAGGATATGATGCAAGACCATTTTTTACCCATTTCTCCGCTGTTGGAATCTGTAAGCATATTGGATCAGGATTGTTTGCACGAATTACTACCGTAAAGCCATCTCTGCAAGATAATGAATTATCATAAGGGTCAACATCACCACCATATCCAGAAACCATAGGAAATGGGCTTGCCATCATAAAGATTCCAAAAAGCATTAAAGAAAATACAAACTTTGATTGCACATTTCACGGTATGAATTATCATATTTATTTTAAGATCACTTGCATACAATGAAATTTGTAGGCTCTATACGTCAGGCTTTTTAGTTGTGATGACATAGTATAGCCATGGTATCAAGAAACGCATCCTCTGAGGAGATAAAAAAGAATCAAAAAAACCAAAAGATGAGAATTAAGGTAAAAAAGGCAGCAAGAAGAAGTGGCAAGGCAGTAAAAGAAGACAAGATAGAGCCATCTGCAAAGAAAAAGAAGGCAGTATTCTCCCAGAAAAAAGTAGCTACAGTAAAAAAATCACGATACTAGATTTCAATTTGTTAGTAATCCACGAACCGATGATTGTTAGCGGAACCTAGAAAAAATTGTCCGGTTTGAAATCTAGTGCCGTATGTCCAATAAATTCCAAAGAAACCTTAAATCTTATTTTGACGTTATAGTATCATGGATGCAAGACTAGCGATTTTTGTGATTGTAGCCGTTGCTGCAATGTTTGCTCTTGCACCAATGCATGCATACGCCGAATCCGGTTCTGTCACCCCTGATGGTGGCGACGGATACGGGGACGGCGAAGGAAAATCATGCCCAAACAAAGAGAAAAAGTCTGCTTCTTTTACACAATTATTAATTTAATCAAAAGACTCTGAATGAGATCATTCTTCATCATCCCTTGATGTTTTACGGATAGGACGTTTTAGAACAAATATTGCTCAATGAATCTACGAGTGTTGTTTGCTTATAATGGCTTACTGAGAAATTCTACTAGTAACATGATTTTCCATGTGCTGATGGAAAGACAACGATTAGCTGATCCCTTGATTCAGATGGTGAGTACTTTGTATCACCAAAAAAGACCGCATTTGCACGTACTAGACCGTCAGGATCCCAATGCATTGCTTCTGTCATGATAAAGTACCGACCCTTTGCATCGGTAATTCCACTTGCAATGAGTCCATCATCAGGACAGACTCCATCAACTCGTATCAAGATTTCAGCATGCGGTATTGGATTACCAGAAGAATCTTTGAGGTTTCCAGAAAATGCAATGTCGTATCCGGCATTTACCTGAATGCTTCTCCACTGGAACAAACGAATCTCTGTATCTAATGTCTCAGCATAAATTGTTCCGACAGATACTGCAGATAGTACCATCAAAGATACAAGGAGGATTCTCATGGAACAAGTACGTTCTCTTTGCATTTATCACTATGCCACTAGGTGATTTCTGAAATAGTCTATTTATTAGGCCGAATAAGAAATTTCATCATTGAAGATAGCAGTTATGGGAATGGGTGTTGCTGGCTCGTATCTTTTGGCCAGACTCAAAAACACAGAACATGAGGCCGTTGGCTATGAGCGAATGCCTCAAGAAAGACATGATTCAATCTGTGCATGGGGAACGATAAAACCAGTTTTAGAAGATTTTTGTAAAAAGGTTGGACGAAATTTTGATGATTTCCTAATTCATGATGGCAAAAACATGCATGTAAAGATGAACAATGACGTAAAGTTTGATATTGGTTTACACGGACTTTGCACATACAACAAGCTTGGTCTTATCCAGGATTTTATCAAGGATTGCAATGTTATCTATGGCAAATCACCATCCTTAGAAGAGTTGGAAAAAGAATACGATATGATTGTGGATTGTACTGGATTTCACAGAGTATATCTTCCAAAGCTAAAAGAGGATTTTTTCCTGCCAACTTATGAATACAAAGTTGAATATGAAAACGGTGTCCCATACGATGACTTTTACATTGAGCCATTTCCTGGAATGTCAGGATACTTTTGGTATTTTCCGCTAGGAAAGAATTTAGCACACATAGGAGCCGGCGATTATAGAAAGAATCACATCAAAGCAACCGATGATTTTCTAAAGAAGCATGGAGGAAAGGTTCTACAGACAAAAGGCAGGCCGATTAGACTGGCAACGCCGGATAGATGCAAACCATACTACTCTGGAAAGGTTGTTGGAGTTGGAGAATCAATTGGTACGGTTTATGCCCTACTTGGAGAAGGAATCATTCCTTCAATGCAGTGTGTAGAATTATTCTTAGATAACATGAATGACTTTAAGGCATATGAAAAAGCTGTTGAGGAACACTACAAGGTTTATGCAAAAGTATTCAAATTTGTCAGAGCAAAAATTCACAAGGACTTTTCAATTCTAAAATCACTTCCAGACTTTTTGGCAATATTTCGTTACATGAAAAAGAATGAAAAGAGATTTGGAATGGACATTAAGATGGCTGACCTAATGAAGGTAGCCAAAGCATGAAAAATCTAAGATTGTCCCCAAGATGGATATCCACCTTCTAGGGTTACAGCATCAAAACCCTCTTTTACAAGCTCATCTGCTGCAATGTTTCCACGGTATCCAGTACCGCAGTATGTGCAAATCTTCTTACCCCGCATATCTTCAATCTGCTTTTTCTTTGCATTTCTAATTGCCAGACCTAGTGGCATGTGAATTGAACCATCTATCTTACCGCCAGCTAGCTCATCGGCTTCTCTGACATCAATGATGACATACGAGTTTTTGTTTTGTTTGAGTGAATCTGCAGTAATTTTTTCTGCCATAGTATACGCTAAACCGTAGAGTAATTTATGTCATGAAATTCTTAATTGCCAGATCTTACAAATAGTAAGTATGGATGCAAAGGAAAGGCACAACAAGGCATTAGATAGACTTCAAGAGTACAAGTATGAGCTAAAAAATCAGATAATAGAGATGCAAAAACTAGATCAAAAATCAGAATTTATGAGAAAGTGGAATGAACAGACGATAAAAGAGCGAGAGTTAGAGGTAGCAGTAATTCAAGATATTATAAAAAATCTGATCAGATTCTAGACAAAGCTTACAGAACCAAAGTTCTCACGTACTGTTCTATTTGATTTCATGTTGTAATCGTAAATTGTTTCAGAGTATTCTTTTAGAATTTCTTTCATTTCATCAATGGAGTCAGCAAGATAAAATCCTGGGCAGTCACCTGTAAATTGAAATGTTGCATGCACTCTGGCCTTTCCCTGCTCGTTTTCAAGCCAGGTAGAAAACGGATAAAGATAGCAAACTCCGGGCCGGTCTGGATGCATACTGCATCCTCCTTTTTCATCTAAGAATCTGCATGAGATATGTGTACCATCATCTGCTTCTGTCTCATCTTTTTTTCTTTTCAGATTGATGTTAGTCATTACTGTAGTGCCACCAGGACTTGGCTCCTCCCATGTTGCAGTAACGGTTTCGTTTTTGATAAAATCAGAAACTTTTTGATACTTGAGTCCTGCACCAATTGTGATTAGATCATCAGATGTTAGTGGCAATCTTCCTTGTCTGTCACAGCAATTATGACAATCAGGCCAAAAACATTTCCATAAAACAAATTTTTCTTGTTCAACTAAATATGGAATATGAAAGACGACATCTTTTACTTTAACAGCTTTTTCCGTCACTTTTGGAATTTTTCCTAAGATAAAATTATGAATTGTTTCATCAACATCCCAGTTTTTCTCCAAAAGAGTAAGTGATTCTTCAATTTCTTTTAGGGACAACGATAACTTATAATCGGATTTGGAGATGTTATTAATGTTGAGTGATAAAGGCAAGTATGCATCAGCAACGCAGAACAGACGATTTGTTTGGAAAGAAATCGTTTGGCCATTAATTTTAGAAATAAACGATGTCGTCTTTACACTTGATCAGTACCAAAAGAAAAGAGACGAAATATGCAAGAAAAACAATATCGATATCTCAAAGACATCAAGGGGTCTTGTGTCACTTTTACAAAAAGGAATTATCTACAAAGAGAATTCATTGTACTGCATTCATTTTAGATTGATCCCATACATGAGACTAAAAGCTGAATGTGATTATGCAACAGCGATTCACGAAGTAAAGATCAGGTAACTACAAATAATTATATTCTAACCAAACAGCGTCTTTCTTGGTAGCCCGATAGTCTAGTGGCCAAATAATTTTAGGTTAAGGATTCCGCGCTCTGGATCTCAGGAGTGGATACGCGGGGACGGCAGTTCGAATCTGCCTCGGGCTACTGGTAAAATTCTATCTTGATGCTTGTGCGATTCTTTCTAATTCGTTCTTCTTTTTTACAGAAGGAGCATTGGGATCGTTTTCTGAAGCTAAGATTAGGTGCTCTGCAAGATATTCCTCAATTGCTTTAGGATTAGAAAATGTTGCCTCCTTGACACCATCTGCGATAAATCTTAGTGCAAGGTCAACTCGTCGCAATGGTGCAACATCGACTGATACATGATAGACAGTACCACCATAAACAATTCTTGTAGTATCTTCATTTGGTGCAGAGTGTTCTACTGCCCTAACTAGTACCTCAATTGGATTCTTTCCAGTCTTTAGATGGATAATTTCGAGTGAAGCTTTAATGGTGTTGAGAATTCTAGCTTTCTTTCCAGTCATTCGACCAGTGTTCTTTGCATATTTTTTTCCAAAATGCATTAGTTTGTTTGCTAATCTTTCAACAATGTTAACATCAGCTTTGTTGAATCGCTTAAGTGCAGAACGACCATAGGTGTATGGAGTGATCATCTTTCGTAGAGATATTGCAGTCTTTAATCCAGGATCTTTAATTTCAATTCCATCAAGGTCCCATTTTCTAAATAACATCAAGTTTTGAGTTTCAGGCATTCCTATCTCCTTGGCTTCTCCTTCTTTCCAATTACTAGTTCATGTAATGAGGTTCCATTTACTTTGAATACTTTGTAACGAACACCAGGAATATCTCCCATTGCACCACCTTGTGTAGCACCCATACCTTCTACATGAACTTCATCGTGTTCATCAATAAAGTTCATTGCACCGTCTCGTGGTAAAAATGCAGTAACAGATTTTCCATTTTTGATTAATTGTACTCTAACACATTTTCTAACTGCAGAGTTTGGTTGTTTTGCTTCAACACCAACTTTTTCTAAAACAATTCCTCTTGCTTGAGGTGCACCACCCAATGGGTTTGCTTTTTTATCTAAACCAAGTTTTCTTCTCTTGTATGTAGAGATTGCCCATCGTTGTCGTTTACGTTTTGCTTTCAACACACGACCTGCAAATAGACCAAGAGGAGACTTTGCCATTACTTACAACTCCAATGTAGCTCTTTCAGGACTGTTAATCAGTACACTAGAAATGTCAAAATATCGTTTTGCAAGTAGCCTTGCTTTTTCAGCATTTCGACCTTCACGTCCTACTACAATTCCTTTCTTTCTTGGATCAACCATAACTATTGCCTGAGTTGAACCATCAGATCGCTTATTTATTTTTACTTCAGAAACCAGTTTAGAATTTAACATATTTTTTAAAAAGTTAGCAGGATCATCGTCATATTCGACTAGTTCGACGTTTCTTTTGACAATGTTTTGAAGGGATTTGATGTGAGAACCGCCTTTACCAATTGCAAGGCCCATTTTACCATTATTCACAACGAAGATAACTCGATTTTGTTTTTCATCTTCGACACAATCTCGTGCAGTAGCACCAGTTACGTTTTGAAATAGCGACATTAATCGCATTTGATCAGTTGTCAGTTTAATTGATTGTGTCATAATTCTCCTTTTGTTCTCGAACGATTTGTGTGTCATTTAAACTTTCAATTGCTCTGAAAGTTGGTAAGGTTTTTATTCGCATCATTCAGTTTCGGCTTCTTTGATAATTGATGTTATGTTTGCATCAGAAAGTGATGTAAACGAGACTGTTGAAACTCTAAACTGCAATCCACAAAGTCTTCCTAATGCAACTGAAGAACCTTGGAATTGAATTGTTGGTACTTTACTTTTTTTTGCATCTTCTGAAATTTTCTCGGAAATATTTTTCTCAAGGGATTGAGAGACAACTACAAGTTTTGAATTTTTAATAGTGTTTACTACTTGTTTGGAACCAAAAGTGCACTGATCTTCTTTTATTGCATCTTTTAGTGCTTTCTCTAACAATTTACCCATTGTATTTTACCTGTAATCCATCGATGAATGAGACCTTTATAGATTTATTGCAGCTCAACGATATGATCTGAGAAGAAAAACTATTTCGAATCAGAATCCAAAGATGCTTCCAATGGAGGCAAATACCTGGCCAATCTTCTCAAAAAAGTTATCAGATTCGTTTTCTTGTGGGATTGTTTTGATGACTTTGGGAGATTCCTGGTTAGAGATTATTGGCGTTGGTTTTTGTTCATTTTCTTGAAAAATTAGATTTTTCACAGGGATATTTTTTTGAGTAGTGTCCATATTGATTTTTGATGTAGAAAATTTGGGATCGATTTCTAATACCTGCAGGTATAATGAAAGTGCTTCATTATGATTTCCCATTTGAGAAAGGGAGTTTGCCTTGTTGTTTAGTGCAGGAATATAATTTGGATTAATCTCTAATGCAGAATCAAACTGTTGAATTGCTTGTGGAAATAATCCAAGCTTATTCAAGGCTGCACCAATGTTTGTTATTGCTGCTAAGTTTTTTGGATTCTTACTTAAGTCCTGATCAAAAAATGAAATTGCCTCAGAGTATTTACACAATCTAAACAGCGCAGGTCCCATCCCATCATAGTATGACACCACATCAATTAGCGTACTCTTATCGCATCTAAGTGCCATTTCATTTAGCATAATACCAAGCTCAATGTCCTCAACACTAAGATTTTTTTGAGGTTCCTCTTCTAAAACTACTTTAGTATTAGCAGTTTCTTTTTTTGGTTTGACATCACTTACTATGTTATTTTGTTTTGTAGCTACGGTAGTTGGTTCAATCTCTTTTAATTCATTTTCAAGTTCTCTTAATGTCTCTTCAAGCTCTTTGAGCTCATCGTTAATCTCATCTTCTAATGCATCAAATGATTCCTCTAGTGCATCAAGTTCTTCTTCAGTAACAATTGGTGTTTGAATCGGTTCTTCTTGGTACATCACATAATCAAAGTATGCAGTTTGTTCAGAATCTGCATAATGAGCAACTGCAGAATACGTTCCCTCTATTTTGAAGTTAACGTTATCAACAATTAGAAAAGAGATTTCAAATTCATTGTTTGCATCAAGAACACCAAAATAAAATCCTCCTGGAATTCCAAATGGATCATATATTCCAATTAAAACAGTCGGTTCTTCTTGTGATGACACTTTACCACGTATAGTTACAAATTCCCCATCTGTGTACTCATTTTTTTCTGCAGAAAATTCTGTTATTTCAGGAATAATAGTTACAGTAGTTTCTTGTATTGATTCTCCTGATATCAAAAATGTCTCTGAAGTCTTAATCTTTCCATAGTCAATCTTGATTTGATATTCTCCAGATTTTTCATAAAATGGTGCTACAAGGGAGATTGTCTTTGAGAAGGAATTATCATCCAAAATCTCAACATTGTTTGCAGATAGTATGGCTCCATCTGGATCATAAACACGTAATGCCAGAGATGGCATCTTTTTTTCTTCAACTTCCCCTGTGATAGTAAGGGTATCACCTACAGAGTACTCCTCTTTATCAGTACCAAGTAAAATGCCAGAATCCGCAAATGCAGGTACAATAAAGCAACTGGCAATTGCTAGGAAAAGTATAATTTTTGTGCCCAACAAAATAATTTTTTTATTTTTCTATTTAATGCTCACGTAGAAATTATACGTAGAAGAAATTCTAGTTTTTTGAAACAAAATATGTTTCTGATCTTGGTTCAGATAATGGAATGGGAGATCCTAAAGAACTCCAAACAAAAGTCTCAACTGTGTATGTACCAGAAGTTAGAGGATTCCATGATTGTGACATTGATAATTTTTGATAGGAATCAAGTGAGCCAGATATCCAAGATAGTGTAGTAATGGTGCCAGATTCGTCTTTGATCTGATACACAAAAACAAAGTCTTGGGAAAATTCTTGCTCGTTTTTGATATTTCCTAAAATTTGAAGTTGGTCGTCAACAAAAAGATCTGTGAGTTTGTTGCCAGTGACTGAAACTATTTCCATTGAATCACTAGTAATACGATCTAGTGGCGGAATGTTTGATTCAAGCACAGCAGTTGCTGTAATTTCCAAGCTGTCAGATTTTGAATGTGGGATTGGTAGTGTGTTATCCTCATATTTTGCAATTAGTGTGTTGCCAGGTTTTGCATAAAGTCTGTTTCCGCTGGAAGTATCAGTTTGTGTAAAAAAAATCGTTGCTTGAAATAAACCAGAATCCTGTGATGATTCTATTGCTTCTACAGTAATTCCTGCAACATCAGAGCTTGATGAAACTCTAACAGGTATTTGATCAACTCCTTCTGGATTTAGATTCATGTCTGCATCAATAATGCGTATTACTGCCTGATCATTTGTCATGTATTGTTTTTGTAAAAAGGATATATCGCCAAGATTCCAGCTTAGTCCAGCAGACTCTGTTAGGATAACCCCGTCTGCAAATTCAAATGAAACTGTAATTGCACCTTCTCTGTCAGCCTCAAGATATCCGTTGTTAGGACCATTTCCCATAGTCCTTGGCAGTGTATCAAATGTACCGTCACCATCGGCATCATGTAAAAATCCCGTAAGAATTACCTCTCCAGTAAATATTCCAGAGTTTAATTCAGTTTCAGTAAACTTGTATGGTTTAAGTGACTTATCACGAGTTGAGATCTTTATTGCATGACTAGACTCAGAACCAATTGAGTCTATTGCGTCATTGTGTGCATTCCAGCTAGGAGCCACAATCATAATCCTTACTTTATCAGTCCAGGTGTAAACGGGTTTATCAAAGTAGATTGGAGAAAAAGGCTGGTCATAAACGGGTGTCTCTTCTGCAAATGCAAAAAACGACAAGAGTGCAAAAAGAATTAACAAATGATTTCAATAATTATTCTACTTGATTGAATTTAACACTTGGTGAGTGCACTATGCACTAGTTTGTGCTTTCTTTGATACTTGCATGTAAAGGTCTACAGTTCCACTTCCAATTGGGATGTTACTTCCAACGATGACGTTTTCTGTAACTCCCTTTAGTTGTTCAACCTCTCCTCCAAGTGCAGCGTGTGCAATTGTTGGAACTGTAATCTCAAATGCAGCTCTTGCAAGAACACTGTCTTTTGTTCCAGCTATTCCGTGTCTACCAATTTGTTGCATGTATCCTCTAGAACACATCAAATCAGATACCAACATGATATATCTAATGTCAACTTCCAATCCTTGATCTTCTAGAGTTGTTTTTAGTTCATTAATCAAAGCGTTTCTTGCTGCCTCAATTCCAAGAGTTCCGGCAATCTCAAAGACATTATTTGTTCTAACATTCTTCTTGTCAATTCCTTGGACTCCCAAGACTTTGGCAATGTTTGAACCAGTTGTTTGAATAACCCATTCATCATCTTTTTGAACAAGGGTAACTCTCTCTATATCTGGAACTCCCTTTACTGTTGTATTGAGAACTTTATTTCTAATTGTAATTACTGTTGGTGCATCGGATTCTTCAACCAATTTTAGAACTACTAGTTCACCATGGGTTTCAATCTTGAATTTCTTGTTGGAAGATAATGCTTCTTCAACGTCAGCAACGGTGCAACCTCTCTCACGCAGTCTATTTGCACTAAGGTTCAGTTTTATTTCAGTTGCATAATCTGTTTCCGTATTTGCAATTAGTGATGAAACTTTGGTTTGAAGTACATTTCTTGCTACATCAATTGCTTTCTCACGGGATTTCTTTGATTCTTCATCTAGGTAGATATCCATAGTTGGAGTAACTGGTTTTTTGCGTGCGTCAACTAGCTCAATTAATCTTGGAAGACCTAATGTTACGTTTCTTTCTCTAATACCTGCAAAGTGGAATGTCCTTAATGTCATCTGAGTACCAGGCTCACCAATTGATTGTGCTGTAACGATTCCCACTGCTTGTCCTGGCTCTACCTTTGCTTTGTTAAACAAGTCAAGACCTTTCTTGCAAATCTTCTCAACTCCTTCTTTGCTGAGCTTTGAATCCAATAATGCTTCAGAGACGATACTCTTTAGTCTTGGATTGAATGTCTTTGTGTATTTTTTAGTAAGCTCAGTAATCTCTTCTTTTGTAGCCTTTTTACCAGAGTCTACAATTGTTTGAGAATCAATTAATCTGTGAACATTAAATGCCTCACCGTGGTCACTCTTTGCCACATCAATACCATCTTCACCATAAAGGAATTGGATAATGTGTCCGTGTGGGTCTCTAACTGTTCCATCGTATTCCAGCTTGATATGCTCCAGTGCATTGATGAGTCTTCTCTGCATGTAACCACTTTGTTGGGTTCTAACTGCAGTGTCTACCAATCCCTCTCTTCCTGCCATTGCGTGGAAGAAGAATTCTAGTGCAGACAATCCATCCCTATAGTTTGATTTTACAAATCCGTGTGCATCTGGATTATCGTCATGTTCTCTAAAGTGAGGTAATGCACGGTTGTTGTATCCCTTTAGAAGACGTTGACCTCGTCTTGACTGTTGTCCTAATGCACCTGCCATCTGTCCTACGTTTAGTGCAGAACCTCTAGCGCCAGTAATTGCCATAATCTTTGCTGCATTGTTATCATCAAGTGATTGATCAGCAATGGAGCCTGCCTTGTCTCTTGCTTTGGATAATTCATTAACAATGTATGCCTCTAGTGCTTCATCTGCTGAAAGACCTCTAGTTAGCTTTAGTGTTCCCTTCTTTGCTTCAGATATCAAGTCGCTTACTGCAGTGTAGCTTGTCTGGATATCATCAAAGATTCCCTGTCTTGCTTTTTCAGATAATTCAAGGTCACCATATCCATAGCTAAAACCATAATGAGTGATAAACTGCTTTGCAACAATTAAGACAGAGTTTAGGAATTTCTTTGCTGGTTCGTTACCATAGTCTTTTGCAATTCTATGCAAAACACTTTCTGGTTCTTCTGCACCAATTGATGATTTATCAATAACACCGCTGATTAATTCGCCGTTTTTGATTACAACATCCTTTGGTGTTCCTTTTGTTCCCTTTGACCACTTTGAAGTCATGACATAGTTGAAGTCTTTTGGAAGGAATAATGAGAATAATTGCTTTCCAGTGTATAATGGGCCATCCTTTCCTTTGTCTGCGGGTTTTGGTAATTCATCACTGTATCCTGCAAGCATTGCAAGGTTTGAAAATTCTTGTACTGAAAGTCTGGTATCATCTTTTGTTAGCAAATAAGAACCAGTTACAAAGTCACGGAGTGCACCAATGATTGGGCCACCATATCTTGGTGAGATTAATTGATCTTGAACACGCATAAGAAGAATTGCTTCTGCTCTTGCTTCCTCACTTTGTGGAACATGAAGATTCATCTCATCTCCATCAAAGTCTGCGTTGTATGGTGGACATACTGATGGATGTAATCTGAATGTTTTTCCAGGCAATACTTTGACATAGTGTGCCATGATTGACATTTGGTGAAGTGATGGTTGTCGGTTAAACATGACAATATCACCATCAAGTAGGTGTCGCTCAATTAGATATCCAATCTCAATAGTTTCAGCAATTGTTGTTCTGTCTTCAACAAAGTCTAATCTGATTTTTACACCATCTGGTCTAACGATATAGTTGACTCCAGGAAAGATGTTTGGTCCATTGATTACAAGTTTTCTCATTCGCTCAATGTTCCATTCAGTAACAATTTCTGGAATTGTAAGCTTCATTGCAACAGATTCTGGAACACCAACTTCTGAGAGGTCTAGATTAGGATCTGGTGAAATTACAGTTCTGCTAGAAAAGTCAACTCTCTTACCTGAAAGTGAACCTCTGAATCGTCCCTCCTTTCCTTTTAGTCTTTGAGTTAGTGTTTTGAGTGGTCTTCCAGAACGATGGTGTGCTTGTGGAATTCCAGATACTTCGTTATCAAAGTATGTAGTGGTATGATATTGTAATAGGTCAACTAAATCTTGAACGATTAATGGCGGAGTTCCTGCTTCCTTGCTCTCCTTTAGTCTTTGATTAACTCTGATGATATCTACCATCTTGTGTGTAAGATCATCTTCTGAGCGAATTCCAGTTTCTAAAATGATTGATGGTCTTACAGTAACTGGAGGAACAGGCAATGCTTGAAGGATAAACCATTCAGGTCTTGCTGTTGCAGGATCATATGATAGTAAAAGCAAGTCTTCATCAAGAATTTGTGAGAATCTTTCTCGAATAGTAATTGGTAATAGACGATGCTCACCAATCTCAGTTTTTTCTATGAATATGGTTGGTTTTGTAAAGATTAACTCGTACTGAGTCTTACCACAATGTGGACATTCTTTTGCTTTTTTTGCTTTGTCAAGAATTTGTTCTGGAATTCTCTTTTGAGAAATTACAGTATAAGCTGCCTCTTTTTGTTTAATTTTTCTAAACTCATCAAGATCCTCCTGGGTGAGTTTTAGTCTAGAGCAAGAACGACAAGTTGCAAGAAGCAATTTGTAGATATTATCAATGAATGCAATGTGAAGAACTGGTTCAGCTAACTCAATGTGCCCAAAGTGACCTGGACATCTTGCTGCAGTGTTTCCACAAGTAAGACATTTTTGTCCTGGCTCTAGGGTTCCTAATCGACCATCCATTAATCCACCTTGTACAGGCATTCCATCCTCATCATATGTCTCAGGTGCAGTGATTTCTGCAACAGAGTACTTTCTGATTTCATTTGGAGACCAAACAGAGAATCGTATGGCGTCAATAGATTTTACAGTTTGAATCGACATTATACTCGCTCCTTTATCAAAAGTCTTGGTGCAACGTTAAGACTTTGCATCTCTTGTAGTAATAATTTGAATGCATATGCAACAGATACTGATGAGACTTTTGCCTTGTCACCACAAACTCTGCATACATACTTTCTTTGTTTAACATCATGATATGCAACTAGACCACATCTTTCACAGACAAAGATATCTGATTTGTCAGATTCATCAAGTAATCTATCTTTGAGAATCATTGATGCTCCATATGCAATTAGACAATCTCGTTCCATCTCTCCGAATCTCAATCCACCACCTCTGGCACGTCCTTCGGTTGGTTGTTTTGTAAGCATCTGAACTTGTCCTCTTGCTCTTGCATGTATCTTATCAGACACCATGTGGTGTAATTTTTGATAGTATACTACTCCGATGAAGACTTCTACTGGAAATGATTTTCCAGTTCTTCCATCATACATTATCTCTTTACCAGAATATTCAAAGCCGGAATTTTCCATTACTTCTTTTACTTCATCCATCTTTTCTCCAACAAATGCAGAGCCATCAAATTTCTTGCCTCGAAGAGCTGCTGCCTTTCCTGTAACTGATTCCATAAACATTCCAACTGTCATTCTAGATGGGAATGCATGTGGGTTAATCAAAACATCTGGAGAGATTCCTTCCTTAGTATATGGTAGGTCTTCAGATTTTGCTAAAATTCCAAGTACACCTTTTTGTCCATGTCTTGATGCAAACTTGTCTCCAATCTCTGGAATTCTCATATCTCTAACTCTAATCTTGTACATCTTTCCACCTTCGTTTGATTGTGTCATGACAACTGTGTCAACTACTCCGGTTTCTGATGGTCTTACACCGATTGATGTGTCCCTTCTGTATGGACCAGTTGATTCAAACTCTCTATACTCTTCCATGAATCTTGGAGGACTGGTTTTACCAATCAAGATATCACCACCAAGTACTGGAGATTCTGTTGCTACAACACCATCGTCTTCTAATAGACGATATGCTTTTTCACCTTTGTAACCTCTAATGTTATCCTCAGCATTTGGAATCTCAAAGTTGTCTCGCATACCACCTGGGTATTGTTTAGCTTCTGCATCATAAATTCTGTAAAAGAATGTACGAGCAAGTCCTCTATCAACAGATGCCTTGCTGAGAACTATGGCATCCTCAATATTGTATCCATCAAATGGTAAAACTGCAACAACACAGTTTTGACCTGCTGGTCTATCCTCTAATCCTAATAATCCCATTGCTTTTGTAGTAACAATTGGTGTTTGAGGATAAAGCATGAAATGTTGTCTAACATAAGTACTGGTATTCATCATTGGTGTAGAAAATCCAAGGCTTTGTTTTGCCATTGCTGATTCGTATGTATTTCTTGGAGACTGGTTATGCTCTGGATAAGGAATGATTGATGCGCCTGCACCCAAAATTGCAGATGGGAAGATTTCAAGATGAGTGTGTTTCTTTGTGTCCTTTTCATCTAAGGTGACAAAGCAGTTTTCTTCTTCATTTGCATCTATTAGTTCAATTACTCCCATTCGGATTAGATCATTCCAAGAAAGTAATTTCTTTGAAATCTTATCTAGTAAGTCCTGAGTAAGTAATGATTTTCCATCTTTTATGATAATTAATGGTCTTAAGACTCTGCCAGCATTGCAGTTTACGTATAGTCTTCTTGTTGCACCTTCAATCTCTGGTTTGTGGAAAGATATTCCTACATGTGGGTGAATCTTTGAGCTCCTTCTGAGTTCACGTAATGACTCTGCTAGTTGTTCTCCATCTTTGTAATATCCAATTAGTCGTCCATCAACAAATATTCTAGCGCCATCTTTTTTGAGATCTTCTTTTGCATCAGAAAAGTGGTTTGTTCCAAGATCGTATAATTTTTCAACAATTTCTTCAGATGAAGAGTTTACTGAAATAATTGCAGATAATGCCAAGTTCTTTACAAGACCACAGTTTGAACCTTCTGGGGTTTCACTTGGACAGATTCTTCCAAAGTGCGTTGCATGCAAGTCTCTTGCTTCAAAGTTTGGTTGAGTTCTACTCAATGGAGATTGAATTCTTCTCAGATGACTAATTGTTGAGAGATAGTTTGTTCTATCAAGTAATTGAGTTACACCAACTCGTCCACGTCCCCAGTTTCCAGTAGCAATTGCATTGTTTAGTTTGTCAGTAACAATTCCAGGTCTAATTGCTGCAGCAACTGCATTAATTCCTCTCTTCTGACCTGATCTCTCTAATTGGTATTTCATATCTCGGACCAAGTTTCTAAATGCAGTTCTAAATAGGTCAGCTAACATCTGACCTGCGAATTTGATTACTTTGTTACCATAGTGATCCTTATCATCTGCATATATCCATCCAAGTTTTAATTCTAATAATTTACATGCTGCTTCACCGAGGAATTGTGCTTTTTCCTTTCTGTTTTCAGGATGTTTTCCCAAGTGAGGTAATAGTCCCCAATCAAGCAGTGTCTCTGCACGTTTGATTTGGAATTCTTCTAACATACCAGGTGCGATTCTTTTACTGATGTAGATGATAGCATCTTTTGATGTTGGAACATCTCCAGACTTTTCAAATGATGCTTCTAATTCATCTTGAATTTCATCAACTAAAGAAACAGATGCTGCAATCTCTCTGTCTGATTCTAATGCCAGTGCTCTCATCAAAGTAACTACTGGAATATCAACAGGAGAACCTGGAATTCTAGCAACGATTAAGCCATCATTCTTCATTACTAGTTCTAATTTTGCACGATAGCCAACAATTGAAGAATATACTTTAGCTTTGAATACAACGTTACCACCAACTGTTTCTCTATCTACAATAATTTTGTTGTAAGATAGATCTTCTAGTCCTACAATAACTCGCTCAGAACCGTTAATGATAAAGTATCCACCAGGATCGTTTGGATCCTCACCATGTTCAATTAATTTCTGAGTTGAGAAATTATGTAATATGCAGGCATTTGATTTCACCATCACTGGAATATCGCCAATGTGAACAAATCTTGATTCTAAGATTTTCCCATCTTCTACAACACTTGCTTCCATCATAACTGGTGCAGAGTATGATACATTTCGTAGTCTTCCTTCTGCTGGTGTGATGTGAGTAATAGAACCATCAAGTTCCATCATTCTTGGTTGTTGAAGTTTTACTTTTCCAAGCTGAATCTTGTATGGATATTCTGCATTCTCAATTTCAATTTGTCCAACTTCGTTGATTATGCTTTGTAGTCCTCTTTCTAAAAATTCATCAAATGAGTTTAAGTGCTGTCTTGCAATTCCTTCTCTTTTTAGAATATCCTGAATGATAGGCCAACGTTTGTTTGATGGATCTGCCATTTAGACTTCCACCACGTATCGATAGTATAGGCTGTCGCCAGCAGTGCTACTTTTTCTGGTAATCTTAATCATATCACCTGGTTTTACACCAAGTCCCATAATCGCAGGATCATTTACAAAGATAAGTGGGAGTTCTGTTGGTTGGCAGTTGAATTTTTGCAATACTTCTTCTGCTTCCTTTTTTGTCATGATTTCGTGTTTTGGAACATAAACGTGATCTGGAACTAAAATTGGGATTTTCTTAGATGCCATTTTAAGCGACCTCATCAAGAACATTAGCTGTAGATAATAAGAACACTGACAAACTGTCAAAAACTCACCGAGAGGTTAATATATATCTAATCTGAAAACCAGAAAAAAATTCCGTGTTTTTTCTTTTTAGTCAAGAATATTTTTCTTAACCTTAAATAGTATAGGTTGAAGCGATTATTCGATGAGTACTCGTCTTTCGGTGTTAGCTTTATCTGCAATTTTAGTTGCAAGTATCGGACTAACACCAGCTTTTGGACAGATCGTAGAACCAATCCGTGTTAGTACAGATCTTCCTTCATATTCTGATGGAGACACTGTAATAATATCTGGAGAAGTCAAAGAACTTCTCTCAGGATTTCCTGTGACCCTACAAGTCATATCAGCAAATGGTAACTTGGTTACTGTAAAACAACTTGACGTCGGTACCGACAAAAAATTTGGTACTGAGTTAACTGCTGGTGGAGCTCTTTGGAAGTCAAAAGGAACATACACTGTAAAGGTTCTCTACGGTACTGAATCTAGAACTGCTGAAGCTACCTTTGAATTCGGTGGATCAACAGGACAACCAGGCACAAAACCAACAGGACCTACAATACAAGTTGGAGAATTTGCAATTGGATACTCTATTACTGGTGGAAGCTTACTTAGCATCACACCAGATGAGGAATCAAAGTCTCTAATCTTAGAGATATCTACAACTGGCGATGGTCAATTAACCATTAACTTACCCAGAGCAGTAATAGATGCAAAACTAGGTGGCTGTAGTGGTGAAGATGACGATTTCTTCGTATTGATTGATGGTCAAGAAGAGGACTTTGATGAAGTGTTAACTTCAGACATGAGGACTTTGACTATCTCATTCCTAGAAGGATCTGAAGTAATCGAAATAATCGGTACCTGTGTAATTCCAGAATTTGGCGCAATTGCAGCCTTGATTTTGGCAGTAGCAATTATCTCAATAATTGCAGTATCTGCAAGATCAAGACTTAGTATTATGCCAAAATACTAGATCTTTTACTTTTTTTCATTTTTTAAATACACAAAACCAGCTCTAGAGTATCCCAGTTGGATCTGTTTATGAAATCCAAGACATAAGAGTTCGTAAATAGATAATACAGTTTTTCCAAGTCCACAGATTACCAATATCTAAAAAGATTCAAAGATCCAAAAGGATCAAAAAATGAAAAAAGTTCAAAAACAGACCTTGGGATATGTAAAATGGATCTTTGCATATATACATAAATATAGACAATCGTATGGAATCTTGTAAATTGAATTTCGGGAAAAACCATCAAAAGGCAGTTTTAGTAGTTTTACTTACAGTTTCAATTATCTCCGTTTCATCATTTAGCTTTGCAAGTGCTGCCGGAGGAATCTCATTAACTGCTTCTGCAGAAGGTAGACCATCCCAAATTGATATCAGCGGAGAAACAACAAGAACCTCAGATATCACAATTACAGTAACAGCACCAAACAGAAATGTGGTTTCAATTGCTCAGATAACTCCAACTGCAGATGGAACTTATGCAGCTAAAATAAACACTGGTGGTTTACTTTGGAGCCAAGATGGATTTTACAAGATTACTGCTCAACAAGGAACAGGTGGAATTTTCAAAGTCGCTTTAGAAGTAGAAGTTAAAGGCGGCAAAGTCATAACACCATATGCATTCATCTCTTCTCTTGAGGATGGAAGGGTAGCAGCATTAGAACCAGAGAGAGGATTGACGCTCTTTGCAGATGCAATTGAAGGTTCTACAACTATTACAGCAAATGGACATACAACATCATTTAATGATATTACACTCACAGTAAAGGCACCAAATGGAAACGTAGTTTCAATTGCTCAGATTTTACCAGACATCAATGGTAACTTTGAGAAAAAGATCACAACTGGTGGTCCACTATGGAAACAAGATGGATTTTACAAGATTACTGCTCAACAAGGAGAAGGCGGTCAATTCAAGAGCACTGTAGAAGTTGAAATTATCGACGGAAGAGTAATTCCAGAATTTGGCGCAATTGCAGCCTTGATTTTGGCAGTAGCAATTATCTCAATAATTGCAGTATCTGCAAGATCAAGACTTAGTATTATGCCAAAATACTAGATCGCCAACTAGGTTTTTTAAATATACATAAATAGAGACGTTGTTAATTCGCAAACAAGATGAATACTCGTACCACGTACGCACTACTAGCCATATTGGCCACAGTAGGAACTTTATCAGTTGCACCAGCAGCCTTTGGCGCTTATTCTGAAGAAGCCTGTCCAGATTGTGACGGTGCTGATAATCGTCAGAAAGCCATGGCTTCAGCAGACAATGAGATTCCTATAACGGTCAAGACTGACAAGAAAACTTATGGTCATGACACTACAATCAATGTTAGCGGCACAGTTGCATATTACAAAACAGGAGTCCCAGTTACAATAACTGTGGTAAGCCCATCAAACAATATTGTCACTGTCCAACAAATTGATGTAAATCAAGATAGAACATTCAAGACTGCATTAAACACTGCAGGAAGCCTGTGGAAATATGACGGAACTTATGTTATCAGAGCTCAATATGGTTCACAAGATATCAACAATAGAGTACTTGTTGAACTAACAGGCGGAGTCGGCAAATCTACAGATAAACCAAAAGTATGTTCTGCATCAGAACTTAATGCAAGTGGAAGTTGCATTCCATTTACAATATCTACTGGCTCAGTAACAAGTGCAAGCATCAATACAGCAAGCAAATCATTAGTAATAATGATTGAATCTGTTAATGACGGTACATTGACTTTGACTCCATCACAAGAAATCATCAGTGGCGTTCACACCATTTTAGTTGATGGCGAACAATGGGATGATGTTACTATCAACGGTAACGAAATCACCATAATGTTCCTTGGAGGGGCTGAGAAGATAGAAATCTTTGGTGCAAAAGTAATTCCAGAATTTGGCGCAATTGCAGCCTTGATTTTGGCAGTAGCAATTATCTCAATAATTGCAGTATCTGCAAGATCAAGACTTAGTATTATGCCAAAATACTAACAACTACACTTTTTTCATTTTTTCATTTATTCTAGCTAATTTCATAATAGTAAAGGAAATATAGAATTGCACTACAAGTTGCTTGTGCGAAATCTTCTGGTGGTAATAATAATTGGAGTTTTTGCGTTTAGTGTAATTCCTGTATTTGCACAATCACAATCACTACTATCTGTTAGTTCTTCAAAGAGTATATACACAGAAGGAGAAACCATTGTAATTTCAGGAACCGTTACAACGGTAATTGGAGAGACACCGGTTACACTTCAGTTATTCCATCAAGGAAACCTAGTAGAAGTTGCACAGCTTAACGTAGCAAATGATGGTACGTTTACAAAGACTATCTTAGCACAAGGTCCCCTTTGGAAAAATAATGGAGAATATACAGTTAGAGCATCATATGGTCAGGGAGTAGTTGCAGAGGCAACATTTGAATTTGCAACAAAGCAGGCAATGGTTGAGACAACAGATAGGTTCGAAGTTGATGCCGGTACATCAGGAACCTTTGATGTAGAGTATTCAATCAAAGGAGGTACTGTCAAAAATATGTTAATTGATCCAGACATCTATGCGTTAATCACAGTTATTGATTCAACAGCAGATGGAGCAATAACCTTAAAGCTCCCTAGGGAATCAATAGATGCAAAAGTCAACATGTGTAATGGTAGTGATGATGTTTTCATAATTCTAATTGACGGTGTAGAAGTGACATATTCAGAAAAAGATACAAACTCTGCATCAAGAACTATTACTATAAATTTTGAAGAAGGTGATTCAGATATTGAAATAATCGGTACTTGTGTAGTACCAGAATTTGGCGCAATTGCAGCCTTGATTTTGGCAGTAGCAATTATCTCAATAATTGCAGCGACGTCAAAAAATCCACTCAGAATGAGAATTTAATCTAGAATCCATATTTTTCTTTGAAAGGAGATACAGAACGTAATTCAGAAACTACTTTTTTGAGGATATCAACTGTAGAATCAATCTCTTCTTTTGTGTTGAAAATCCCTACAGTTAGTCGTAATGAACCAGTAATTTTCTCATGAGAAAAACCCATTGATTGTAAAACATGAGATGCCTTTTGTGTCTTTACAGAACATGCAGATCCAGTAGATGCCGCAATTCCATTCTCATCTAATTTTATGATGAGATCCTCACCATTTACTCCAAGAAATGTAAAGTGGGCATTGTTTGGGGTTCTAAGCGTTTCATGTCCATTGTATGTGGTATGAGAGATTTCATTTGTGATTTTGGATACCATGTAATCTCGCAAGTTTTTCATGTGGGAGATATTTGCATTAAGGTTTTGATAAGCTAGGGAACATGCCTTTCCAAAGCCTACAATTCCTGAAACATTTTCTGTTCCAGATCTTAAGCCGTGTTCTTGTCCCCCGCCCAGAATTAATGGATCAATATTGATACCATTTCGTATGAATAAGGCGCCAATTCCTTTTGGACCATTAATTTTATGAGAAGATATTGAGAGTAGATCTATCCCTAGATTTTTGACATCAATTGGAATTTTTCCTACAGCCTGAACTGCATCAGAATGAAATGGTACATTATGATTTTTACAGATTTTTGCAATATCCGATATTGGTTGAGTCGTACCAACTTCGTTATTGGCAAACATTACTGTAACAAGACATGTTTTATCAGAAATCTCACTGGCTAATTCATCAGGATTAATCTGTCCTTTGTTGTTTACCGAAAGGTAGGTCACATCAAATCCTTGTTTTTCTAATTTTTTACAAGGTTCCAAAATTGCCTCATGTTCTATAGAAGAAGTAATGATATGATTTCCATCATTCAGGTTTGCTATCCCACAAATTGCAGTATTATTTGATTCAGTTCCACCAGAAGTAATTAAAATTTCATCAGGAGAAGCATTAATCAGGGCTGATATTTCCTTTCGAGCTTTGTTGATTGCCTTTTCAGTTAGTCTTCCAAACCTATGGATTGATGAAGGATTGCCATATTGTTCCTTGAGAAATGGGAGCATTGCATCTAAAACTTCTTCATGAATTTGTGTAGATGCTGCATTATCTAGGTAAATCAATCTACAATCACATTTAGTTTTCCGGGTGAATATCCATCAGGATCTATTTGAACAGAAGAAAACCCAAGAAATTTCAATTTCATGTTAATTTCATTAATTTTTGATGGATCATTGAGAAGATACAGTTCATCAACACCTACTTCAATTTTTGCAGAACCATCAAGATCACGAACGCGTACCTGTTTTGCGCCAACAATTTGTTTGACAAAAGTTTCACCCATCTCAATTCGCGTAAGTTTTTCTGCAGTGACACGTTGTCCCCAAGGTACTCTTGAAGCAAGACACGAGTTTGAAGGTCTATTATGAATTGACAGTCCAATGTCTTTTGAGATGTCCCTGACTTCGTTTTTTGTGAAATTGCATTCCACTAATGGATGTAAGATGTTGTTTTCTTGTAATGCGACTAACCCAGGACGATAGTCTCCTAAATCATCAAGATTTGTACCATCAACTATAGTTTCAATTTGGTTTTCTTTTGCAATATTGATTAGATAATGAGATAGTTCTGTCCTACAGTAAAAACAACGATTCTTATCATTACGCACAAAATCTTCATTTTCTAATTCACTGTAGTTTATGATTATTTGATTAATTCCAATTTCTTTGCAGATCTTTTTTGATGAGTCTAGTTCGTCATTAGATAATGTCTTATAATCAGCGGTTACTGCAATAGCGGAATTACCCAATTGGGCATATGCTGCATATGCTACCAGAGCACTATCTACGCCACCAGACACTGCAACAATTACACTTTTTTTATCTGAAAACCAATTACAAAGAGAATCTAATTTGTTCATTTTTGCTCCAAGGTTTTTTTAATTTCAGTTCTAAGCAAGTCCTCGGTATATCTAAAGGATTTTTTTATCTCATGAGAAATTTTTTGAATATCATCAGATTCAATTTTAAAATTTAACGGCTGATTCGGAGAGGTTTTGTAATTAACAATGAAATTTTTGTTTTCTATAACAATAGAAGTAGATTTTATGGTGCGTGTCAAAGTAACTCTGTCTGAGGTCCTAATTCTAATTCCAAGTGTTCCAGTTTCTGAAAAGAGTAACTCTAAGAGATCATTCATTTTTGAAGAATCACAAATGACTGATACTAAATGAGTTGGTCTGCCTTTTTTTGTAATTGCTGATGTTACGGTCACATCTTTTGCTCCGCTATTCATGATTTTTTCTATTGTATTTCCCAACACTTCTCCAGAAACATCATCAAGATTTGTTTCAAGAATTTGCACAGAATCATGGATGTATCCAGTGGATTTTTTTCCTGTAACAATTTTTAAAACATTGGAAAAATTTTCAAAATTCTTACACCCTGCACCATATCCAATTCCGTCCACCTGTAGGGATGGGTAAAATTCTTGACATGAAGAAATCAAATTAACTAACATGCTAGCTCCAGTAGGAGTGGTAAGCTCTTCAACTGCTTGCCCTCCTTTAATTATGATAGAGGTGTTTTTGAATATCTCCAATATTGCACTTGCAGGATTTGTTGTGGTACCATGTGAAAAGCTAACAGTACCGCCGCCTACTGCGACCGGCGTCGAAACAATTTCTTGACCAAATAATTCAAGATCATCTAATGCGATGGCACTACCTATAATGTCAATTATAGTATCAATGCTAGCTGCTTCATGAAAATGTACTGAATCTAGTGGTGCGCCATGAATGTGAGATTCTGCGGTGATTAGCGTTTCAATGCTTCCAATTGAGAATTTTTTTGCATGATCGGATAAATTGAGTTTATTTACAGATTCTTCAATACATTTTTGAATTTCAATTCCTTTTCTTTCGTGGATATCTTCTTGGATTTCTAAAACAAGTCTTGTTGCTTCCAAACCTTTTTTCTTGGTTTTTTCAAAATCAAGTTTTATGATTTTAGAATCTGGAAAAAAATCAGCGGCTGTTTTGATTCCTTGGATGATTTTGTTTTTATCAGCACCAATATCTACTAAAGAGCTGAGAAACATATCCCCAGAAATTCCTGCAATATGAGAATCAATAATCATAACCATAAAATGAAAAATATCAAAAATGCATATAAATTGTATCTGAGATGGACTCGACATTAGATTTAATTACGTAATATTCAGATGCCACAACATGATTACTATCATCGGTTCAGGAAAAGTTGGCGGAGATGCAGCACTTTTCTCAGCATTAAAGAAACTTGATGATCAAATTTTGCTTTTAGATATTGCACAAGGATTGCCACAGGGTGAGGCAATGGATATCAATCATATGTTATCAGAGCAAGGAATTGATGTAGAGGTTAGAGGCTCAAATGACTATTCAGAGATGAAAGGCTCTAACATTGTAGTAGTAGTTGCAGGTTCTGGTAGAAAACCAGGTATGACTAGAATGGATTTGTTAAAAATTAATGCAGGAATTGTGAAAAGCGTAGTTGAAAACATAAAAAAATATGCCAATGATTCCATGATAATTCCAGTTACAAATCCACTTGATCCTATGGCATACATAACATACAAGGTCTCAGGCTTTGACAGAAGTCGAGTTTTCGGAATGGGCGGAATGCTTGATCTATCTAGATTCCGACAATTCATTCACGAAGCTACTGGTCACTCAAGAGATTCTATTAGAGCCCTAGTCATTGGGGAACATGGTGAAAACATGTTACCGTTGCCAAGATTTTCTTCTGTTTCTGGAATTCCATTAACTTCTTTGCTCCCAAAAGAAAAACTAGATGAATTAGTTGTAAATACAAAACAAGTTGCAGCCAAAGTTATTGAACTTAAAGGGGCAACAGTACATGCTCCAGGAAACGCAATTTCTGCAATCATCGAATCTGTAGTTAGAGATAGAAAACAAGTCATTCCAGTAGCCACGTATCTAGATGGAGAATATGGTCATTCTGATGTAACCATAGGAGTTCCTGCAGTAATTGGAAAGAATGGTGTTGAGAAAATCATTGAGCTTGAATTGAATGATGAAGAGAAAACTGTTTTCAATAAAGCAGTAGATAGTGTAAAAAGCGCCATCTCAGGAATAGACATCTAAATTAGATTTTTATCTAAATCAAAATTAAATTCCATATGGAATTAAATGAGATTTTAGAATCTTTGAAATCAGGTAAAGTCAATGTACCTGAGGCAAAAAAACTCTTGGCATTACATTCAATTGAAAAAATTGAAAACTTTGCTAGAATCGACATTGGAAGAAAAAACAGAAGAGGAATCCCTGAAGTAGTATTTGCTGAAAAAAAACAATACTCTGAGATTGAAAAAATAATTAGAAAAACTCTTTCAAAATCAGATTCATTGGTTGTTTCAAGAATTAAAAAAACTGATTATTCAAGAGTTGTTTCATTTTTGAAAAAATCAAAATTGAAATTTCAAAAAGGAAAAAACAACACAACATTACTCATTTTCAATAAATCAATTAAGAAATCTAAAGGTAAAGTAGGGATTTTAGCTGCAGGAACATCTGACATAGGAGTTGCAGAAGAAGCAAGATTAATGCTAGAATCAATGAGTATTGAATGCATATGTAGTTATGATGTAGGAGTTGCAGGAATCCACAGAGTTTTTCCAAAATTAAAGGAATTAGTGGAAAATGATGTTGATGTGATTATCGTAGTAGCAGGAATGGAAGGAGCTCTTGCCACAGTAGTTTCATCTTTAGTTGATGTACCAGTAATTGGAGTTCCCGTATCAGTAGGATATGGATATGGTGAAAAAGGAATGGCTGCGCTTGCATCGATGCTGCAGAGTTGCTCATTGGGATTATCTGTAGTAAACATTGACAATGGAATAGGTGCAGGAGCTGTTGCTGGAAATATTATCAATCAGATTAACAGGAAAAAGCATTAGAGTTTTTCATACTTTGAATTGTTAATGAGAATTCTCGTAAATCATATATAGAATACAGATAGGGATTCTATAGTTGTCTGGCAAACGTATTGTTCTAACTGCAGATCGCAGTTTAATGACAAATTATCGGGGAAATTTCCTGTATGGTTTTATTGCATGTGGACCATATGAAGTACTACCAGAGTGGGTATTTGATAAAGTGTTTTGCCCTCCTGTTGAAACAGATCCTGTTACAGGAGAAGCAAAAGTAGCTCAAGTAGGACTTCGAAGGGTAGAGAGTGCATTACTTCAAGGATACAAAAGAGATGAAGTCTTTATTGCAAATCCAGATCACATTGCCAAATCTATAGGTCCCGATACAAAGGTAGTAGGGATTAATGTAATGGATCCGTTGGGAATGGCTCCAGTAACTACAACAATGTCTCCTGAAAAATTATCATATGTTGCAATGAAGTTTAAGCGAATGTGTGCAGACATAATTCAGTTAAAGAAAAAATATAATTTTCATGTTGTAGTTGGCGGCAATGGGGCATGGGAACTTGCAAAATCAGACAGAATGAAAGTTCACGGCATTGATACAGTCGTTGTAGGAGAAGCAGATGAATTAGCATTGGACCTTTTCAACGATTTAGAAAAGGGTGATGCGCCAGAGTTAATGCACTGTTTTGTAAAGAACATTCAGAATATTCCAAGAATTGAAGGTCCAACTGTCAATTCATTAATTGAAGCTATGAGAGGATGTGGAAGAGGTTGTGATTTTTGTGATGTCAATAAAAGATCTAAAAAAGATTTACCGCTAGAGAGATTGCAAAAAGAAGCAAAAATAAATCTAGATTATGGTTTTGATTCAATTTGGTTACACTCAGATGAAATGCTATTGTATGGATGTGACAATAGAGACTTTAGACCAAATCGTGATGCTATAACAGAACTCTGGAGAGGATTGAAAGGTTTAGGTGCAAATTTTGTTGGAACAACACATATGACATTCTCAGCTGTTGCAGCAGATCCTGATCTTATGCATGAGATTTCTTCAATTAATAACCAACATGAGACTGGGAGATGGCTTGCAACAAATCTGGGTATTGAAACCGTAGCACCTAGAATGGTCAAAAAACATCTTGGTGTTAAGACAAAACCCTTTGCTCCAGAAGAGTGGGGCAGTGTAGTTAGAGAGGGCGCAGAAATCCTTAACAAAAATCATTGGTTCCCAGCAGCTACCATCATCATTGGTTGGCCAGATGAAACACCTGATGAAGTACAATACACTATTGACATGTTAACAGACTTTAGAAAGATGGATTTCAGAGGTTTAGTAGCACCATTACTTTATCAAGACTTCAGTGAGAAAAACTCCATGCATTTCGGAAATCTTAATGAGGCTCAGTTCACACTCTTTTGGAAATGTTGGGAAAATAACCTTAGAGTGATTAACGATATTATCCCAATTATTCTGAGAAACAAGACCTATGGTCCTCCAATGAAGATATTCATGTATGGAATTATCAAAGCAGGTACTTGGGCAATTATGAGATATCTCAGAGGATTATGTAAAGATCTATTCAACGGAAGAATGCCAGAAGAGATTGTAGACAAGTATGCAAGAAGCAGATCGGTATCTGCCCCAAAGATTGAAACTAAAAAACTATAGTTAATTGAGATTTTTTATTGCAACATCTGCAATGGTGTTTCTTTTTGGTGTTAAAGAGATAAAGTAATTTTTATCAGCTCTCTCTATTGATGGAACTTTTTTGTATGATCTAGATTGCAAATCAAATTCGTAGATTCCTGATTCTAGTTCACCCTTTGCATATATCATGAGATACGTATCGCCAGTAGCAGGACTTAATGGAATAAATGACATGACATAACCCTTGTACGAATTAACAGGCATTGTGTTTTTCATAGGAGGGGCAGCTGATGACATGTACATGAAGATGTCTTCAATGGTGTTGAATTCCTCGTATTCGATATGCATTAATCAAAAACAAGGGTTGTATTATAATAAGTTAAGGGAGAAATTACTTTCGTAATTTCAAGTGCTTTCTTACCTTGATTGCAACTACTGCAGGTGCTGCAATGTAAATTCCAAGGTTCAATGCAATGACAGAGATTCCAAGGAAGAGTACTTGCTCTTCAGAGCCCTGGTCAGCCAGTGTCATTATTGATAGTGTTGACATCATTGGTGTGATGAATGCCTTTACAGCCTCTCTGAATGCTGGGTTTTCTCTCTCCCAGTCTGCAATTGTTGGTGAGAAGGAGTAGTACACTTCATTGAATCCGGTCATAAATGATGTTCCAGATTCAGTTGATAGTAGGGTGTTATCTCGTACTTCTCTGAGGAACTGTACTTGTTGTGCCATCTCAGTTCCATATGCTGCAGTTGCGATTAAGCAACCACCGCCTCTTGGCTTCTCTGTTTCAGCAACCACACAGATTCCATTCTTCAACACAGTTCCTGGGCCACAGACTGGTTCAGGCTCTGGTTCTGGTTCAGGCTCTGGTTCTGGTTCTGGTTCTGGTTCTTTATCCTTACAAACTCCATCAACAAGTACTTGGTTGGAAGTACATACAGGTGGTTTTGGAACACATTTTCCGTTAACTAACTGTTCTGTTGACTTGCATTCGGGTTCTGGTGGTGGTGGAGTTCCTTTACTTGGAGGTGGAGCAACAATGCCTTCTCCTCCTTCAAAGTCGATTTTAATAGAATCTTTTTGAGTACTACCATAATGTGCTAAAATTTCATAATCTCCTGCTACTTTCCATTTTTGTCCTTGTGTTACAGTGGTATATGTAAATGAGCCATCAGCAGCATGTGAGACTTGACCTACACCAGCAATATCGCCAGTAGGTGTTTTAATTATAATTGTGACATCTTGTAAGAAATCACTTAATGTTGGAATTTTACCTGTAATTGTTAAAGTCGCGCCGTCAGTGTAAATTTTGGCATTTGTTTTTAGATTTAATGGATGTGGTTTTTCATCAAATGCTGGAACACATTCGCCAGCTACTATTACCTCTTCAGGTCCACAAGTCTGGGCAAAACTAGTACCGGATAAACCATAAGACAGTATAGAAACTGCCAACATAACTAATGCCATACGCCCGGTAATCGTCATTTGCTGGAATGTACCAACGTATGAGAGTATTTATGTATTCAGTGAAACAAAAATTGACTCGATTATACTAGAATGTGACCCAGTGTAAACCAGGATATAATAAAGTGATACTTTGCAAAAATCAGCAAATTTGAAATACTGACATTTAACAAGGTACGAAATTCAGATTTACTCGTCTGAAAAATTTTGATTAATTTTAGAAAATGGTTTGCCTAAACTCGGATGATGCCCTTTTTGACCAAGAATTCCATGGCAGACAAAAATTCATCATCAGAAATTTTATTGTCCGCCCAGAGAGATACTGTTGCTTTAATCCAATCAGGAACAAGAGGGGAGTGTTTTTCAGTAGTTGCTGATGCGGATACCTTGAGAATATTTTCTTTGATCAAATGCTCTAGGCCATTGATAAATTCAGTATCAGATACTTTATTTGATGACCAAAGTTTTGCGTTATTCTTTATCCAATCAGGTATACTGTTTTTGGTAACTAAGAAAGAAGTACTTCCGACAGATTTACCAAGATATTCCAAGTTTATTCCATAATGTCCAGTTAGGGAATCATGATTTAATGTAATGACAACTTTGTATTCTCCACTAGAAGTTGGATATACTCCAAATGATGAGATAGATTGATCCGGTCCTACCAAGGTAGCAGTTAACGGAGTTCCTCTTTTATGATTATCAAGGGTTCCTGTAAGAACTACTTCAGTGGTTTGTTTGTATTTAGGTAATGTAAATACATCATTATTTAGAATCGGGGGAGAACCAAGTGTCTGTAGTTGTTGATTTCTTCCAGTCTCAAAAATATTTGGTTGTCCAAATTTATCTCTAAAGTCATTATATTTTGCATCTAAACTTCCACCCGCAGTAGAAATTAACTTGGTTCCAGTTTTATCACAAATTTGGGTTGGCATTTTAAAAACACCTTCAAAGACACCAGTCTTTTTTCCAGTTTCCATAAGTGTGAATCCAGTTGCAGCTAATCCACCATATTCTACACCATTAATTGTACAACGTTTGTATCTTGTATCTTTGATTTTTATTTCTAGTAAAACGCCTCCAGAAGAATCACCAACAGTATCAACATTTGAAGAATTTGGATCATTGTTTACCAAGTAAATATCAATTTGATCTGAATCTGTATTTAGATCAGGATCTATTAATCTCACTAATACGGGTTGGCCAAAACGATATGATGGAGAACTAAATCCTAC
Organism: Thermoproteota archaeon; assembly: GCA_003352285.1. Taxonomy (NCBI): domain Archaea; kingdom Thermoproteati; phylum Thermoproteota; species Thermoproteota archaeon. The sequence continues at coordinate 108,694 of QQVN01000004.1, read as the reverse complement.
GGTGCCAGAATGAGTCAAAATATCACTTTTAGATGAGGTAGGAACTTCTTGTCCTACCTGAGAAACATCTGAATATGAAATGCTAATTCCTTTTTCATCCAAAAGTCTATCACTGATTAAGAATCTAATATCATCATCAATAGTTCTAAGGGACTTTATCAAATTTGCATCAAACACATTTACTTGATTAGTAATCACATATTCCATCGTACCAGAGAAAACTCCAGAGTTGACACCTGTCTCTTTTAGCTCAAATCGATAAATTGCATTATTTACAGTGTTACTGTTCTTTTCTCCAAATGAAAACAAATCGAAAACTATTGGTTGTTTATGTGTTTCACTTGAAATTAGACCAGAAACTCCAGTATTTCCAGAATCAAAATTTATGACCAAAAATGCGTTTCCTGATTTTGAGTTAATTGTTTGAACATCGGCATTATCTATTTGGATGAGGCCTTTTGCGGAATTTATGTCATCAGGATCAAGAATTTGTATTGGAGTTGTATCAGACAAACCAAAATTTAGTGTCATGTTTGTTTTGGAGAAGTCAGTTATCCCTAATTGATTAGATATTGAGCGCAAATCATAGTTAATCCAGTTTGTTCCTGATGTTCCACTAACACTTGTATTGAGCAATAATTCTTTTAGATCATTTGCAGATACATTCAGTTCAATTGAAATCATCTCAAAATTAAAATTGGCTGGGAATGTTGTCGGGCCAGAATCAATTACTAGTCTTTTGGAGTTCTTATCAGGAACAGAAGAGGGGGTTAAAGTTCCACCAGAAACTAAATTACTGCCACCTGAAGGATAGAATCTAACATTGCTGGACTTTTCTAGTGTGATAGGCTCCCCAATTTTTAGACTTGGAATAATATTGGTACTTCGAAAAACATCCAAGTCATCCTGTTTTTGTGGATTGATATTCTGATCATTATCAGACAAAGTTATCGGTGTTCGTTTTCCTGGCTGAGGACCTTTTCCATCATTTAGTGATAATGAAGCAGTAAAGGTGCCAGATACAATCGAGGTCTTTCTCGAATCGTATTCTATAATGCCTGATTGTCCTCTTGGTGCATCAGATTTGATTCCAATTAAGGAATTATTATTAGAATCAAAACTTTCAAAAATTCCAGAGTTTTTTTGAGATTCAACCAAAGTAACAATATTGTTAAATGTGTTAGTTCCATCTGAAACAGAATTTACTGGTTGGTGGTTGTTTGTTTGCAGCTCTACTACGGATCCTAAGTTCATTGTCAGGATGCCATTGTCTTCAAACCCTAGATTTGATAAATGAGGAATCAGATTGACCAAACCTGCACCCCCGTTAGCAGAATTTGCGCCTGAATCTGTAAATGCTTGATAAAATGTAGCAGGGGGAGAATTAACTTTGAAGGTCCAAGAATCTTCATCAGTAGGATCTTGATTTAATTGAATATCGTTAAGCAATACAATAACCTCTGCACTTTGTGGGTAACCATTACGATCAAGCGATAAAGAGATATTTTGAATTTCGTTATATTGTAAGTCGACTTTCTGTGTTCCACCTGCTTTGTTGTATTGAATTGTGACTTTATTATCAAACGAAAACAATTGAATTACAGGCCATGCGTTTTGTTGAAGGCCCACCTGCCCTACTGGGATTCCAGAATTTGTGTTAATGCCAGTTGGACTTCTTACCACGTTGTTAACAATTGGGTTTGCAGGAATTGTTCCAGTGCAGGATGTGAAACTTGATTGCCCGTTTGTTGCTCCAGTTGTTCCTGATCTAGGTATTGCTACTCCTTCTGTATTAGAGAAACTAATTCCCAAAACTGAACTGGGAGTATCTTTTCCACAAAACTCTCCAAAGTCAAGTCCTTTGCCAATTCCTCCACCGTTGTTGTATGCAATCCCATCTGCAATTTGGGCTTTGGCCTTATTTGCAAAATACGCATACCAGCTTCCATCAGAACCCTGAATCATTCTAAGTTTTTTCCCATTAAGAGACACATCAGGCTCCCCCTTTCCCTCACTAGTATCTGCAATCATTGGATCTCTAATGACAACCTCAACTACCATTGGGCCAGCAAAATGATTTGAAAAAAGTGGATTTTCTGCAGAGACAAAAAGATTTGCGTTTGATGCACCAAACGCAGGTGGAATTACAAACATCAATAATAAAATTGGAAATAGGCATAACGAATACCGCGTCAACTTGAGGAAAAGCAGTCGTTCAAACAAATAACGTTGTCGCATAATTTATTCGAAATATTCCTAATACTAGTAATATAGTTGCCATTTTAATCAAAAATGCAATGAGTGTGTTTCTTCATAAAACCAAAGTTCTGCAGATTTCACTTTTTGCAATATTATCGGCATTTGTGGTAGAACTAGTATTCGGGTTAGTTTCGAATAGCCTTGCCCTCATTACAGACAGTATTCATGCTCTCTTAGACAGTGTAGTTACAGTAATTCTTCTCTTAGCTGCAAGAATGTCTATCAAGCCTCCTGATGCAGAACACACCTATGGTCACGGAAAGATTGAATCGCTTGGAGGATTAATTGGGGGAATTGCAATATTTTTAATTGCAATATTTTTCATTTATGAATCAGTTGAACGGGCAACTAGTCCACCTCCATTGATACTGCCAGGATTTTTTGCATTAATTGCAGGTTTTTACACAATTGGAGTGGATGTATTTCGCATAATTCTTCTAAGAAAATCAATAAAAAAAATTGGCGGCGTGACACTAAAGGCTGATTTCTATCATGCCTTTCTTGATTTTGGATCTACGATGGTAGCAATAATTGGAATTATTTTTGTTACTTACGGATTTTACTATGGAGATTTTATTGCCGCATTTATCCTGGGAATTGTTTTAGTGGTTCTAAGTTTAAAATTAATCTACAGAACTGCAATGGAGTTAACAGATATTATTTCTCCTGATCTTGTGTCACAAGTTAAGAACATAGCGATTAATACCGACGGAGTGTTGAATACAAAATCAGTTCTAATGAGAAGATCAGGCGATACTCTGTTTGGAGATATCACCATATCGTTAAGAGGAGATGTAAGTTTTGACAGAGCACATGAGATATCAAGTAATGTTGAAAAAAACATTAAAAAAAATATTGCAAACTCTACAATTACAGTTCATTTTGAGCCAAATTGGGAACAAGTTCCATTAGATTCGAAGATTAATGAAATTGCAGGTTCAATTTCTGGAGTAAAAAATATCCATAATGTAAGCACATACAAATCTCAAGGAAAAATATTTGCAAGCTTGCATGTAATGGTAGATAGAGAAATAAATTTAGAATCAGCACATAAAATTTCTGAAGAAATTGAGCTTAAAATTCAGAAAAATTTTCCAGAAATTGAGCATGTAACTGTTCACATAGAACCACACATTACAATTCCTAATAATTTACAGATGGAAGGAAAAAAAGCTGAGGATGAAATTACAAAAATCTTGGAGCAGTATAAGGAAATTCAGAAAATTGGTCGTATAATCATACTTCATTATAATGACATACAGAAAATTGACATAGACTGTTCATTTGATAGAAATCTTTCAATTGAAAAGGTTCATGACCTTACATCACAGATTGAACAAAAGATTAGAACTAGATTTAGTGAAGCGGTAATTACTATTCATCCAGAACCAATCTAAACCAATATGCTTGTCAGATACATGATTAGCATTCCTAATGCAAAACCTGAAGCAAATGATGCGCTAGAAAGATTCTTGTCGCCCTCTTCCTTGAGCCATTTTAACAATACAACAATTACCTGAAATATTGCACCGGCTCCTACTGATAAAAATACAACTGCAGTGAATGGAGAATAAACGAAACCTCCAACCCAGGCACCAAATATGGCAGGAGAGCCTGCAATTAATCCAAGACCAATGAGTTTTCCTATCATTAATTTTCCTCGTGACATTGGTGCAGCAATCGCTATACCCTCAGTAGTATTGTGTAAAGCAAATCCTACAATTAGAAAAGTGCTAAACGCAATAGAACCTAGTCCCACAGCAGCTCCGATTGCGAGTCCTTCACCAAAATTATGTAATCCAATTCCTATTGAAATCATAAGTGCTATTGCAATTGGTTTTGAAAAACGAGACGATACTACACTTTGTGTAAGTTTCGAACCAGAATAATACAATCCCAAAAATGATAGAGTGATTACTGTGGCTACAAGCAGAGCTCCATTAAAACTGCCTGAGAGATTTTCATTGGATACATCAATTGCTTCCTCAATAGAATCAATTGCCAAAAAGAGTAATAGTCCAGCCGTTAAGGCTAGAAAAAAATGATATTTACTTTTACTTATTCTTTTGATAAAAGGCAACCAAAGTAATCCAATCATGACAGGAATTACTCCGACATAAGTTCCGATAATAGCAAAATACCCTGTTAACTCAATAGTAGGTTGGACAGCAGGGGCTGCGGCCTCTATCTCTTTTTCAAATCTTGTTCCGTCCTCAATAGTTATACCAATAATGTATGGTTCAGCTGCATTCCATTCAAATGGGATTCTTACTAAAGCAGTCTCAAATCTTTCTAGAAATCTGTCAGGTTCTACTGCGGCAGGATGAATTCTATCGTTAACATCAGCCATTACAATCTCTACAGGAATAGGTCCAGTATTTCTTACAGTTGCATGAATTTCAGATTTATGAAATTCAACTTTTTCAATACTAATCTCAGGTAAAGCAATGCCAAGGTCTAAAAGTTCAGCACCTGGACCAAAAATGTATGCGATTAAAATAATCAGAAATGCAAAAGGGATGACCCCACTTGCAATGATTTTTGCTTTAGATGTTTGATTAATTTCCATAGTTTATACTTCCAATGGTTTCAGCTAATGGCTCCCCGTTTACTAGGAATAATCCAACCCAGCCTTTCTCTGAAAATTCTACTTTATGAGCATGAAATAGATATTTCCCAGGATAATCATATGAAAATTCCATTATTCCACGTTCAGTTTGTGAAAGAGTAATCATGTCAGTGTAAAAAGAGTCGGTGTCAGTTCCAGTTGGGTTATAACGATACAAATTTCCATGCAAATGGAAATTGTTTATTGGATCAAATTCGACCATGTTTACTACATAGACTCTGATTAAATCGCCAGTGTTAATTTGGATTGGATGGTGTTGATAGTAAAATGGAATTGTGTTTGCAGCGTAGAAATTATTTTCGGTATCAAAGTCAGTATCCAAACTATTCAGAACCATTACCATTTCATCTGCAGGTGCTCTGCCTTCTTTAGGATCTACGATGTAAACACCGTACAATCCATGGACAATGTGTTCCTCTAATGGCATTATATGACAATGGTATGGATGAACACCAACAGGTCCGGCTCTAAATTCGTAGACAAATTTTCCACCACCGGGACCAACTGGCTCAAAGACTCCATCCATATGCGCTTCATGAATTCCATGAAAATGCATAGTGTGCTCCTTTTCACCATTGTTGATGAATTTTATTCGAACCAAATCTCCTTCTGTTGCTCTGATAGTTGGACCTGGAACTGTTCCATTAAATGTCCAAACATTGTAAAAAACCCCAGGAGAAACTTCCATGATTCCGTCATCCTCTGCAATAATCGTATATTCCCTTAGAATGGTTCCATCTGGAAGCTCAGATACTCTTCCATAATTAAAATCTCGAAGAAATTCCATTGGATCAAACTCCAAAGTGGTACTTGTGTAAAGAGGATCTAATATTTCACCAGATGTAGTGACAACCCTACCAGAATGAGTTACAAACGTCTTTTCTTCTTTTTGTGCTTCAGAAATTACAGGTAAAACAAAGAATAACGAACCTAAAACTACACTAATAGATATAATTGAAAACATTGTCGTTGAGCGAGTTTTTTTCATCAATAATTTTCTTTAAACACCTTATTTAAAATTAGCCAAGGCTAAATTTGTTACCCTAGGCTAACTTTAGGTTTGAGTATAATGCTAAGTTTTAACTACAGGAATACAACTGCAGAATCAATGCAAAAATCAGGCATATTCCTAGTCATAGTAGGCGGAATTGTTGTGTTAGGGATTGTACTTTCGTTTTATGGCTCACAGATGATAACTGAAGGATTTACCCAGAATACTGCCAAAGTTGGTTCAGGAAGTAGCCTAGATGTGGAATCATTTCTTGATCCAGCGATAGAAGACACTGGGGTCTATGTTGTCCAGGTGATGAATTTTCAAGAGAATGCAGTATCAGTGAATCTTTTTGATCCCTTTGGAGCCATAATTGATTCATCAAATATCGAGAAGGAATCATATGAAAAACAATTTGAAATACAAACTCAAGGAAATTACAGACTATCAGTTGAAAATTCCGGTAGTGAAACAGAGATAATTATTGCGATAGGTCATTTACCTAGTTCTGATAAACTAGTCATAGGCTATACAGGATTTTACATCTTAATTGTTGGCCTAATAGGAATTATCATCATGGGACTTGTTGTGATTAAAAATAAATGTAAAAAAAGAATCAGTTAAGGTAACTATCCATTTTTGTTAATCCATCAATTGCACCATCAAAATTTTGTTCATCTTCAATGACTTTGGATAGTTTTTCTGCATCAGCTGAATATGAGATAGATTGGCCATCATTAGTCATAGTAACAAAACCAGTCTCAACAAGATAGAATAATCGGTCTTGAATCTCATTTTCTGATATCTCAGTTTGATTAGATAGATGCGAAATATTTTTTTCACCATCCTCAAGTTCTGATAAGATTTGAGAGGTAATTGGATCAAAGATGCAATCAATTATTTTTTGGTGATCATATGTTTTCCCCATATTCATTCACCAATGTTTTAAAACGTTTAAAACTTTTTTCGTATTCGTCAAGTAATCAGTGACTAGAACTTTGTCCATGTTTGAATTATCAATATGATATGTCTTTCCTTTAAGTTCCTTTTCTAATTCTTTAACGTAATCTAATAATTCAAATTCATCGCTTACAACTATAGAGTCAATCTGGATTCCTTCCCGTAAGCATTTTTTAGCCTCAATCATGGTTCTTTTATCGATTTTAGGATCGACTTTTTTGTAACGATAGCATAGGTACACTAGCCTGTCAGGATTATTTTCAATTCTCATCTTTTTTTCTTTTTGCACTTTAGAGAGAATGGCTGGATCAGGAGAGTAAAAATTGGAATATGGTTTTTCTGAAATTATTTCATTTTTTTGATATTCATTTTCAATAAAGCATGCACTAGGCTGACCATCAGTAATTAAAACAATTCTTTTATTTTGAGAATAATTTTTTTGAAGAATTTTTCTTGCCAGACGTAATGCTGCTTGATAATTGGTATAATGTAAAAAATTATCATTTGCATCAAATGTTTTTAAAAATGGAATATCAAAAGGATTCACAATAGATGCCATAGAAGCAAATCCCACGACAAAAACTGAATCACTAGGAAAGAATTTTTTATTTAAAACATAAAGACTCCATAAGGCTTTTTTTGCGGCTACTAATCTACTAACATTTGAACCAAGTGATTGTTTCATAGTTGAACTAAGATCTATACAGTAAACTACTGATGTTTTAACATCTTCAAGGGTTTCATATTCTTCTAAATCGTCTGGCTCAATTGAGATTGGAAATTTAATTTCTTGTGTTTTTAGGATTCTTTGAATTGAATTCAGTAAAGTTTGAGGAACGCTTAGCTGTTTGATTTCATCGCCTGGTTCAAATTTTTTTGTAGAGTCAATCACCACGTTACCAGAACCAGATACGTTAGTTTCATGTAATCCGAATTCAGCAGAGCTGAGATCTTTCATTACGTCTTGTAAGATTTTGTTTCCGATTTGGAAGAACGCTTTGTTAGTGAGCCATTGTGTATCATTTCGGAGATATCCTTCATTTTGAAGAAGTTTTGTAATGGAAGCAGATCCCTGTTCTTCTTCTAAATTTTGTGAATTACTTTGATTTTCCTTATCATTACCTTTTGATGAGCCTGTAGATTCTTGCAGAATGGATTCTAGCTCTTCCATAGTAGGGGGCTTTTCTCTCATTGCTTGTTTTGCCAAAGATTCTAGAATTTTTTCTAAGTTTTCTTCTGATAGACGATTGTTGTCTTTTGATGATTCTTTTTTTGTTTTGTTTGCAAAATATACTAAATTTTTATAGTCATGATGCGCCATAGCCAGCCTCACGCCTATCAAGGGTTTTGGGTTCAGTCCAACATAGTCCTTCTAAAATCATTTCAACTAACAAAGCAGAGATTTCTGGATTAGAGTTTTCATCAATCTTTAATGAAATAGTGTTAATTGTATTTGAAGAGATTTTTTCTATTAATTGAGTTTGTAGATTTTGAATATCGCCCATTTTAGAATCTACTAGTTTTTTTAGATTGGGAAATTTTTCTATTTGATTTTTTAGCGAGGTTTGTCCATTAACCCAAAGCATTTTTTGCGAGATGGGAAACATGTTTTCTCCAAATTCTTGTTTAATGACATTTAAGACCTCAGGGGATTGCTCACCAAGAAATTCTAGACATGTTTCTTTGATTGATTCATTAATTATATTAGTAAATAACTTGTGTCTGTTTTCAATAGTATCATCCATTTCAGAGATTTCAAATTTAGCAATCTGTGTAAGGCAGTGTAAATCTGAGATTCTTGGGACTGCCAGTAAATTATGTGAAATGCCTCTAGTTCGTTCAGCCTCACCAACCAAAAGCTCAAGACCGTGAACTCCCAAGCGAACACTTACTCCGCGTTCTTGATTTACTTGTGAGTTACTTCGAGTTTTTTGAATTATTTTTGTGAGAGTGGATAGAATTGGAGATAAAATTAGAGTATTAGAAATTTTGGCTTCTTGTAAAATTATCATCATTTCATCAATAATGGAATTTGGATAATGTGTATGGATGTGACTCTTCAACCTATCATAAAGTGGTTCTATTACTTTTCCTGAATGTGTATAATCTATTGGATTTGCAGTTGCAAAAAATGTAATCTTTGGTTCAAAAATTACAGGATAAGAGCCTGTAGTGAATCTTCCTTCTTGTAAAACAGAAAGCAGTGCAACTTGTTTTCTAGGATCCAAAACTGGTAATTCATCAATACAGAAAATACCGTGTTTTGCCTGCATTAATTGTCCAGGAGAATACGAATCAATCTTATACATTTCAATTCCTTTCTTGGCAACTTTGATTGCATCTAAATATCCGACAAGATCTTTGACGGAGATGTCAGGAGTTGCCAAAACATACTTGAATCTGCTTTTGCCATCTACCCATTCAATTTTGGTATCTAGTTTATCATTCCTAATTTGTTCAGAGCTTTCAGGACTGATATGAAAAGTGGGACTCTGTTTTGTGATTTCTTTGTCTTCTAATAATGAAATTAATTCATCTTGCGGTAATTCCAATGGACAGTCATTTGTAATACTATTTCGAATAATAGGAATAGGCGATAGTAAAGTTTCAGCTATTGTTTGTACTATCTTGGTTTTTGCTTGCCCAATTTGTCCAACTAAAAAGACATCATGTTTGGATAAAATCGCCCTATCTAATGCAGGAATTACATCATCGTCAAATCCTATAATCCCCGGATATCTTGGTTTTCCCGATCTCATTTTAGAAATCAGGTTTTTTCGTAATTGTTCTTTTGAGTCAATTAACTTGTAATTGATCGATAATATGTCCCCTAGCGTCTTAATATCAGCAAAGTCTTCTGGTACTCCAGCCTGAATTTCTGAATATTTTGGGGGTGTGGAATATGATTGACTTACAATTGTACCAAAGTCATCAGGCAATAATCTGAATATCCAAATGGTGTTTATAATATTACTTTAGACAAAATGGTAAAAGTTCAAAATTTCCAGCAGGGTTTTTATCGGGGGTACTTAGAATCTTGCATACTTGGCTACACAAGAATATAGACACATTGTTAGAATTGTGGGAAATGATATACCAGGAAGTAAAAAGATGCTGGTAGGTTTAACCCAAATTCGTGGTGTTGGATATAATTTTGCTAATGCAATATTGCATAAATTAAAAATTGATACAAATGATAGTATAGGTTATCTTTCTGAATCTCAAGTTCAGGCAATAGAAGGGATTTTACAAGATCCAGCTTCTGCAAATTTTCCACTTTGGTTCCTAAATAGAAGAAAGGATGTAGAAACAGGAAGAAATATTCATTTGATAACATCTGATATTGAGTTTACAGTAAGAAATGATGTTGAAAGAGAAAGAACCACTGGAAGTTGGAGAGGTTACCGTCACATGTTTGGATTAAAAGTTAGAGGTCAGAGAACGAGAACCACTGGAAGAAAAGGTGGAGCAGTAGGAGTTGCTAAAGGTGGTAAAGTTATGCCAGCTGGTGGTGCAGGTGCTCCAGCAGCAGGTGCAGTTCCAGCAGCAGGTGCAGCTCCAGCAGCAGGTGCAGCTCCAGCAGTCGACGCAAAACCAGCAGCAGGTGCAAAGCCAGCTGCTGACGCAAAACCAGCAGCAGGTGCAAAGCCAGCTGCAAAGAAAGAGTAGGTGTTGTGAATGGGAGATCCAAAATATCCAAGACGAATGTGGAGAAAGCCTAAGCGTCCATTGAATTATGAGTTAAAGATGGAAGAGTTGAAAACTCTGGGCACTTTTGGATTAAAAACAAAAAGAGAATTATGGAAAGCTCATACAGAACTATCTAGAATTAGACATCAGGCTCGTTCATTGTTAGCTTTAGGACAAGAGATTAGAGAAGAAAAAGAACCAATCCTTATGAAATCATTGAGAAGAATTGGACTGGTAGGAGAAAGTTCAACTTTGGATGACGTATTGAATCTTCACGTTGAAGAATTGTTAGGTAGAAGATTACAAACGATTGTTATGAAAAAATTAGGTTTCAAGACACCATATCAAGCAAGACAGGCTGTAATTCATGGACATATAATGATTGGAGACAGGATAGTAAATGTTCCATCATATACTGTAACAGTTAATGAAGAAAAAGATATCAAACTAACACCAGGTTCTTCATTAAAAGATCTATTAGAAAAAATTTCCAAGAACGAATCTTCCGAAAAGACTAAAGCTGAGAAAACAGATAGTGAATCCTCAGACATGGATGATAAAAATGTCGAATCTGTCTCTGATGAGGGTGAAAATGATTCAACCGATAAACCAGAAGAATAAGCTTATCAGTAAATATTGTTAATTGTGATAGACGAGTAATGTGTTCAATAATTGGTTATTACGGAATCGATACAGCTGCCCCAATACTAGTGAAGGGCCTAAAAAGAATGGAGTATCGGGGATATGATAGTGTTGGCGTAGCCACTAAATCAGAAGATAAGATTAATCTAAAAAAAGGAGTAGGCAAAGTCTCCGAAGTTAACAATACAGTGCAACTTGACAAGCTTCCAGGTACCATCGGAATTGGGCACACTAGATGGGCAACTCACGGCAAAGTGACGGATAAGAATGCTCATCCACACCCAAGTAATTCAGGAAGAATTGCCATAGTACATAATGGAATAATTGAGAATTTTTCTGAATTAAAAAAAATTCTTGAAAAGAAAAATTATACTTTCAAAAGTGAAACAGATAGTGAAGTAATTGCAAATTTACTACAGATGCATTATGATGAAAAGTTAGATGTTAAAGAGTCCTTGATAAAAACACTAAGAGATCTAAAAGGACATTATGCCTTTGTGGCAATGTTTGAAGACGGTACGCTTGCAGCTGCAAGATTTCATGAACCATTAATAATCGGAGTTGGGAAAGAGTCTTATTTTTTGTCCAGTGATGTTTTAGGATTTATTGAACAAACAGATGATGCAATTTATGTAGACAATGGTGATTTTGTGTTAATCGATTCTGCAGGATTGCAAATATGTAATTTTGATGGAACGCCAGTAAAAAAACAGATAACAAAAGTTTCAAAAGAATTTGCTGATGCATATAAGGGAGATTATGCACATTTTACCCTAAAAGAAATTTCGGAACAACCAGATACCATTATCAAGGCAGGAGAAAATACCATTGAAGCAATAGAACAGGCAACGGACTATATCAAACATGCAAAAAATGTCTACATAACAGGTAGTGGTACAAGTTACAATGCTGCACTAGTAGCAAAATATCTCATGTCAAAATATGCAAAAATAAAATTAGAGCCAATAATTTCTAGCGAGCTTCCGTTTTCTCCTGATTCTATTGAACCCAATTCAATTCTAATTGCCATTTCTCAAAGTGGAGAAAGTGCAGATGTTTTAGAAGCAGTAAACATTGCAAAAAAATCAGGTGCGAAGATCATATCAATAGTGAATCTACTAACTTCCTCCCTTGTTCAAGAATCTTCGGTAGTAATTGGCATGAATTGCGGTCCGGAAATTGGAGTTGCAGCAACGAAGAGTTTCACATCACAATTAGGAATTATCTATAAAATAACTGAAAAAATATGTGCTGGATGTATAGGAGTAGACTTTGAGAAAATATCAGCGTTAATTGCAAAAATTCTATCGAGTCATTCAAAAATCAAGGAGGTCTCTAAACAGCTAAAAGATGTATCTGACATCTACATTTTGGGAAGGGGAATTCACTATCCAATCGCATCAGAGGCTGCATTGAAATTAAAAGAATTAACTTACATCCATGCTGAAGGAATTCCAGGAGGAGAATTAAAACACGGACCATTGGCATTAATGGATTCAAATGTTTTTGTTGTAATCATAAATCCTAATGATTCAACCTATAATGATACAATTACCAGTGCAAGAGAGATTAAAGCTAGAGGAGCTAAGATTATTGGAATCTCAGATAAGAAGAGTGATGTTTATGATTATTGGATTGAAATTCCCACAATAGAAGAGTCAATGTTTCCGATTATAGAAATAATTCCTATTCAATTATTGGCATATTATTCCGCACTTGAGAAAGAAACTGATCCTGACTATCCAAGGAATTTAGCAAAATCAGTTACTGTGAAGTAAAAATTCTCTTATACTGATTTTCAGTTAATTGAAGTAGTTTTTCAGAATCAAGTCCTGCCTTTAGCATTGCAGCAATTAAGGATCCTCCCGCACCGGCGCCTTCCTTTGCGAATCCTTCAGAAAATGATTTCAGGCCTGGAAATTCTGATCTTTCAAGTTTTGGATCAACAACTAAGATTGATATGTCATCAATTTGTTTAATTATTTCTAAAAAATTTGCAGTTGTGTCATTTGTAATGTAACACGTAGTTCCAATTGCTACATTATCAGATTTGTAACCTATTGATTTTGCAAATGCTAGAACAGCTGCCATTTGAGTACCACCTGAAAGTAGAACTTTGGAAATTTCTGATGCGCTGCTTAACATCCCAGCGACAGTTGGAATCATAGGATCACCAACTGCTTTTACTACATTGAAGGGATCGTCATTATCTAATTTCTTCAATGCGTTTGTCACTATACGATTTTTTAGCTCAACGGGGTTTTTTGGAATACTAGAACTTACCTTAGCATCAATTCCTAAACCCCTCATTACTGCTAATGCAGTAGTGGTCCCGCCAGGTAGGCTTTCACCTATAACAAGACAATCAGTTAGAGATGCCAAAGTACGACCAATAATTCTGCCATAATCAATTGCATGAAGAAATGATTCCTCGTCAAGCCCAAAGTTTTGTGTGATATTATTTCCAGGCTTCAAACCAGTCTGAATAAATGGTAATTGAGGTTCAACCTTACTTCCAGCATTAATTACTACTAGCGGTATGCTAGCTGATTCTAATGCGGATTTAGTTATTAATGCAGGAGTTGGTTTTCCGTCAGGAGTCATTGGAATCGATTTAATTGATTTGCAATAGCCATAATGAAGGAATTCTGCATCAGCTGGAGCGGTGAATTTAACAAGTTCGGAATTAGAGCCAGCTATGGTAATTCCAGGAATTTCACTAGTAGACGTATAAGAAATCACTAATGAAAATAAAAAGTCCTTTTCTTTAACAGCATTTACAAAGTTTTCACAATTTTTTATATTTCCGAAAAATTCAATATCTTTCACTTTATCACTGTCCCATCATTTCTACAAATTCTTGTTCAGATCTCGGTTGCATTACAAAATTCATTTTCTTTTCTTTACCAATTGTAGATGTAGGAGATGAGCCATAATTATGTCCGCAGTAAAGAGTGAGCGAATCATCTAAGTTATGAAGTATATCAAATAGGCTATGGTATAACTCACGTGCACTACCACCAGGAAGATCGACTCTACCACAATTTCCAACAAACAAAGTATCACCTGAAAAGATTTTCCCATCACCAATTAGACAAATACTGTCCTTTGAGTGGCCAGGAGTATGAATTACGGTTAATTCACTTTTACCAAATTTTATTTTTTCATTATTTTTTACAGATATGTCATGATCTAAAGTTGATGCTTCATGTTGAATTATTTTTGCTCCAGTAGATTCACTCATTGCTTTATTCCCAATTGTATGATCAAAATGATGATGTGTGTTAACAATGTACTTTACAGTCAGATCATTTCTGGTAACAACCTCTTCAATTTTTTCAAGATCCCATGAGGGATCAATAACAATGCATTCGTTTGTTTCTTCGTCGGTAACAATATAACAAAAATTTTGCATGTTTCCAACTTGTATTTGATGGACTATCATAATACTCCAATCTCAGCTTCAGGTGGTATTCCAATTTTTTCAGCAAATAATTCTCCAGTAAGATCTTTTCTTTTTGGAATTCCTTGCTTCATTTTATGAAATGTTACTGTCATGTTAGCTTTTACGAAAACGTTTGCAGTTTCTCCGGTTTGTGGATCTAATCCTGATGGAACATCCACTGCTAGCTTGAAAGAGTTTGAGTTATTTATGAAATTAATGGCTGATGCATAAGGTTCTCTTATAGAACCGGTAATACCAGTTCCGAGAATTCCATCAATAATAATATCAGTTTTGAAATTAAAATTTAATTCATCTCCATAAAGTAATTGAACAGATTGCATTTTCTCTAAAATTGACCAATTCCATTTACTTTCTTCAGTTTTAATTTTCTCCGGAGTACCAAGGAGTCTAACTGTAACAATTGCCCCATATCCAGCTAAATGTCTTGCCATCACAAGACCGTCACCCCCGTTATTTCCCATTCCAACGAAGATCAAAATATTCTTAGATTGTACGTCACCAAATTTTTCTACTAGTCGTCTTACAGCAGATGCGCCAGCATTTTCCATCATAAATTTTTTCAAAAATCCCATAGCATGACCGTTATTTTCAATCTGATACATTTGATCGACTGTAATTTCCATAAACACCCTAAGCTAGAACATAAAATAAGCGCTTTGGCAAACGGCTTTATCTTGGTTTCTTGACCCATGATTATTGTCATTAAAAAATGTCAAGTCATCATTAGACAAAATATCAAAAAGCTTTTCCGTTACTCAGGATGCAAGGGAATTTCTAATTAAAAATACAAGAGAAGTTGTAATTTTATCAAGTCAGGCCATTATTGCAGTCCACAAACAAGATCTAAAATCTGCAAAGGAGAAAGCTAAAAAGGCAAATACATTGTTAACCTCACAAAAGAAAAAAGCAGTGGGAGAACTTCAAAGGTACATAATCATTCCAGAACAGGAATTAGTTGAGGCATTTGCATTAATTGCCATTGCTGAAAAAAAACCTGTACCATCTATTGATACACTAAAAGTCAATCCTGAATCATATATTCTTGGTCTGCTTGATTGTGTTGGTGAATTAAAAAGACTAACGTACGATAAAATCCGCAAAGGAGAACCAGAAGAAGCCATCAGAATTTTTGGAGTTATGGAAGATCTTTATCAAAATTTGTATCCATTTGCTACATATGATAAAATTGTAAGAGAGACACGAAGGAAGCTGGACGTCAATAGAATTTTGGTAGAAGATGTAAGAGCAGCTCTTACAGAAGAAATTCGAAGATCTGATTTAATTAATGCAATAAAAAAACTCGAGAAATAATTTTGATAATGAATATGCGGGCGATGGGATTTGAACCCACGAACTCCTAAGAGACTAGCCCCTCAAGCTAGCGCCTTTGGCCAGGCTGGGCGACACCCGCAACGAAATTTTCATGCAGGGTTTTTATAATCCTTGGTTACTTTTCGAAAATATGTTAGTTCCAGTCAGATGTTTTACTTGTGGAAATCTAATTGCTGACAAATTTGATGATTATCAAACTAAAATCAGATCAGGGGAAGATCCTGCCAAAGTTCTTGATTCTTTGAATATCAAAAGATATTGCTGCAGAAGAATGTTACTAACTTCAGTGGAAACAATTCAACAGATTGTTCCATTTTATGAAGCAATTCAGAGAAGACACCAAGAAGTTCAATCTGAGTTAGAATAGCTTGTCAAAAATTTCATCATTAAAGGCAAGAGTACTATACAATAGTAGAGGCAGTAAAACTATCGAGGTAGACATTACTGTAGATAATAAAATCTTAGGAAGAGTATGCGCACCATCTGGAGCAAGTGTTGGAAAGTATGAAGCACAGAGCTTCCCTACTGGAGGACCAGAAGAAAGTGCAAAAGTACTAAACTCTAATGAGCGAAAATTTATTGGGCTAGACTCTGGAGATCTAAAATCCATTCACGACACCATTCGTTCAATTGATGATTCAAAATATTACTCCAAGATTGGAGGTGCATCTGCTTTTGCAGTAACCATTGCGTCAATGGATGCATCTGCAAAGGCATCTGACTTGCCACTCTACAAGATACTAGCGGACAAGACTGAGTTAAAATTTCCATTTCCATTAGGAAACATACTTGGTGGTGGAGCCCATGCAGGTCCTGGAACCCCAGATATTCAAGAAATATTGATCTGCTCGACAGGTGCAAAATCAATAAGAGAATCCATCGATACTAATTTGGCAGTTCATAAAGAATTGAGAAATATTTTGCAGAAAGAAGATCCTGGTTTTACAAACGGTAGAGGTGATGAAGGTGGTTGGGCACCAAAGATGAATAATGATAAAGCTTTAGAGGTGTCTGCAAAAGCATGTGAAAATTTAGGATTTACTTTAGGCAAAGAAGTATCCCTAGGAGTAGATTTTGCATCATCCACTCAATGGAAAGAAGAAAAAAATAAGTATGTTTATGATAGGTCAGGATTTGAAAATTCTGCCGGAGAACAAATTGAATTTGTTTCAGATATAATTAAAAAATACAAATTAATTTACGCAGAAGATGCTGTACATGAAGAAGCTTTTGATGATATGTCAGAAATTACTAAAAGATTTCCAAATACACTTGTCACTGGTGATGATCTAACAGTAACTAACAAATCAATTTTACAAAAGGCTATTGAGAAAAAAGCTTGCAATGCAGCTATTCTCAAAGTTAATCAGGCAGGAAGTCTTTATGATGCACTAGAATTTGCAAAGGAGGCAAATGATAATAACATTAGATTAATCACTTCACATCGATCAGGCGAATCTACAGATAGTCAGATTTCCCATATAGGTATCGCTACCAAGTCAAAGATGCTCAAAGTAGGTGTCGTAGGTGGTGAAAGGGTATCAAAACTCAATGAATTAATTAGATTATCAGAGCATGATTTAATACGCGGTATGGCTGAAATTTAAAAATCGATATGAGTCAACAAGCAGAAACTGAAGATATTAAGAAGAAAATCCTATCCACAGGAATCAGGGTAGGAACTCAGGTTAAAACCAAATTCATGAAACCTTTCATCACTAAAGCCAGTCCTGAAGGCCTTTACATGATTGATTTAGATATTTCATTAGACCGTATCAAGACAGCTGCAAAATTCATTAACAGAATTGGAGTGGACAAAGTAATCGTTTGTTCAGGAAGAGAGTATGCCAATATGCCAATTGAAAAATTCTGTGAAATGACAGGAGCATCTGCAAAATTAGGACGATTTATGCCAGGGACTTTGACAAATCCATCATTACCATATTATATTGAACCAAAATTATTGTTAATTTCTGATCCACAGGTAGATGATCAGGCAATTACAGAAGCTACCAATGCAGGAATTCCTGTGATTGGAGTAGCAAACACAGACAATATCACATCAAAAGTGGATTTGGTAATTCCTGCAAACAACAGAGGTAGAAAAGCCCTTGCAACAGTATACTGGTTATTGGCAAGAGAAATTTTAATTGAAAAGGGTGAGCTCAAAGAAGATGAATCAATGAAGTATGAAATTGATGACTTTGAGACCAAAATTTCTGATGAGGCCTTAGACTGATGCAAGTTAGAACACCGGCAGTAGCCGGAATGTTCTACGCCGGCGAAAAAAATCAATTAAAAAAATCCATTCATGATTGCTTTCTGCATTCCTATGGACCAAAAAACTTACCGCCAAGTTCATTATCAAAAAACATAATCGGTATGATTTGTCCCCATGCTGGATTCATGTATTCTGGACCAATTGCATGTCATTCAGTTTATGAAATATCAGCAAATCAATATGAAACATTTATCATAATTGGACCCAATCATTGGGGACTTGGTTGCAATGTATCATCCATCAAAGAATGTACCTGGGAAACTCCTCTTGGAGAAGTAATTGTTGATTCCAAATTGGCTGATGAACTAGTTAATGAAACAAATTTTGTTGAGTTGGATTTGTTTTCACATACAAAAGAGCACAGTATTGAAGTACAGATTCCAATGTTGCAAGAAACATTTCAAAATTCATTTAAGATATTACCAATATCATTAATTGATCAAACGAAAAAAACAACAGTGGCGTTGGGAAAAGCAGTTGCAAAAATTTCAAAAGAAAATAAAGTCATGATTGTTGGTTCATCAGATTTTACTCACTACGAGCCAAATGATGTTGCATACAAACAAGATAAAGCACTAATCGAGCCAATTTTGAGATTGGATATTGATGAATTCTACAAAGTTTTAGAAGAAAAACAAGTTAGTGCATGTGGCTATGGTGCTATTGCTGCAACAATGCAGGCATCTAAGGAACTAGGTGCAAAAGAGGGAAAACTTCTAAAATATGCAACAAGTGGAGATATCACTGGAGAAAAGAGTTCTGTAGTAGGATATGGGTCGATAGTTTTTTCTTGAAATCAACAGCTTCAGCCCCAGGAAAAGTCATTCTTTTTGGAGAACATTTTGTCGTACATGGAACAAAAGCAATATTATGCTCCATAGATAAGCGAGTGACAGTTTCTTCCGAAATAATTAGTGATAAAAAGATAATCGTAAAATCAGATTTAGGACAAATTTCAGTTAACTCTTCAGAGCCTATTTCGAAAATCAAATCATCGTTTAAGCCGTTTATTTTCATAGCAAAGAAGATGATGGAAGAATTTAATCACAATGCAGGAATAAGTATCGAAATTAATTCAGAAATACCATCAGGGGTAGGATTGGGTTCATCCTCTGCATGCTGTGTTGCAGCAGCAGGTTCGATTTCTGCACTTTTCTCAAAACTTTCAAAAGAGAAAATCGTTCAGCTATCTATAGATGCAGAAAAAACTGTATTTGAAAGAGCATCAGGAGCAGATACCACAATCAGCGCACATGGAGGAATTATAGAGTATGATATGGGCGAATTTCACCCTATTAAATCAAAAATTAGTTTTAGTCTAGTAATTGCCAACTCAACGATCATTCATTCAACAAGTAAAGTTGTAACAAAAGTAAATGAATTTAGGAAAAAAAATAATGTTGAATTTTCAGAGCTGTGTAATCAAGAATCAAAACTAATTCAAAAAGCACAGGAGTCAATTATGAATAATGACATTGTGAGTCTTGGAAAATGTATGAATGAAAATCAAATGTATTTAGAAAAGATCGGAGTATCAAATGAAAAACTACAAGCAATGATTGCAATTGCAGAGAGATCATCATTTGGAGCAAAAATCACTGGAGCAGGAGGCGGGGGATGCATTATTGCATTGGTAAATGATTCTAATATCAATGAAACCCTACAAAATTTAAAGCAAGAAAAATACGAATGCTTTACTACAAAAATTGGGGTTGAAGGATTGAATACTTTTTAATTCCCTATTTTGTTCAAACATACATGATCCTGATAAAGCTAGGCGGTTCAATTATCACTAATAAAGAAAAACCTCTTTCCCCTAAACCAAAAGTAATAGATAAGATCATAAAAAATATCAAAAAAATTCATGAGCCAATAATCGTAGTTCATGGCGGAGGTTCGTTTGGGCATTACTGGTCAGTCAAATTCGATATGCACACAAAGCCGGCATCTTACAGTCCCAGAGGTGTTTCAATAGTAAAAAATTCAATGATTGAATTAGACAAGATTATACTTGACTCATTTTTAAAAAATAAATTAAATCCATATTCAATCCCTCCAACAGATTTTATGTTTGGCAATAAACCAATATCCAAAAAGATTCATGAGATTGAAAAAATTTCTAAATCCAATCTTATTCCAGTAACATTTGGTGATGCGTTATGGTACGGGAATAAAAAATCATTCATTTTGTCAGGTGATAAAATTATGACGATCTTTGCAAAAATACTAAAACCAAGATTAAGTATTTTTGTTTTAAATGAGGATGGATTGTATTCGGACCTAAAATCTAAGAAATTAATTCATGAGGTAAAAAATCAAAAACTATCCATAACAGAGAATTCAATGGATGTTACAGGCGGCATGACTAGAAAAGTGCAGGAAGCAACAAAAATTTCAGGATTTGGATTAGATGTATTTTTTGTAAATGGCAACAAACCTGAAAGAATAGTCAAGGCCGTAAATGGAAAGAAATTTGAGGGCACGTTGTTTCGAGGTAAATAAAATGGAAGAATATGTCATACTAGTCGACAAAAATGATAATCCTGTTGGAAAGGAAGAAAAAGTAAAGTGTCATCTACCAAATGGCAAGTTACACAGGGCATTTACTGCGCTACTTTTTGATAAAGAGGGAAGACTACTACTCACCAGACGCAGTTCTAGTAAGATGTTATGGCCTGGAGATTGGGACGGCACAGTAGCTAGTCACCCAAGAGAATCAGAGACCTACATCTCATCAGCTGAAAGACGAATGCCTGAAGAGGTTGGCATACCGTGTAAGATGTATTATCTTTTCAAATTTGAATACCATGTGCCTTACAAGGACATAGGTTCGGAGAATGAAATGTGTGGGACGCTAATTGGGATTGTAGATAAAAATGCAAAATTTAGTTTGGTGGATGATGAAATTAGCGAATTGAAATGGATTACACCGAAAGAATTAATCTTTGAATTGAAAGATAATGCAAAGATATACTGCCCTTGGATGCTTATTGCACTTTACCTCATACCATTATCAAAAAAAGATGCATTACAAAAATTCAATGAAATTTTTAAGGATTGGACACAAAAAGAAATCAGAGAAATATTAGAAAAGGCAATTAAACTTCATCTTCCAGACAACAATTGGAGGCATGTAAGTGATTGAACGAGAAATCAATGAAAAATAATGCAAAAAATGTAAACAAATACCTAAAAACAAAGCTAAAAGGAGAACCAAAGTTACTCTATAACGCTGCAGGACACCTCATAGTAAATGGAGGAAAAAGACTTAGACCATTTATGGTCATGAAGAGTTCTCAAATTCTAAAGGGCAAAGATTCTGAAGCATTGCCAGCTGCAGCAGCTGTGGAAATGATACACAATTTCACACTTGTTCATGATGACATAATGGATAATGATGAAATGAGGCATGGAGTTCCAACAGTTCATAATAAATTTGGTATGCCGATTGCAATTTTAGCTGGAGACGTATTATTTTCAAAAGCTTATCAGTTAATTTCTACATCAAATCTTTCACCAGAGATTTCATCAAAACTTGTTGCAAGATTAGCAAAAGCCTGTGTCGATGTTTGTGAAGGTCAATTACTAGACATTGGAATGGCAAGTAGTAAAAAAATTCCTTCAGAAGCTGAATATATTAAAATGATTGGGAAGAAAACGGCTGCGCTATTTGATGTATCATGTTCAATGGGTGCAATATGTGCAAAGGGAAAGAGCAAGGACATCAAGAATTTGTCATCATTTGGAAAAAATCTTGGAATTGCATTTCAAATTACTGATGATCTGATTGGCATAATGGGTGATCCCAAAATTACAAAAAAACCAGTCGGTAATGATTTAAGGGAAGGAAAAAAATCATTACCGATTTTACTTGCAATTAAAAAAGCAAAGGGAAAAGACAAGACAGCAATACTAAAGGCATTTGGAAATCCAAAAACTACAAAAAAAGAGCTTGAAAATTCTGTGAAGATCATCCGTTCATTAGGAATTGAGAAAACTGTAAGAGCCCAAGCCCTAAGATATGCACAGCTTGCAAAAAAATCTTTGAGAACATATTCAGGACTTTCAAAGGATGAACTCATCTCATTGTTAGATTTTGTTGTAAAAAGGAGTCTGTAATTTGGATGATCAGTTAAAAAATGATATTCGTAAATTTGCCTTACAAAATGCCTTTGAGCATGATGGAAAGACTCAAGACAAAATTGTCTTATCAAAAATACTAGGAACAAAACCAGAATATCGAAGTAAAGCAAAAGAGATCATTTCAGAAATTTCAGAAATTGTAAATGAGATTAACAAGCTTTCACTTGAAGAGCAAAGATCAGAGATTGAATCATTGTTTCCAGATATTTTAGAACCAAAAGAGAAACAAGCCAAGGAAGAACAAGGATTACCTCCTCTAGAGGGAGCTGAAAATGGAAAGGTTGTGACGAGATTTCCTCCTGAGCCAAATGGATATCCCCACATAGGACATGCAAAAGCTGCAATAATCAATGAAGAATACGTAAACAAGTATGGCGGAAAAAAAATTCTCAGAATGGACGATACCAATCCAGAAAGTGAGAGACTAGAATATTACGCGGCAATCAAAGTGGGATTAGAATGGCTTGGAATTCATTATGATGTGGTAAAAAACACTTCTGATGATATGGAATTATTGTATGAAAAAGGCATGCAAATAATCAAATCTGATAATGCCTATGTCTGCACGTGTAAGAGAGACGATATCAGTAAAAATCGAAGAGAGATGAAGGCATGTAAATGCAGTAAAGGTGACTTGAAACAAAATAATGAAAGATGGAATAAAATGTTTGAAAAGTACAAGCCCGGAGAAGCAATAGTAAGATTTCGTGGAGACATGAATTCAGAGAATACGGTTATGCGAGATCCAGTACTTTTTAGAATTATTGAGGGAAAACATCCGCTTTTAGGGGAAAAATATAGAGTTTGGCCAAGCTATGATTTTGCAGTAGCAATTGAGGATAGTATAGACGGAGTCACCCACGCATTTAGATCAAAAGAATATGAACTGCGAAACGAGTTGTATGATGCAATTCTTGATGCATTAAAAATGCGCAAGCCAAAGATGGGAGAATTTTCACGCTTGGAATTTAAAGGAATGCCAGTCTCAAAAAGAGTCCTAAGGCCACTAATCGAGGAGGGAAAAATTGCATCATATGACGACCCAAGACTACCCACGCTAGAGGCTATGAAAAAAAGAGGCATCACACCGCAAGCAATAAGAAAATTCATCTTATCGCTAGGATTTACCAAATCAGACACTCTGGCACCGTTTGATGCTTTAGAATCATTCAACAGGAAAATTATCGATGGGGAAAGCATCAGATTGTTTATGATACAAAATCCAAAGAAGATAACAATAAAAAAACTCCCTTCAAAACACGTGGAAGTTCCAAATCACCCAACAAAAGATCTAGGTAAAAGAAGAATAGAAGTTGAAGAAAACGTTTTGGTCGAAGTACAAGCTGAAAACAATCTTGAAGTAAATTCACATTTGCGATTGATGGGACTAGGTAACATCAAAATTGTTAATAATTCTCCAGAAATTATTGCAGAATATACTGATGATAACATGGATGTTGATTTTCCAAAAGCACAATGGATTCCAGAAAAAAATGTACATAAAATAAAAATCCTCATCCCAAAACAATTATTCATCGAAGAGACGTATAATGAAGACAGTTTAGAAGAGTTAGAAGTTTATACAGAGTCATATTTCCTAGAACTAAAAGAAGATGCAAAAATACAATTTATGCGATTTGGATACTGTAGGAAAGACTCGCAAAATCAAGCAATTTTTACCCACAAGTGATTAATTTGAAGATAGCACGATTACTGAATGGAGAAAAGGAAACTTATGGTATTATCAAAAATGACAAAGTAGCTACCAAAGAAGAGATTACTTATGCCACGGGAATTCCAATTCCTATTAGTATCAAGGATTTTCTTTTTGATGGGTGGTATGAAGAGATTAGAGAAAAATTTGATAGCCTGCCATATGATGAATCACTATCTAAATTCAAGGTTTTAGCGCCAATCCCTAATCCTTCAAAGATCATTTGTCTTGCATTCAATTACTCTGATCATGCAAAAGAACAAGGACTTACTCCTCCAACAGACCCGGCAATTGTAATTAAGCCTAGAACAGCTATCAATTCTACAGATTCTGAAATTGTTTGCCCAAATTTTGTTACCCAGTTGGATTACGAGATAGAACTAGCGATAATTATTGGCAAAAAATCGAAAGACCTTGATGTGAAAGAAGCCATGAATTCAGTTTTCGGTTACATGATTTTAAATGACGTTTCTGCAAGAGATATTCAATTTAAAGACAAACAATTCACAAGGGCAAAGGGATTTGATACATTTGCGCCGTGTGGTCCATGGATTACCACGCAAGATGAAATCAAAGATCCACAAAATCTATGGCTCAAGACAAAAGTTAATGGTGAAACCAGGCAGGATTCAAACACATCAAAGATGTCAATTCAAATTCCAGAAATCATTTCAAAATTAAGCAAAGTAATGACATTGGAAAAAGGAGACATTATTTCGACTGGCACTCCTGCTGGTGTTGCTTTAAACAGCTCAAAATTTGATTATCTAAAAGATGGAGACAAAATTGAAATGGAGATTGAGAATTTAGGAATGATAACTAACACAATAAAATTTTATGATTAATCATTCAAGTTTTTTCCACATCAAGTAAAAAGATAATTTTTTGATAATGTCTTGTGAATCATTAATTTTATTTAATTTTGTTAGAACTTGTATGCGCTTAAAATTCTGTAAATTAGCCAAATGTTTTGAATAGTCAAGAAGTTTTTTAATTCCCAAATCATTTCCGAAGAGCAAAGTAACGATCATCGTTTTGGCAAAATGCTTTGAAGATGTAATTACAGCAACGGAGTATTCATCATTATCATTGTAGTAAATTATCTGTTGGTTTTCAACTAGTAGTGATAATTGCTGATCATTTAATGGATACCACCGCCAAGAGTCTACATAGAAAAGTTCTAGGGATCTCATCAAGTCAAAAACTTTAGTATTGGTTTTAGTAAATTCAATCTGAGAAGCAATTGATTTTTCTGGTAATAATGAAAAAAAATTCCACGTTTCTTTAATGACATATCCAAGCTTTTTAGATAATTCCAAAGAGTTTTTGTTATTTGTTTCAATTAACATAAAAGAACTTAAGCAATCATTTTTTATTGCTTGGTTTTCAGAATGTTGTATAAGCGATGATGCATAGCCTTTCCTGCGAAAGTTTGGATTTACTCTTATGCCTTCAATCCATACTTGCTGGTCCTTTTTTGAGATAGATGCATGAGATAATGCTACTGGAGAATTATTTTCACGTACTACAAACAGATTACCCTCTAAATACCAATAATCCCATATTTCAGAGATATAATCACCCCAAGAAAAGGTATTCTTGCAAAATTTGATTACATCCTTTTTATCAGATTTTAGGGCATTTAGTACTTGCATGAAGAGATTCAAGTAGAAAAATTATTAAGAATAGTTAATTGAGATCGCCCATGGGTAAGATTATTGCGGGTAAAGTATCAGACATCACCCCAGGTAAGCTCTGTAAAGTATCGATTGATGGTAAAGATATTCTTGTAACTAATTTGGATGGCGAGTATTTTGCAGTAGATGATACCTGTACTCATGCAGGGGCCAGTTTGTCTGAAGGAAAAATTGAGGGCTCGACAGTAACTTGCGGATGGCATGGAGCACAGTTTAATTGTAAAAATGGCAATCTAGAAAAATTTCCAGCTAAAATCAGAAATTTGGGCACTTACAAAGTTGTAGTAGAATCAGACGATGTATTTGTTGAGGTATAATATCAGAGATACTAAAGAGGAGTTATGGCAAGCAACGATCAAAATAAAGAATCATTGAAGGAAGCAATAGATACTCTTAATCAAATAGCGTCGAACCCCTCAACTCCAAAGACCATTAAAAAAAATATCACTGATCTATTAGCAGATTTAGGAAATAAAGAGTATTCCATGTCAGTTAGGGCAGCCAATGCAATCAGTATGCTAGATGATATTACACAAGATCCTAACATGCCATCATATGTTCGTGTAACACTTTGGCAGGCAGTATCAAAGCTGGAAGGAATAAGAGAATAAATTTCTTTGATGATTATTCTTGTCAATGAAAATTGAAGATTATCTAAAATCATTGCCCCAAGAAATTATCTCTGGGGAAGACGTAGAGCTTCCTACAAATTCCTTAAGAGACATCTTTAGATTTGCTGAATTATCAGAAAAGGATGTTTTTTATCATTTGGGATGCGGGACAGGACAAGGACTTGAAATTGCAATAAAGGAATTTAATGTAAGAAAAGCCGTTGGGATAGATACCAATAAAGAAAAAATTTTACAAGCAGAGAAAAGAGTAGATTGTGATTTATTTTGTCAAGACATTACAGAATCAGATATTTCTGATGCTACTGTAATCCTATTTTGGTTCACTGATGAAGCAATTATTGAAAAAATGATGAAAAAGTTTGTTTCATTAAATAATTGTAGAATTATTACAATTTGGAGTCCCTTACCTGAGTGTCTACCAGAAAAAGTCCAGTTTCCCTACATAATCAACCAAACCCCATTCAAAAAGACAACGGATTTGCAGGAGCAGCTATTGGCAATTTTTGGTGTAAAGTGTGTCGACTTTGTTACAGCATGGGAATTTGCTGAAAGATACACCAAAGCAATTAGCGGTCCCGAATCTGAAAATGATAGATTTTTGACAATTATTCAATCATTGGTGATTTGGATTAATGCAAAAAATTTAGGAGTTGCGTGTGGGGATGAAATCCCAGAATCAATTAAAACGTATATTGGTATATTGCGAAATTTCTTCAATATTGAGATTGAACACTTGTTGAAAAAATAGCTGTAATCCTTTTATTTTGTAAGAGGTATTATTCAAATATGCAAGAAAGAATCAACATCAATGTTTCTGCAATCGATTATGACAAAACTAGCAAGCAAATAACATCCACTCTATCATTACTGGAAGAAATGGTTCATGGAGAGGATGAATTTGTCATTACAGATTCAGAATTTGCCTTTGGCTGGCATTTCTTTGTTGTAAGTGTAAACAGAGAAGTGGTCAACAAATTGGCAGTACAAATGGGAGATGACTTTAGTAGATTAAAAGGCAAAGGGGTTGATAAAAAATTCTTAACTTGGTTAACTCAAAAAATTGAAAATAAGATTCCACGATTCAAGTTAGCAATTAAAGAAGAGATGGAATCTAGCAAGTACGGAATATTTTAGATAAATACTGATTTCAGAAAATACCTGATAATTATTTGAGGGCCCTCGAGGGGAATCGAACTCCTGTCCGGGGATCCACAGTCCCCTATACTAACCACTATACTACGAGGGCCACGTTCATCAATTCAGGCTTTCCAGTAATAATCTTTGATTTTTGATTCAGAAAATTATCTTTAGATTTATTATTGAGTAAAACAGTATTAAAAATATGAAATCCAAAGGTTGGTGGATAGGCATGGGAATTGCAGCAGCAGTTACATGGGTCGGAGTAAATTATTTCCTTCCTTGGCTATAGAATAACTAATTTCATTGTGTAAATGATTTTTATGATTTAGTGCGTAAATATGACGCACAGATTTTTATTTGAAGTGGCTGCAAATGTGACGATTTGAAACGAGAGTTTATTACAAAAAAATTACGTTCGGGTAAGAAACTATCTGAGAATATTGGAACAGAACAGAAGGTAGAAACTGTAGAAAGTGAAAAATTTACCTGGATAGACTTGCAAAACCCAGATAGGGCATATGTTGAAAAATTAGCAAAACAGTATAACCTAAACTCGCTAAATATTGAAGATTGTCTAACAAAATTTGAATTACCAAAGCTTGATAGTTATTCTGAGCATGTTTTTCTAATACTTCATTTTCCTCCATTGGCATCAAGTCAATTCATGCCCAAGTACAGTCAGCTCTCTGTATTTTTGGGAAAAAATTTTTTGATTACTGTCCATCAAGGAGATTTGAAACCATTACTTGATCTGGTAAATATCTGCAAGGGTGATTTTGATCCAGAGAGAAAAAAACGACTACTAGGCAAATCAACTGGTATGTTACTGCATGAAATAATTGATGTACTAGTAGACGATTTGTTGCACACTTTACGAAAGATTGTAGCTAATTTAGATGAAATTGAGGAGGGTGTATTTGATGAAAAGAAATCTGCTGCAAGAAAGATCTCAGTGTTAAGAAGAGAGATTACGATGCTAAGACGCATTGTCAACCCCTTGAAAAGAATTGTTTTGGAAACTACAAAACACATTCCAAGATTCTCTGAAACAGATCTTACATTATACTTTGATGACATCATAGACCACATAGACAAGGTCATTGACACATTAGAAGAATCAAGAGAAACTATGGAAATTTACAAAGATACTGATTTTATGCTCAGTACTGAAAAGACAAACAAAGTTCTTGCCGTTTTGACTATAATTTTCACCTTGGCTATTCCGGCTACAGTAATCGGTACGTTCTATGGAATGAACGTAAATCTACCAGGTGGAATTGAAAGTGCAGGAAATGGAGGATACACTACTTTCATCATAGTTATTCTTGCTTCAATAATACCTGCAGGATTAATGTTCATGTACTTTAGGAAGTTGGGCTGGCTAAGTGATTAAGAAATCATAATTACTATTTCTCAATAAGGCTGATAACCACTTTAGTTAATGATAAATTCATTTCATCAGGAATTACAATCATCAACCCACTGTCTTTGTCCACATTATTGCAATACCCATTGAAGCTCTGATAATTTTGCCCAAAACATGAAGCCTCTGAATAATAAGAAAAACTTTCTCCATTTACAAATTCGTTGATTGACTCCTTTGAGGGAACAAAGTACACATCAAATCCGTTCTTTTTGTCATTAATTTTAAGACTGAATTCATAGGATGTGGTTTCCTTATCAGTACAGATTGGAACAAACTGTACATATCCACCTCGAATTTTTTCATTTTGTGAGTTTAGATCATAGTTGAGATTTTTTTTGATTGGAAATGAGGATGCATAGGGATCTCCGTTGAGTTCATTTCCCTGAAAATATTCAATTCTGTTTCTGACAGTATCTATAGCATATCTGTATAAAATGGGCTTCCAGCTTGACTCACAATTGCTGAACTCATGCTGTAGTTCGATGAATGATTTTTCCCCAAGAAATTCAAGTTGATTAAAATTTTGTTCCTGTGGTCCAAGGTTTGTATCATAATCAAATGAGTATATGTCGGCATTTGGTCGTTTCCATGTTGTAGTTACATCAAAGAGTATATTCCCAGGATAGCTATTCCATTCGGGTTGCAAGTGTACATAGATCGAATATTTGTTAATTGTTTCATCAGATCCAGAGCTAAAAATTAAATGTCCAAAGAAGGCATTTAAAAAAATCACTACAAATGCAACTATTGGAATAATTACATAGAATTTATTTTTCATTAATTTTCTTCAATATTGAGAATATGCTTGATACATTATACTTTCGAGATCTTTGATATTTTTTGAAAGTGTGATTTTTGCTCGAAGTTTAGTTGCATCATTGATGCCTTTAGTAAAACTCATTGCTTGACCTTTGATATTTGAAAATCTTATCTTAAATTTTGTTGCAATTTCTAGATACTCAAAGAAGATTCCAATTTTTTGTTTGAGGGATGATTTTTCGTATGTTCCGTTTTCCAAATATTCATTAATTTGTTTGAAAAGATATGGATTTCCCATTGCTCCTCTGCCAATCATCACATAATCACATTTTGTTGATTCAAACATCTGTTTAGAAATCTCAGGAGAGGTTATGTCACCGTTTCCCACTACAGGAATGTCAACTAATTCTTTGAGCTCTTTAATCAAACTCCAATCAGCATAACCAGAATATCCTTGCTTTACTGTTCTTGGGTGCAGTGTAATCATCTGAATTCCCTTGTCTTGGGCTATTTGTGCGATATCCTTGAACAGAAATCGATTTGCAGAGGTTACACCTGCTCGAATTTTTAGTGTGACAGGTTTGTTCACGCTTTCAACTAGAGTTTTGAATATCATTGTTGTAAGATTTGATTCTTGTAATAATGCGCCTCCTGCCATTTGCTGTGTGATGTGCGGTGCAGGACACCCCATGTTATAGTCTATAATGTCAAAAAACGGTTCGACAATTTTTGCAGCTTTGGCTAATGCCTTTAGATCAGAACCAAAGAGTTGTACTGATAATGGTCGTTCTTCTTCAGAAAATTCAATGAATTCACAGATTTGTTTTTGATTTTTTTTTAATTGCTCTTCTTTTGCGACGATACTATGAATGCTAGTAAATTCAGTAACTACCAAACCTGCACCCATTTTTTTACACAGTAATCGCAATGCAGGATCACTAACTCCTGCCATTGGAGCTAAGAACGCCTTACTAGAAAACTTTGGTAATTGACTCATTATGAAAGACTAGAGAGCTAGGGATCAGGACAACCATCGGTGTCTCTATCGCCATCATAATCTTCAGGCTCTGTAGGACATAAGTCCAGATCATTTATGATTTGATCTAAATCATCATCGTGTACAAATCTTGATTGTTCAGGTACAATATCAGGACAACCGTCATTATCCTTGTACTTGTTCCATGTTTCTGGCTGGGTTGGACATTGATCTAAATCATCTGGAATGTTATCTTTATCAGCATCTGGACGAGTTGGGTCTGTGTTACCAGCAGGGATTACATCTGGACAGCCATCCCAGTCTAAATATTGATTATAATTTTCTGGCTCATTCTTGCATTGATCTTTTCTATCTTCGATACCGTCACCGTCTGCATCTGGGAATTGGAATGATTTTGCATCAGATGTTACAGAGTCTGGACAACCATCGGTGTCTTGGAATTTGTTATAAGTTTCAGGAACATTGGGGCATTGATCGATATTATCTGGAATTCCATCTCTGTCAGAATCTCTTGAAGTAGTAGTGTCAGGACATCCATCTTGGTCTAAGAATCCATTGAATGTTTCTGGTTGGTTAGGACATGAATCTATGACATCAGCAATTCCGTCGCCATCAGAATCAGCAATTCCTGCTTGACCAGATACAAAGTCGGGGCAACCGTCGGTGTCTTGGAATTTGTTATAAGTTTCCTTGGTTTGTGGACATTGGTCTACGCTATCAGGTATGCCATCAAAGTCAGAGTCACGATCAACTAAATATGGTTGTACATCTGGACAGCCATCATCATCTTGGAACCCGTTATATCTTTCACCTGCAGTTGGACACATGTCTTCAAAGTCTGGGATTCCATCATCGTCAGAGTCAAGTAAACCTTCAACGGACACACCAGGAACATCTGGACAGCCATCTTTATCTAAATAATTGTTATAGTTTTCAGGCTCGTT
The DNA here is from genome assembly GCA_003352285.1 of Thermoproteota archaeon. Taxonomy (NCBI): domain Archaea; kingdom Thermoproteati; phylum Thermoproteota; species Thermoproteota archaeon. Next base: position 76,992 of record QQVN01000004.1, on the reverse strand, counting down.
AATACAAGAGTCCCATCTGTCTTCTATACCATCGCCGTCAGTATCAGGGAACTGGAATTCGGTCATGCCAGATGTTACAGAGTCTGGACAACCGTCAGAGTCTTGGAATTTGTTATAAGTTTCAGGAGCATTGGGGCATTGATCAAATCTATCTGCAATTCCATCTCTGTCAGAGTCCTTTGATGATAGTGTATCAGGACAGCCATCTTGGTCTAAGAATCCATTGAATGTTTCTGGTTGGTTAGGACATGAATCTAAAACATCTACGATTCCATCACCATCAGAGTCTGGAGTAGATTTTTGACCTCCAATATAATCAGGACAGCCATCATCGTCTTGGAATTTATTGTAAGTCTCTTTTATTTGTGGACATAGGTCTACGCTATCAGGTATGCCATCAGAATCAGAATCAATACCAGAGAGATATGGTGGAATGTCTGGACAACCATCTTCATCATAATAATTGTTGTAACGCTCACCTACAGTTGGACATTGATCTAAATCATCTGGAATTCCATCGTAGTCAGTATCAATAACGCTACCACCGGTGGTTCCAGGTACATCAGGGCAACCGTCCCAATCTAAATATTGATTATAATTTTCTGGCTCTGTAATACAAGAGTCCCATCTGTCTTCGATACCATCACCATCAGTATCTGCAAATTGGTATGCTGCTTTGTCTGAGCTTACAGAGTCAGGACAGCCATCCCAGTCTTGGAATTTGTTAAATGTTTCAGGAACATTTGGACATTTATCAACATTATCAGGGATTCCATCTCTGTCAGCATCACCACTGGACACTTTATCTGGACAACCGTCTTGATCTAAGAATCCATTGTAGGTTTCTGGTTGCATCTTACACAAGTCCAAGTAATCATTAATTCCATCTCCGTCAGAGTCAGGTGTTGCTTTCTCGGTTCCGATATAATCTGGACATCCATCTTCATCAAGGAATTTGTTATACACTTCTCTACTGAAAGGACATTTGTCGACGAGATCTCCAATACCGTCTGAATCATAATCACCTGTTGATTGGAGATTTAAGACGTCTGGACAACCGTCATCGTCTTGGAATTTGTTATAATTTTCTCGTTCTGTTGGACATTGATCTGATGAATCTGGAATTCCATCGTAGTCAGTATCAATCAATCCATCAGAGGTGTGTCCAGGTACATCAGGACAACCGTCCCAATCTAAATAATTGTTAAAGTTCTCAGGCTCGTTAATGCAAGAGTCCCATCTATCATCGATACCATCACCATCTGTATCAGGGAATTTATAATCAGTACCTACAGATGGGGCAGAGTCAGGACAGCCATCGATGTCTTGGAATCTATTGTAAACTTCTTGTTCAAATGGACATTCATCTACTGCATCTGGAATGCCATCTTGATCAGAATCTTTTAGTGGTAAATAATTATCAGGGCAGCCATCAAAATCTAAAAATCCATTGAATGTTTCTGGTTGGTTAGGACATAAGTCAATTTTATCAGTAAATCCATCTTTGTCTGAATCTATGAATTCATCAGGATTTCCAGTTACTGGGACGTCTGGACAACCATCATCATCCTGATATTTGTTATAATTTTCTTTTACAGTTGGACAGTTATCTAAATGATCTTGGATTCCATCATAATCAGCATCATACCATGGAACAAAATTGGATGGACAGCCATCAAGCGGTCCATCAAAGTCCTCTTTTACAAAAGGACATTCATCAACAGCATCTGCAATGGTATCTCCATCAATATCATTTGGCGCTGCATGTGTGGTAATTGGCACTGCTGAAATAGTTGATACTAATAACAATAGAAATCCCAAAATGTGGTGTTTTCTCATACTCCCCGTCGGTTTTGCCAAGACGTCTTTATTAAACGTCACGGTAAATTTTTAGCTAGTTAGACTAAATTTCTTAGAATTGCAGTTTCGAAGATCAAAAATTAGATTTCTGAAAAATGTACGAAATGTGAGGCTTATGGATCAGGACAGCCATCGGTGTCTCTATCGCCATCATAATCTTCAGGCTCTGTAGGACAGAGATCATTTTCGTTGAGAATTCCATCTAGATCAGTATCATGGAGATATCTTGATTGCTCAGGAACTACATCTGGACATCCATCAGAGTCATCAAATTTGTTCCATGTTTCTTTTTCTGCTGGGCAGAGATCATCATTATCATATATTCCGTCACCGTCAGAATCAAACTTTGATGCTACTGAGGGAATTTCATCTGGACATCCATCAAAGTCGATGTATCTGTTCCAAGTTTCAGCTTCTGTTGGACACAAATCTAAGCTGTCTCTGACACCATCACCATCGGCATCAGGGAATGGTGTTTCATCTGGACATCCATCAGAGTCAAGAATTCCATTAAATGTTTCTGGTTGTTTTGGACAAATATCATTTTTATCAATAATTCCGTCACCGTCAGAATCAACAGATATTGACACATCTACAAAGTCTGGACAACCGTCAGAGTCTTCAAATCGATTATAGTTTTCTGCTGCAAGTGGACATGCATCATTTGCATCAGCAATTCCATCAAAGTCAGTGTCTTTAGATGATGATGTATCTGGACAACCGTCTCTATCTAAAATACCATTGTAGTTTTCTGGTTGGTTAGGACATCTATCATCAAGATCAATTATTCCATCACCGTCTGAATCAGGAATGTTTGCATCAGATGCAACATAGTCAGGACAACCATCTTCATCTTGGAATTTGTTGTAGCGCTCTGGAATCAAAGGACATTGATCAATTGAATTTGGAATGCCATCATAATCAGAATCACCTTCCATTGTATATGGTGGAATGTCAGGACAACCATCTTCATCTTGGAAACCATTGTATCTTTCTGGCTCAAGTGGACATGCATCATTAATGTTCAAAATGAAATCAGAATCAGAGTCATTTTCTCTTATTGCATCTGGACAGCCGTCAGAGTCCAAGAAACGATTCCAAGTTTCAGCCTCTGTTGGACATTGGTCTTGACTATCACTTACACCATCACCATCGGCATCAGGGAATGGTGCCAAGTCAGGACAACCGTCTTCATCCATGTAATTATTCATAGTTTCAGGTTTTGTTGGACATCTATCAAACAAGTCAGTGATTCCGTCACCATCGGCATCAAATATCTTTGAAGAGTCTACAAAGTCAGGACAACCGTCAGAGTCTTCAAACTTGTTGTAAGTTTCTGCAGCAGTTGGACATGCATCATTTGCATCAGCAATTCCATCGGCATCAGTATCTTTTGATAAATTGTTATCAGGACAACCGTCTCTATCTAAAATACCGTTAAATGTTTCTGGTTGGTTAGGACATCTGTCATCAAGATCAATTATTCCATCACCGTCAGTGTCAGATACTCCTTTACCAGCTACTACAGAATCTGGACAACCGTCATCGTCTTGGAAGAAATTGTAAGTTTCCCTAGCATTAGGACATAGATCTAGACTATCGAAAATTCCATCTCGGTCAGAGTCTTTGTCTGAGCTATAAGGTGGAATGTCAGGGCAACCGTCAGTGTCCTCAAAATTGTTGAATCTCTCTCGTTCAAGTGGACATGCATCTACTGAATTTGGAATTCCATCTCCGTCAGTGTCTCCACCATCAGAATCAGGACAACCGTCATCGTCTTGGAATCTATTCCAAGTTTCGGGTTCATTTGGACATGCATCACTAGCATCAGCAACACCATCTCGATCTGCATCAGGGAATGGTGTTGTATCAGGACATCCGTCTTGATCTTTGTAATTATTGAAAGTTTCAGGTTTTAATGGACATGAGTCATTAATATCAGCAATACCGTCGCCATCAGCATCTAATAATCCAGCACTTGCAACAAAGTCAGGACAACCATCGGAGTCCTCAAATCGATTATAGTTTTCTGGAGCAGTTGGACATGCATCATTTGCATCAGCAATTCCATCTCTATCGGAGTCTTTGGTTGATGAAGAATCTGGACAACCGTCTCTGTCTAAAATACCGTTAAATGTTTCTGGTTGGTTAGGACAGGAATCATCCACATCTGGAATTCCATCACCGTCTGAATCAGCTATATCTTTTCCTGATGAAACAAAGTCTGGACAACCATCATGATCTTGGAATTTGTTGTAAGTTTCTTTTGCATCAGGACATAAGTCATTACTATCTAAAATACCATCTCGGTCAGAGTCTCTGTCAGTTGAATATGGTGGAATGTCAGGGCAACCATCTTCATCTTCAAAACCATTGTATCTTTCTGGCTCAAGTGGACATGCATCATCAATGTCTTTGACTCTATCACCATCGGTGTCACCTAAACTAGCTGAAAAGTTTGGTATAGTATCTGGACAACCGTCATAGTCTGCAAATCGATTAAAGGTTTCCGGTTCAGTTGGACATGTGTCGTATTTATCGGCAATTCCATCACCGTCAGTGTCTAAGAAAAGTGAATCAGATTCAGCATCTGGACAACCGTCTAAGTCATTGTATCCATTGAATGTTTCTGGTTCAAAAATACATAAATCAAATTTATCTTCAATTCCATCATTATCAGAATCTAAAAATGTAGAACTTGTAATAGAATCAGGGCAACCGTCAAGGTCTTGGAATTTATTGTAAGTTTCAGCACTTAGTGGACATTGATCAACATCATCAGGAATTCCATCTCGGTCAGAGTCTCTTGATGACATTAATTTGTCAGGACAGCCGTCTCTATCAGAAATTCCATTGAATGTTTCTGGTTGGTTAGGACATAAGTCAACATCATCAACAAAACCATCACCGTCAGTATCTGGCAAGCCTTTTCCTCCACTAGAAGGAGCAACATCAGGGCAACCGTCTTCATCTTGGAAATTATTATAACGCTCTCTTTGAGTTGGACATGCATCTATATGATCTTCAATTCCATCAAAGTCCTTATCATACCATGGAACAAATTTTGATGGACAGCCATCAATATTACCTAGATAATCTTCTTGTAAATTTGGGCATCTATCAGAATCATTGAGAACTCCATCATTATCTAAGTCATTATCTGCAGCATAGACTGACTGCATAGGAATGCTTGTCAGAGTAGAAAATAGTAATAATATGAAGCCAAGAGTGAATTTTGATGTCAACGCCCAACCATACCTTCACGATCCTGTTATTAAACCTCACTCTAAAATTTTCCACACAAAGTGGATTTTTTGAGAATTGGAAATTTTCATCACTGATATTGCGATCAGTTTAAGTAAATCAATCAGAAAAATATCGACGTGAGTTGCTCAGGAGAAATTATTGAAGAAGAAGAGCTTATTCAGATTAAGCCAAATGTAATGCAACAACTAAAAAAAGCAAAGTATGGAGTCTCAGATCATTCTACTGTAGAATTATGTCATTGGACAAAAAAATCATTCAAGAATGAGGGAGACTGCTACAAACACAAGTTTTATGGAATCTCTACACATAGATGCATGGAATTTTCTCCTGCTGGAATGCACTGTGAAAATAGATGTGTATACTGTTGGAGACCAATGGAATTTTATGATTCGTTAGCTATGGAACCAGAAAAAGTTGCAGAGCCAGAACAAATCCTAACAAAGTTGATGGAAGAGAGAGAGAAGTTGATCATGGGGTATTATGGGGATAAAAGAAATGACAAACAAAGATTAGATGAGTCTAGATTACCAAGTCACTACGCAATTTCATTGTCTGGTGAACCAACAATGTATCCAAAATTACCAGAGTTAATCAAATATCTAAAATCACTAAAAAATACAAAATCAATTTTCTTAGTTACGAATGGTCAAGAACCAGATATGATTCAAAGATTAGCTGATGAAGATGCTTTACCAACACAGTTGTATCTTTCAACTAATGCAGCTGATTATGATTCATTTTTAAAGATTAATCGTCCCCGATATGATGATTCATGGGAAAGATGGAACAAAACATTAGGAATGCTAAAACATCTTGATACACGAACAGTTCTTAGAATAACTCTAATTCGAGATTACAATAACATTAACGAAATGATTCCTAGTTTTGCAAAAATGATTAATGAATCAAGCCCAAACTTTATAGAAATTAAATCCTACATGCACATTGGACGCTCACGCAACAGGTTAGAACGAGATAATATGCTAGAATTTAATGAAGTAGAACAATTTTCTAAAGAACTTGTACAACAAAGTAAAATGTTTTCCATAATGGATGTAAGCACTATATCAAGAATAGTAGTTTTACAAAATATGGAACGATTCATCGAGCGATGGATACCCGCTTACCAAACCACTTAGCAAATTTTTCTAATGATTTGTGTCTATGGGATAAAATATTTTTATTTTCAAGCTGTGCAAATGTTTTTGTTTCTCCCTCTGGAATAAAGATTGGATCATAACCCCAACCAGTTCCTAATGCTTTTTGTGAAATTTTTCCTAAAATAGTTCCTTCAAATATTTTTGAAGAGTTTTTTTCATCACTAAAAGATATGATAGAAGTAAATTTTGCTTTCCTATCAGAACATGTTAAGCGCAGAATTCCTTTGTTTCCAATTGTTTTAAAGACATATGATGAATATGGACCAGGAAATCCATTTAATGCATCAATAAAAAGTCCATCATCTTCAATAATAACTGGACATTTACATTTTGAAAATGCGTTTTGTGATTTATGTGATGCAATTTTTTTTAATGAATCAGATTGAATTTCTTCTAATTCACATTTGTAAAATCCCAAGGCAATGTTAAAAGTTGCAAGGATCTCTTTTGCTTCATTGTATTTGTTTTTATTTGAAGAAGCAAACATCAAATCATACGACTGTCGCATATCTACCTCGGCTCTCTATTACTGAAACAAGATGAATAATTTTGCTAAATCTCGAAGCACCAATAGTGTTTTTGTATCCAGACAAGAAATTTTTCCATGCAGAGTCAATTACTTTTGCATGAGCACTGTTTAGAATTTCCTTAAACAGTCTAAGATCTACAGCATGGTCTTCTGGTTTGTCTGTTTTGATTGATAGTCCAAAATCAATTAGAAAGATTTTCCTCTTAGAATAAATGAAATTAGATGTAGTAAGATCACCATGCATTATACCATTATTGTGTAGAGTTCCAACAACATTTCCAATTTGCTTACACTTTTCCACTATCAATTTATGTGGAAGTTGTCCTACTGTCTTTCCATCAATAAACTGCATCAAAATGCTAAACTGACTAAGGTTTACTCGGTAGATTAATGGTGCAGGCACGCCAAATTCTTTGACTTTGGAAATTATTTCTGCCTCATGAATTGTTCTTTGTTTTCTAATTTTTTCATCAAGCTGTGTAATTCTATAGTCTTTTTTCTTGCGAATTTTGAGTATTGATTTTTTTTCATTCCATTTGGTAAGAAAAAGGTCCCCCTCGGCTCCTTTTTTGAGTAATTTCATTAAAATTATATCCATAAGATGTGATTAAAAGCTAATTATGGAAAGCGATGAAAAAAAAATCAGGCAAGAAGATTGCAGTGAGGATGGATTTGGTCCAGGAATTCTCACTATCACAAACAAAAGAGTTGCATTTGATAAAACTAGGGGAAGAATAATGGACTTTTCAAAGAAATTTGGAGATACTGTAATTGATGTGCCACTAGTAAAAATAAAAAAAGTTTGGAAGGAAGGATTACTTATGAAAAAAGTATGTTTTTCAGTAGAAACCGAAGATGGAGAAAAGTCTTACAAATTTGGTGTTTTCAGTAACGGTAGTTGGTTGGAAACATTTCAAGATGCTATTGAAGAAGCTAAAAATCAGTAACTGATTTCTACAGAGTCCAATCGCCATGATTGCCTAACAAAGGTTTCATCTAATTTTGCGCCACTCTTAGTTGTCGATTCAAGTAGACCAGTCCAAGCTATTTGTGAGCCACAGTCCCCAGCATATTCCAATGGCACAACATAAAATTTACAATTTTGTCGTTTGCAAACTTGATGAAGCATCTGTGAGAGCCGCTTATTTGCAGCTACGCCACCAACAACCATTAGCTCTTTTTTCTGTGTAAATGCCAATGCGCGCTCTACTGCTTCAGAGATCATTGCAAACGCAGTCTCCTGTAATGAAAAGCATGCGATTTCTTTTCCTTTAGGGATTAGAGACTTTGTTGCAGATAATAATCCAGAAAAAGAAACATCATTTCCTTTGACAGAATAAGGTAGTGATTCATACAAGTTTGTCTGAAGAGCCAATGATTCAATTTGTTTTCCACATGGTGATGAAAATCCCAGTGAGCGACCAAATTGGTCTAATAGCTGTCCCAACGTAATGTCAAGTGTTTCACCAAATACGCGCCACTTGCCATATGTCAATGCAAGCAACATTGTATGTCCACCAGAAACCAATAGTACCAATGGATTTTTAGATCCGGTTAGTAGCTTTCCTAGCTCAATGTGTCCTAGTGCATGATTAACAGGATAAATTGGAATTTTGTAATATGATGCTAGGGAACGTGCAACTATTGCACCAACGCGTAGACATGGCCCTAGTCCAGGCCCTGCAGCATATGCAATGATATCTAAATCAGAGATCGATACGTCTGCTTTTTGTAATGCATCTTGTAAAACCTGTGCGCTATTTTCAATGTGATGTCTAGATGCTTCGCGAGGGTGTATACCTGCACCTTCCGGTGGCCTATAGATCTTTCTTATATCAGAGAGAATTTTTCCTTTTTTATTATTTTTTTCAAGAACAGCACAAGAAAATGTGTGTGCAGTGCTTTCAACGCCTAAACATAACATGTTATCCTCTACTCATACTTGAAACAATCTTGATTACATCTCCATTTTTTAATTTATGATCAGCGCCAATTCGTTGTTTGGTTTTACAGTCAATGGCATGAAGGAATCCTTTTGCGATATCAGCATGAATGATCTTTGCTAATTCCTTTGCAGTTGAGTCAAGTGGTAAAAGTTTTGCATCTGGAAAAATTTCGCCATCTTTGTTTGTAAATTTGGTTTCATCCTCTACAGGATACACTACAATGAATTTTAAGAGATCAAAAACAGTTTTGTTTAGTGCAGATTGTATACCAGTTGTAGTGATCTTTTCTAATACAGATGAAACTAGATCTAATGCCTTTTTCTGCTGAGGGTTTAGGGAGTTTTCTTTTATTGTGAATTTCTCACTGCCTGTAACGTATTCAATCATTCCAGATTTGGAGGCCTTTCTTAGTAAGAGCTCAGATTCAGCACTACAAGGAATAACAATCGTGTCCTGAATTTTTTTTATTACGGATAAATCTTTACACAAATCGGCCTTGTTGGCTGCAATCAAGATTGGTTTTGTAATTTTACGCAGTTCTTTTGCAAAATTATAAAGATCATCATCATTCCATTCTGATATTTTTTTTGTTTGCAGTCCTGTGTGTTGCAATACAGACTGCACTTGGAAATCCTTTATCCCAAGTCCACTAAAACGCTTTGTAATACCCTCGACAAGCTTTGTAGTTTTTTGTTCTATCTCCTTTGAAATTTTTTGCCATTCTCGTTTTAGGATTTGATTAAACCATTGTACAAATTCCTCTTCTACAAACTTGACATCTTCAAGAGGATCATGACTGCCAACACTGACAGGTTGGCCTTGAATGTCTGTTGTTCCAGCAATGTCAACAACATGAATTAACGCATCTGCTTGTCTTGCATCATCTAAGAACTGATTTCCTAATCCTTTTCCTTTGTGTGCATCAGGAACCAAACCAGCTATATCAATTAATTTTACTGGAACAAATCGCGTTCCATTAATACAGAATTGACTATTATGAGAAATTCCAAAGTGCTTACATGCACAATCAGTTTTGATGTGTGTCACCCCAACATTTGGCTCAATGGTGGTGAATGGAAAGTTACCAATTGGGACAGATGTTTCAGTAGCTGCTGAAAAAAATGTTGATTTTCCAACATTTGCTTTTCCCAACAGCCCAATTTGCATGGAAAACCAAAATCAGATTATACATATTAGTATTGCAGCAATGATTTAATCTAGATTCTTTTCTGATAGAATATGTCGCTAGTAATTACAGGGAATCCTGGAGTTGGAAAACACACCATAGCAAATGAAATTGCAACAAAATTAAATTCTGAAATTTGTGATATTAACAAAATTGCTTTAGAATCAAATTTTTATGAGAAAAATAATGGTGTGATTGATGTAGATGTAAAAAAAATCAAGCGTTATTTGAAGAAAAAAGTTTTAAAAAATTCAATTACAGTTGGTCATTTGGCGCCATATGTGTTATCAAACGATCAAGTAAGAAAAGTAATCATTTTAAGAAAAAACCCATACAAACTCAATTCAATTTATAAAAAAAGAAGATATTCAAAAAAGAAAACTATAGAGAACCTTGATAGTGAAATTTTAGGAATCATAGCTCATGATTCCATAAAAGAATTTGGAAAAACAAAGTGCATTCAAATCGATACCACTAACAAGACTATTCAAAAAACGGTACAGGACGTAATGAAAGCAATTAAAGGAAATAAACAAAGTGATAATGTTGACTGGCTCAGCCTAATAGCAGAGAAAGATCATTTAAAAAAATTCTTTTCCTACTGATTTAATAATGAATCAAATATTTGGTATCTTACATTGTTTGAAATAATAAAAAGTGATCTTGCTGCAAGAATTGGAATACTACAGACAAATCACGGAAAGATTGAAACACCTGCATTTGTTCCTGTAATTCATCCTGTAAAACAATCTATTCCAGCAAAAAAATTTCGTGAGCTTGGTTTTGATCTTGTAATAACTAACGCATACATTACAAAAAATAATTATGGAGAGGAAGCCATCCAAAGAGGAATTCATGACATAATTGGTTTTGATGGTTCAGTAATGACTGATTCAGGAGGATATCAAGTTCTTGAATACGGAAAGGTCAAAGTTTCACATGAAGAGATGGCAAAATTTGAGACAGGAATCAAAACAGACATTGCAATTCCTTTGGACAAGCCAACGGGATTTGGATTACCGAAGAAGCTTGCCTTAGATTATGTCAGACACACACTTGATGTATCAAAGAAAACATTAGAGTCAAGTGAGGATAACGGGCAGATTTGGGTTGGCCCAATTCAAGGAGGAGAGCATTTTGATTTGGTGAAAAAATCAACTCAAGCACTTGTAAACCAGGGATTTCAAATGCTTGCGCTTGGGAGTCCAGTTGAATTTATGGAATCATACGAGTACAAACTATTAGCAGAGATGATTGTGGCTGCAAAAAAGCAGATTCCTCCTTCTATTCCACTACATCTTTTTGGCGCCGGACATCCACTAACGATTCCCTTTGCGGTGGCACTTGGTTGCGATACATTTGATTCTGCCTCTTACATGCTATATGCAAAACAAGATAGATACATCACAGAGGATGGCACTCGTCATCTTACAGAGATAAAGCAATTTTCATGCAACTGTGAGGTATGCTCTAAATTTTTGCCTAGTGAGTTGTCGGGTCTATCCTATGAAGACAAGAAGAACAATCTTGCATTGCATAATTTGTATGCAATAAAATCTGAAGTAGAAAGAGTCAAAGAGTCAATTCATGAAGGCAGATTGTGGGAATATGTCATAAAAAAGGCACGCGCACATCCAAAACTCTTTGAGACTATTGGTGTTTTTACCCATAATGCAAAATATTTCATAAAAACAACTCCCAAATTCAAAGAAAAGGCAATCTTTCTCTTTTCAAAAGAAGACCAATTTAGGCCAGAGATTCAATCATTTCATAATATAGTGAGAAAGTTTAGGACCAAAAACAAGACATTAGTAATTTTCAAAGAGACAAAACTAAAGCCAGCGTATTTATCATCAGAATACAAAAGACTGGAAAAAAAATTCAAAGATATTGATTTGGTGCAATTTTGCATCTACAATCCATTTTTGGGATTGATTCCAATTGAGATTTCAGATATGTTTCCTGCATCTCATTATGTAATGGCAGATACAAAAAGAGAGCCAAAAGACCATACAGAATTTGGAAAGACATGGGAAGTATTCTTTGCAAAAAATAATTTTGCTAATGTTTACTTTGATAGGGAAGATGAATTTTTAGAATTCTTTGCAAAAAAGATTCCAAGATCAGCTAGAAAAAAATCTCTAAATTAAAAAAGAAAAAAGTGTACGAAAGATACCGCGCTTATAGAGCGGCGTCTTCTGCCCATCCTTTGATGAAAACTCCGTTCTTGTGAAGAGGTACAGGTTGTCCTGCAGTGTAATTCATTGGTCTCATCCAGAAGATTGATTTTGTTGGGCAAACCCCAATGCATGCACCGTCTGAGATGCATCTCTCTGGATAGAAAACAAATGCTTTACCTCTCTTCCAACCTTCAACAGGTTTTACACGAAGTACATCTGGGCCAAGAGAAGTACAGATTTCAACACATAGTGCGCATCCGATACATCTCTGTTCATCGATGTCTGGAAGTATTGCTATTGGCATTTATTTCACTTATTTTGATCAGTGCTCAGTTACTATTTAAACCATAATCGAAATCCATAACAGGGTTATAGCTATTTTGTGATCGCGTTTTGAAATTTTATTAGTTTTAGCTAATACTAGTTTGCATGAGGAGTTTTGATGAGTGGGTCAATAGTTTACCAGGTGAAGCAAAGGAGATGATTCCATTGAATGAAAAACCGCATCTCAATTTGATAAACTATCTTTGGGTGAATAATATTTTGAGTGGCAAAGAATCATCATCTATTCCAACAGTAGAGGAGCTATTAAGTTGGATAACAAACGAAAAAATTGAAGCAAAACGCGGATAATCTTTTTAAAAAATATCTAAAAAACAAAAGAAAAGAACGTGAAGTTCACGTTTTACTTTCTCATTGCGTCGATTTGGCCTGAGGTGACCCAGTCCAAAAGTTCTGCGGATGAAGGATTTAGGTCTGCCTTTTTGTCCATAAGGTTCTTTACCCAAATCCAGTTAATTTGGTTTAGAAGTGGTTTATTGTTCTCATCGCCAGCACGTACTTTTGCTACGAATGCTGGGTCTTGTTGATTTAACCATTCTTGAAAGCTTCTTCCCATGGGGATCGGATCTTAGCTTGCACTAATTAAAGCTTTTGAAGATTATATTCGTAATGGAATGATCGGAATCAAATCAACAAGACTTTAAGGTGGATGTTTTAGCAATTGACTCTTGAAAGTAAGAGTTCTCGGAGCGGCTCAAGAAGTAGGTCGATCTGGATTTTTAGTAGATTGTAATGGAACAAATCTTTTGTTGGATTATGGGGTTTTATTTGGAAAAAGAGGGACTCCACCACAATATCCCTTGCATGTCAAACCAAAGGATGTTGATTCAATAATTATCACCCACGCACATCTTGATCATTCAGGTTATGTTCCATCAATGTTTGTTAGTGGAAATTCGAGAGTATATGCAACTCCACCAACCATTGAGCTAAGTCGGTTACTAATTGAAGATATGCTCAAAATTGAAAAAAATACACATCCATTTGACATTCCAGAAGTAAATAACATGATTAAAAATACCAAAGAAATTGGTTACAAAGAAAGGATAAACCGCGGTGCTGCCTCCTTTGAATTTAGAGAATCAGGACATGTGATTGGCGGGGCCACAGTTTTACTGGAATCAGAAAAAAAGAAGTTATTCTACACAGGGGATATCAACGTTAAAGGTTCCAGAATGCTTCGAAAGGCAGATCTTGATGTAGGCGAAATTGACTTGCTGATTACTGAGAGTACTTATTCCCAAACAGATCAAATGCCTCGCCAAGAATCCGAAGCAGGATTGATTGAATTTGCAAATGAAGTTATGGATAGAAAAGGAACTTTGTTTATTCCTTCTTTCTCAGTTGAACGCTCACAAGAGATTGCGTGTGTTTTGAAAAATTCTAATTTTAAGCACAAAATTATCATGGATGGAATGGCATTGAAGGTGAATGAGATCATGTTTAGATATCCAGAGTATCTCCGAGATCCAAAAGTATTTTCTGATGCAATAAATCAATCAGTATCTATTCATGATCATGAACAACGTAAAAGAGCGCTAGAAGAACCATGCGTCGTAATTTCTCCAGCTGGAATGTTGGTAGGAGGAAATGCAGTTTACTATCTTCAACATTTGGCATTTGATAACAAAAATGGAATTGCTTTGGTTTCATATCAAGGGGAAGGAACTCCTGGAAGAAAACTTTTGGAGACTGGAAAAGTTTCTACACGTGGAAAGGATTTGAAAGTTGAAGCACAAGTAAAACAGTTTGAGTTTTCTGGTCATTCAGACAGAAGTGAATTATTTGAAATGCTAAAACAGATCAAGGGAAATCCTAAAGTTTTAACTGTGCACGGAGACAATCAATCTTGTATAAAATTTGCAGAAGAGATTCATGAAAAATTTGGTTTTGAAGCTCATGCGCCAACATTTGATGAAATCATCACAGTCTAAATGACATCAAAGAATATCATAAATCTAGATTCAACGATAAATAGCGGTCAGGTGTTTCTTTGGAAAAAGGAGGGCGGTTTTTGGTATGGAATTGATGGGGATAAGGTACTCTGTATAGATTCTACTGATTTGAAAATGAAAAGCTCGGGAGGAAAGGTGGATTACTTTAGGGAATCTGATGATATTGGAAAAATTCTAAAAAGCCTCAAAAAAGACGAAGTAGTAAAAACAGCAATCTCTCAAAATCAGGGCCTCAGGTTGCTTCGTCAGGACCCATTTCAATGCTATATCTCGTTTATTGTTTCATCAAATTCCAATATTCAAAACATCAAATCAACGTTAAACAAATTATGTAAAAAATTTGGAGAGAGGATAGAGTTTGATAAAAAAGAATTTTTCTTATTTCCTACTTCTGCCAGTCTTGCAGAAGCATCAAAGGTAGAGTTGTTAGAATGTGGTTTGGGGTATAGGGCAGATTTTGTAAAAAAAGCAGCAAAAGAAGCAGATAATGGAATTATGGATTTGGGATTACTAAAAAAAATGAGTTATGTTGATGCAAAGAATGAATTACTAAGAATTTTTGGCATAGGAAATAAAGTTGCAGATTGCATAATGTTATTTTCATTAGAAAAACTAGAGGCGTTTCCATTAGATACTTGGATGCTAAAAATATTGAGAAAGTATTACACAGATCTTTTTCCTATAGAAGGAAAATCAATTACGGAAAAAAAATACAATTTATTACATGAAAAAGTTGTATCACATTTTGGTCCATATGCAGGATATTCTCAACAATTTCTTTTCAAAATGGAAAGAGATGCTTTTCATAAAAAATGGTTGTAAACCCTTAATATGGTAAATATTTTTCAGACTCTTGGGCCTGTAGCTCAGCATGGATAGAGTGTTGGACTTCTAATCCAATGGCCAAGGGATCGAAGCCCTTCGGGCCCGTTTAAATTTACAAAATTATTTATTTTCTGACATAATTGATTCTACATGAAGGATATTGAATTAAAGTTAGAAAATTTAGATTTCAAACCTAATGAAGAGATAAAAGGTATCATAAAAGTGAATTTTCCTGGTAGATATGATGGTGTAGTAATTAATACCCAAATTCTTAATTCTAATGAGTTAATCATTTACAAGTCCTATAATGGAAAGCAAATCTCACAAAATGTTTCACGATTGTTTGTAAATAGAGATATGATGCCAGAAAACAAAGTAGAGTTTACTGCAGTTATAGAATTTATTCCTAAAGAAACTCATGAAGTGAAATTTCGTGCATCAATTATAGAACAACATAAAGAGATTGAAAGTGATGTTGTTTTTGCAAAGATTTCTTAGAATCTTTGTTTAGTAATCTCTAGTTTTCCAGTCATCCAAGGATGTGGTGTACAGTGGTACTCAACTACATGAGGTTCAGTAAATAAGAACTCATATTCTTCACCAGCTTTGATTACACCTGGAGATCCAAAGTCTCCACTGTAAGAATCAGCCATACGATGATCAGGGGTTACAGTATGTGGAACATCATCTAGATTTTTCCAAACTATATGATTATCTATTCCTAGCTGAATATTGACAAGTTTTGGAACAAAATTATCTTGTTGATCAGCACTTGCAGAGCCAGGTATCATATCAATAATTGTCTTTTTTACTGGGTGTAGGATATGTTCATCAACTGAAGGTTTTGCAAGGGATTCTGGCAAATAAAACATCTGGTAAAATCCAATTGCAACTGTTAATCCAACAATTACGGTAATTACTCCAATGCCGTATGCATGAGATGTTGTAGATGAGCTCAACTGTTTTCAATACTCGTCGATGATATTATAAAGCTTCTTTAGAAATAACTAGAATTTCTTTAGATCAGAAGTTCCAAGAGTAGTGTCTTTTTCGTTGTTTATACCAACGTCTGCTTTTACTTGGGGTGTTGCAACTTCAGCTTTTGGCGGTTCTTTTTTGTCATCTAGACTAGGAGAGCCTTCAGGTAATTTTGGAGTCTCTGGTTGTGACTCTTCAGTAATTGCCTTTGGTCGCTCTTCTGTCATAATGCTTGGAGGTGCAGGTGGTGCCTTCTTTGCCTCGTTTAGTCCATAACGATAGACATGGAAGAATGCTGCAAAGACTATCAGAATTAATCCAACAAAGAATAATGACAGATTATTCATTCCCGAAATAGCCGCATTATACGCTGTAATGTTTAGGAAAACTTGGAATGCGATTAATCCAATAATTACCCAGTTAATCCACTTTTGAGATAAATTAATTGATGCGATCTTCTTTGGTCCTTGTTCTTTTGCAATCTTTGCTTTTCTTTCAGCTTCTTTTGCCAAGTGAATCATCATGTAGCTAAATCCAAAGCCCATTGGAACCAGCAGAATCATGACCAAATAGAGGTATATTGGATCAATTACTAGTCTTTGGACTAGAGGTAACGTGGTATCTGCAGGAATATAGAATCCCCAATAAGTCGTAACCATGATTTGAGCAATTCCAGTAATACCAAATGCTGTGATTATCGGTCTGTCTTTCCATGAGAATTTCTTGTATCTATCAAGGAAGGGAATCAGTAACAACGATAGAATGAACAGGCCAGGCCAAAGAACACCAGTGACAAACTTGTCATATTGAGTTCTAAGGAATGCATACAAGCCAGTCAAATACCATTCGGGTACTGTGATGCCAGGCGGCACCGTGGGTTCAAACTTGAATCCCATATCAATTGGGAACACACCTCCAGTGATCAGAATAGCTCCAGAAATTGCCATAACCATAGGTACATCAAATACTAGGAATCGTGGGAAGTGGACTGCCATCAATCCTAACATTACCAAAGGCAACAAGAACACATGTTGTGCATAGAATCGTAAAACAAAGTCCGAGAATCCTGCACCGAACATGGTATCCCGTATGACGGGCCCTGCTACAGGTATAGAGTTTGTCAGTGATGCAGCAATACTAATCGCAAGTTCAGCTCTTTCACTAAATATTATATCATATCCTGTGAATGCTTCAAGAATAGTAACAGTACCTAGTATGACACCAGTAACCCAAAGAATTTCATTTCTAATTTTGTATCTACCGCTAAAGTATTGGTAATACATGTGCAGTATTGCCAAGAGAACCATTGCATTGGAACCATGATAGTGAATGTTTCTAATATGAAAACCAAATGGAACTTCATCATTGATAAATTTCACACTATCCCATGCTCTATCTAGTATTGGTTGATAGTAAAACATCAACAGAGCGCCAGAAATTCCAAGAATAACAAAAACGATGAATGTTAACATTCCCAAAAATCCAAATGGACTTACAAATCTTGCAGGGAATGAAAACTTGATTGCAGTAAAGATGGTTCTATCTAATCCATCCCATATCCAGTAAAAGAAAGCAACTGCTCCCGTATGTCTATTTAACGAAACGGCCATATCCTATTACTCCATTTTCATTTACTCCCCATGTAGGTGGTTGAATCCACAAGAATCCATCGGCATCAGCTTCAAAAGTTAATTGCGGCAATGTGTTTGATGGTGGTGCTTGTAATGATGCAGGTCCAGCAAAAGCAGTTCCTGTGGTAGGACTATACATACTTCCATGACATGGACATTCACCTCGTCTTCTACCCTCATCGGGCCAATACTTCCACAAACACCAGAGATGAAGACACACCATGCTAAAAGCTCTAAATGATGTAGCTTCTTGTTTTTCTCCACCTAGTTCTTTTGGTAATCTAATAAATTGCCATTTTCTAAATGCTTCTTCGTCTAATACTCGGTCACCAGTTTTTGGATAAGTGATTACTTCAGCATGATTAATCGGAAAAGTTTTGACGTTAGCTTGTGTTCCATCTGGTAATTCAACTGGAACTTTTTCTAAAGTGGCAGATGATGGGTTTGGCATAAAATTTCCCCATGGAACAAAAGGAGCAAATGCAAGTCCTGTTCCGGCAGCACCCATTAATTTTAGAAAATCTCGTCTAGATAAACCACCGCTCTTTTGGCGCCCCTGCTCTGACATTCAAGCTCCGTACTCGCCAAATTGTTTATAAACCTTGTTTCAGGTTTTTGGCAAAATTAACTTCTCAGTTATAACAAAAAGAAAATTTTGTCTGTGATCGCAAAAAAAGATAATTGATTTATTGGTTTGGAGAGATGTTGGTAAATTTTGCAGCTATTGTAATTGGTTCTGTTGTAGAATTACCACCAAATAGTGTAGTGTGAGTCATTAGACTGTATGTTCCAGTTTGATTGATTGGTACATACAAAACAGTTGAGGTATCATCTTTGTTTTTTACTGGGAAGAAGCCTCCACCTTGACTAAACGGAGAAGGACCGAGCCAGTCATTTGAGGCCCAGCTCATGAAATGACCAAATACTCCAGATGGAACATTGCTTTGAACTATTCGACCTTTTGGATCTACAGCAAATACTGAAAGGTTCGTATCTGGATTTTCCCAAGATATTTCTATTGCGGCAGTATTGATTTCTGCATCATTAATGTCAAAATAAAATTGTCGCCAATCACCTGCCATGTATCGGTTTACCATGTCAAATGCACCCTTGGTATAGCCAGATCCATACAATACATCATCTGTTTCTTTTCCATTAATTAACACAAGTGAATCTTTTTCAGGAATTTTTTGTATTACTGCAAACGAGACTGGAATGTTTACTGTATGAGAATTACTTGAAAATTCTAAAAATCCTTGATACGTTCCTGTTTGATACTCATTTGGTACAAAGATTGTTGCAAAAACATGTGACTTGCTTTCTGGTAGAACTTCAATGAAATTGTTATCAAGCCATATTGCACTCCAAAAATTTTTCTTGTAATAATTTGCAGAAAGATCATATTCCATGGATGTAGAATTTTGTCGTGTATCACCTAACCAGTATGAATATCGTGTAGGTACAGGATACACCCCAACTAATGGTACGTCAGTAAATTTTGAAGAAGGATCTGATACACGCATCTCCTGAACAGTTCCCCATGAACCTGCTCTATTAACCATGGATAGTTCATCACTTGAAACTTTGGTATCATTGTTGTTATCAGACCAATCATAAAGATAAAGGGATGTTATTCGTAGATCATTTGCATAAATATCATCAGTGAAATTCATGAATTGTTTAAAATTAAAATTTGCATTAAGAACTAATAATGATGCATCTTCTGGAATAGGTGTCTTTTCAGAATAATATGATGCTAAATTATTGTATTGCTTAACATCTGTTAATTGGATATAATTTGGTGAAAATGTATTTGGTTTTTGTAAAGTTGGATCTTGTGTATGTGGTATAGTTTCGCCGCTGAATTTATCTGTCTTTATTAACTCAAAATATTTTGGTGTGATTTGGATCTTCAAGGTTGAATTAGTTGGATTCTCAATTGTAAATTTTGCAGAACTTCTTTCTCCTTGTAATAATTGACCGCCAAACCAATTAGAGGTTGGCAATATCTTTGAAGGTACTTCAAACTTTTCTAAACCAAATGAGGTAGAGTTGACTAGTGATAGAGGCCTATCTAGAATTTTTTTAACGTTTGTATAGGTTGCATCATTATAGACAATAAATTTTCCATCTTTACCTTTTACAAATTCGATTGCGTTGCCTACATTAACTAGTCCAGAACCTTGTGTAAAGGGATCATTTTGTAGATCAGTGGCAGTTGACATTAAGATGTTTTTTATTCTAAATGAATCAGCGTTATGAGAATTATCGTTTAGTCCTTCAATTACTACAGCTGCACTCCCAGAAACCAGAGGTGCCGCCATACTGGTTCCACCATACAGTGAGAATGCCTCCTGCTTGGAGTCTTTTTTGAGTTTTGTTACTGCAGATGGAGTAAACCCATGAGCTCCAATACTCATGATATCAGGTTTTGGATCACCAATTAGTCCAGGACCTCTGCTGGAAAAATCAACAATATGACTTGCATGATCGGTTGTATTTCCAAATCGCGGTTGATCTTTGAAGGGACCATATCCAACAAATACATTATTTGTTGTTGCTCCAACTGCAAGACCAAATGGTGCTGCATTTGGTAATCCAATTGTTCCATATCCATGACCAGAGTTACCAGCACTCGATACCATCAATACACCAGGATAATTTTCGTCTAATGATTTTGGTACTGTTAATGTATTGAGTATTTGTGAAAGCAAATCCATTCCAGGCGCATACTGCATTAATGGAAAATTTGAAACTCCCCAGCTGTTTGAGATTATATCGGCTCTAGGATTCCCCTGAAATTCCCACTTGCTGTTTTTATTATCAAATCCTGCTGCCCATAACCAAGCATAAACACTGTCACCAAACCATAATGCCTTTACAGGTATGATTTTTGCATCAGGTGCGATTCCCTTTATTGAAAATTTCTTTGTATTATTGTAAATATCATATTGTTCAATTCCTTTAGAAGTAATTGATGCGGCACTAGATGTTCCGTGTCCCATAAAATCAGTCATAACACCAAAAAATTGTCCATTAGGATCCATCGGAGGAAGAACTGTTCCATTAATTGCTTTTAGTGTTTTATCAAGCTGTGATTTTGTATCAGTTACAGCACCATAGACATCGACTACACTTGCACCAACTGTTCCGGCACTGTAATCAAATTTTCCATCTTTATCAAAATCATATCTTAAAATTTCATTACCACTTCCAAGTGTAATCGGTTTTTCATCTGTAAAATCAAAATCATAATTTGGTTTTTGTCCTCTAGGTAATTCAAATCTAACATAATCTTCCCATGATGTTGACAAGTCGGGAATTATTGTATCATATACTCCAGCTTTATTTGCATCAACAACTAACACCGGTACAACTTGTAATCTAGTGAGTGGTCCTTCCAGTGCACCCTGATACATTACTCCAAGATGATAAATTCCACTCTTTGAATCGATAAATTCCCTACTATTTTTACCAATCTTCATGTCGTCATTTAATGTGCCATTAAAGACAGGAGCAGGTCCTTGATGTGGGAAAAATGAATTGTAAATTTGGATTACAGTTCCTTTGCCACCTTGCTTTACATCAAGAAATACCCCATCACGAGTCTTGTACACTGATGAAGTTGCAAAATCAGGTAATGTTTTTGAATAATTTCTAATTATTCTATCATCATTAATGTTTGCAACAAATGTTGCATTTGTAAGTATGATTCCTTGACCATCTGCATCTAGCATGATTGGATAGTTATTTTTATCCCTAGCAAGTGAATGTGAAACATCAGGATTTGAAAAGTCCACACCAGTATCAACAATAGCAATGTTGACTCCTTTCCCTGTGTACCCGTATTTTTCATGAACCGATTCAGAATTAACTATGGATGCTACTTTTGATCCATCTTGAATTGAATTAGAATGAAAATCTACTTGAAAATCTTCTATGACATGATACCCTCTTGTTTGTAATTTTGGTATCATATCATCAGAAAATAAACCAACAAAGAAAAATCCTGTATCAGAGTTTATGGAGTAAATTTGATTAGATGAATATTGGTTTACATCTGAATGTTCATTCCCAAAAACAAGATATCGTTTTACTTTTGGGGTAGTATCATGAATTTGTGGTGATACTTCAACAATTCCTGATTTCACAATTAATGGACTTTGGGAATTAACATTATTCGATAAAGGTAGATCACCTCCCAAAAATCCTTGAGCTGAAAAAGTTGAAAATAACAATAATGCAATTAAAAAAATTGCCACTTGTGGCATCATGTAAATTTCTTTGTACCTTTACTATTATAGCTATCTTCTTCGTGCAATGATTACTATTTGTAATGCCACTATAATTCCGATGGATGCTACTATTGGAAAGAGTAATGAGTTTAATTGAACTGAAGCTTCTTCAATATTTCTTACAGAGTTTGAAACAGTAGATACACTGGTGTCAATATTCCCACTTGCTTTTTCTAATGTAGATCCAAATCCTTCAATTTCAGATTTGAGAATATTTAGCTCAGATGATGTTTCATCTAGAATTGAATTTAATTCAATTATTTGCTCAGATATTCCTTTGATATCTTGACTTAGTATAGTAGTGGCTGCAGAACCATGAGATACAGTCCCCTGATGAAAAGTTACTACATGAAACACATAAGTTCCCAATAGTTTAGGGACATAATCAACATAGTACAATCCTTGGTGTAATGTCTGAAATGAGTTGGAAAGATTTTCTACAGAACCGTTTGGTAGATGTACATGTGTAGTGGCTAATAGGTTAGTAGGTTCACCTTCTATAAGCAATCCATCGCTAGTTGTTTGAACAAAAACACGAATTGCTTCATTTCGTACACCTGTTTCAGGAACAAAGACAATTGTGTTTATTTGTCTATCAACTGGCACATCAACTAGTTCTGAAGTTGAAGTAAATTTTACATCAACTCTCTTTGAGATACCATTTTGTTCTGGACTGATTATTTCAACAGTATATGTTCCATATGGAAAGTTCGCGGAAGGAGAAGGCCAAACAAGCAATACATGATTGAATGTACCATCTTTGTCTGCCTTTATTTGATCAAAGTTTGCTATGGTTCCATCAGGGGCAAATAATCTTATGATTAAATCTTCATTTGGAGAGCCATTTCCATATGTTAAAAGTGGTTGTCCTTCTGAATACACTTTGCTATTTGTAAAAAGATTAAGATTTTCAGAGTATGAATTTTGGATTAATCCTAAGCTAAGAAAAAACATCATACCAATAATAATTAGTTTCAATTTGACATGGTTTCTCCCATCTACTAGATATTACTTCTGCTAAAATGATCCAGATATTTGTGCATAACTTTCGTTAACTGCTTATTCAAAAAAAAGAAAAAAAGGATAGTTTGATGTTTCTAGTCTTAATTTACAGTGATTGATAGTGTTTGTGGAGGTGACAATGCTGTTGGATTGGTAATGCTCTCCCATACGAAGATTGTTGCTTCATATGTTCCGGATGCACTTGGGGTCCAAGACTGTGATGGACTAAATGATTGTCCAGCAGTTAGGGATCCTTCAATCCATGACAGTGAAACTGTTACGCCGTTACCATCCTGAATCTGTACAATGTATGCAAATGATTGCTCTCTATCTTGGCCGTTTGCCAAATCAGCGGTTACTTGTACTTGTTGGTCTACGGATACACTAGATAGTGCATTGCCAAAGGCGTCAACAACTCTAGCGTTAGCAGCTGGTGCTCTCTCTAGAGGTGGTACAATTGTTCCGATGATGGAAGTGCCTGTGATATCAAGTTCGTCTGCAGTTGTGTATGGATCAGGTAGTGTATTGTCCTCATATTCTGCGGTGATTGTGTCACCTTCTGATACTCTGAGTCTGTGACCGGATGATTCATCGGTAGTAGTGAAGAACACTGTTCCCTCGAATATTCCAGTTGCCTCATTAGTTTCAGTTACAGTCAAGTCAATACCACCAGCGTCGGAGTCAGACCAGACGTCAACATCAAAGTTGTCGACTGCTTCTGGATCCAAGTTCATGTCTGGGTCAACTACGCGTACAACACCTGTACCTTTTGCTGGGTAGCTTGCTTCAAGCCACTGAACTTCACCGATATTCCATCTGATCAATGCTGATCCGACTACAGTCTCATCCTCTGAGAACTCAAAGGATACTGTAATACCATCATCATCGTCTGCTGGGAGGAATCCATCAGTTGGTCCTGCACCTGCAGATGACTTTGCTGGAGCGGTAATATCGTTAGTGCCATCACCATCGGCATCGTGAACGAAGCCGGTTAAGATAACTTCACCTGTGAAGATACCTGTGTCAGTACCTGTCTCGACTAATCTGTATCTATCAATAGAGTTGCCTCTTGTAGATACCTTGATTGGGTCTGTGGCTTTTTCACCAATTTCATCAATCAAGTCGCTGTCGAAGTTGTGATCAGGTGCGACGATGGTAATGTATACTTTATCAGTCCAAGTGTAAACTTTCTGGTCAAGTTCTACTGTTGCGCCAAAGTTGGATGTAAAGACGGTCAAGTTAATGTCCTCATCTTCTTGTCCAACATAGTCTGCACCAGATGGTCCCCAGTCAGTATATTCTAGTACAATCTCTTCACCTCTCTCTAATCTGTCGCCAGCTAGGATTTCAGGAATCTCGATGACTATCTGGAAGATACCAGTAGAGTCACCTGTTTCTCTAAAGTCAGATGGTTCTGGATCAAAGGAAGCTGCTGAGCCACCTGCATTACCCATGGATAGGGTTGCAGCGTCTGAATCCCATTCAATGAGATCAAGATCATAGGTTTCAGCAACATCATTGTCGAGGTCCCAGTCTGGTTCAATTACGGTTAAGATCATATCAGAACCAATAATGTAAACAGACTTGTCAGATTGTAATACACCATTTCTAAGGTCAAAGGTAGCAGAATCGGTTACAGTGTTTGGATCACCGGATGCATCAGTTGGGTCAGTGTATTGTACAGTGATGATATCACCTTGTAAGATACAATAGTTCTGTCCTGCTGCGGATGCAGTTGCAAATCTCATAGACTCGCCGCCTCTAGTACCGTTTGTTTGGTGCTTAAATGAGGAGGTTGTTGGACAAATTGTGCTGTCTGGGCCATCAGTGTATCTGATGACAAAGTCTAGCTCAAAGATGCCTGCGTCTGGTGCAATCTCAGTAATTGGTCCTAGTTCACTGGTTCGCAATTCTGGGCCATTCCAAGCTGTAGTATCAACTCTAACTGGTGTGTTACCAGTTGTGATCTTACCTGGTTGGGCAGTTACGTTACCAGCAGTTGCTAAGGTCAATACTTCGGCTGCTCTGGACATTGTGATTTTCACAGGGCCAGATTTGCCTGAGACTGACTGTTGGATTTTGTCTTCACCGCTTGCTGAGATATCAAAGTCTGGATCGTTTACTCTGACGTGAATTGTCAAGTCACCCTTGTTCAAGAATGCTCCAGCCTTTGTAATTGGTGTTGCAGCTGGGCTAGCAGAAGAGTTAGGTGACTGTGTAGCCAAACTAGAAACTCCTGTTGCATGAATTGGGAATATTGAGAATTCGTTAGTGTCAGATGTTCCTGTTGGAACAGTAAAGTCTGCTGGAATACCAAATGGAACTGGGTAAACAGTTCTATCTAGGCTGACTGAACCAGTGTTGGCTCTGATTCCTGCAGAATCTCCTACTTCGATTATCTCACCGGATGCGTCTCTGTAATCAACATAGTTAACTTCCATATCAGTACCTGTTACGCTTGCAGTTGTAGTATCAGAGTTACAATAGTCTGCTGGGACTTGGAAGTCACCAGTAAAGACACCGCTAGAAGCAGTTGTCTCAACTAAAGTAAATCCTGTTGCTACTAGACCTGTATCACCAGTTGGTGCACATGTTGCAGTACCATCGTTGGTTGGGTTGGTTGTCCATCTGGCATCATCGAATGTAATATCCAATAATCTACCAAATGCATCACCTTGTGAGTTTGTACCATAGCCACCAGTACCGACTGCCTGGAAGGCTGCATCAGTAATTGTGCTAACTACGGTATAGATCTCGATAGTATCTGTATCTGTGTTAAGGTCTTGGTCTTCAAGTGTTACGGTTACTGTGTCAGCAATCTTGTATGTGTTTGAATCAAATGAAACCACACCAGAGTGAGAAGGTGCTTCTTGTTGGTCAGCAATCTGTGTTGTTACACCGTCTGCTCCCAAGTCGTTATAGTTGATTCTCACTGAATCTTCATCAGTAAAGTCTTCGTTAACGATAATCTGAAGATTGTCGCTAATTGTTCGAATGGACTCATATGTTGAGGATTGGTTAGTGTTTAATTGGTTTAGCATGATATATTCAATATCACCTACAAATACACCTGTGTTATCATCAGTCTCCTCTAACTCTGCTCTGTAAATTGCATTGTTGTATCTATCTGAAAAGTCGATACCGTCATTGTCGGTACCAAACTTGAAGAAGTCAACAACTGCAGTCAAAGCAGTAGAGTTTGCGATAGTAGTTGCTCCTTGGTTAAAGACAAAGGCTACTTCTAGAGTTCCTGTGCCACCAATGGATGAATCACCAACTACTGCACCACCAGTTCCTGCGCTACCACCAGCATTTAGTCTGATTAGACCTTGTGCAGATGATGTGGCCGATTTGGTGATGTTAACTGGAACATTGCCAGCTGAACCGCCACCTGTTCCGTTTTGGATCAGAATGTGGAAGATATCAGTGGTGTTTGTTGCAGCAGTAATTGATCTAATATCGTAGTTAAAGTAGTGATAAATTGAGTTTTTTGTTCCGTTGTTTAAGAAGTCAGATAAGGTATTCATGGTTGTGCCAGTGAATGTGTAGTTAACAGCAAAGTTTGGTGAAAAGTTGTTACAACTTCTTGCATCAAATGCGTTGAATGTTGCAGTGGTGTTGAAGCAAGTTGTAATTTGTGTTCTAGCTCTTTGGCTGAATGCCTCAACTGTAGAGCTGGTTGTAATAGTTTCACCTTGGCCACTTGAGCTGGTTCCGTTATTCACGGTTACTAAAGTTGCACTTGCTGTTGTAGTTGTTGGTAGTGTAATTGGAGAACCAATCTTGATGCTTGGGATGAGTTTTACGGCTGCATTGTCTACATCCAAGTCCTCATCTGTTAGTGCATTCAAGTTTGCGTCGTTATCGGTTAAAGTAACTGCGATTCTCTCACCAGAGTTCCATTCATCGCCAACACTTGCTCCATCCATATCAATGGTTGCAAAGAAGTGTCCGACTAGACCTGAAACAAATCCTGGAGAATCATATTCTATCTCAAATGTCTGTCCTCTTTTTGCAGTTGATGCAATAATCAGATTTGCTTTGCTGTCACCAGAACCATAGTTGACAAAGGTTGCAGAGTTGCCACCTGTTTCAACAAAGTTTACTGGGAAGCTTGCAGCGGTGATTTGACCGCCAGTGCCTATTACGGCTGAACCTTTGGTTGCACCTGTTGCAGTGATAACAGTAATTGGATAGTCTTCGTTAGCTTGTAAGTCGATTTGAACTGTTCCTTGTGGGGAACGCTTGATTGCTACTAGTTCATCAAAGTGTGGGTCACCCATTGTTGGTGATTTGATACCAGAAGCATCTTTCAATGCGACTGTGTTAACAGCTCTTGCTGCACCATCTTCATCATAAACACCATAGAATATGGTCTTGTTTGAGGAAGAGGTACCAAATACCCATGTATCTTCATCAGTTGGATCAACATTCAATCCTTGGTCAGTAATTGTTACAATAACATCTGCACCCAATGGGTACTTTGTTCTGTCAAGTACTGGCTTTGACTCTACAGCATCATCTAAGAGTAGTGAAACTTGTTCAGAACCACCTGCTCTGTTATAGACGATATTCATGTTTGAGTTTTCAGCAACATCAAAGAGTTGAATGAATGGCCAAAAGTTAGTATGACGGAAGTTGATTTGTCCTGGGCCAGTTGCTGTAACGCCACTGTTGAGAGTTTCGTTCTCTCTGATGACGTTCATTACTTTTGCGCCAGAATTAGGGTTTCCAGCTAGATTGCTAGCTTTTGGAATTGCACCAGCTGTACATGCTACTAGGGTAGTTGTACCATCAGTTCCGTTGTTGGTTGCACCACCGGTAGATGTTAAGTATCTTGGTACGGCATAACCTGTTGTTGCAGACAAATCAATTCCTAGTGGAGTTGATGCGCTGTTCAAACAGAATACACCGACGTTTAGTCCAAGTCCTAAGGCTTGTGCTGTTGCGTTGGTGTTACCCAATACTGCATCCATGTTTTGCATAGATACTCTATCGGCAACATATGCATACCAAGCACCATCAGTTGCTTGTGCCATTCTAACTTTCTTACCGTTGAGTGATACATTTGGTTCACCTTTACCCTGGTCAGTGTCACTGATCAGTGGGTCGATTACAACAATCTCAATTACGTTTCCTGGACTTACCTCATTTAGTGAGTTGTGTCCTTCACCGGAAACGAAGAGGTGTGGATTGCTTTGTGTGGCTACTGCAAATGCTTCAGGAGTAACTCCTGGAATAGCAAATGTCAGTGAGCCAGCTATCATAATTGTCATTAATGTAAGACTAGTTATTTTACGTCCTATCTCGTTGTTCATGTTATTGACTTTTGGTAAAAATTTGAGTATAAAAGGCTAATGGACAATTTGTCCACAATTACTCAATTTTGTATAGAAATTTTACTCATATTTAGATTACTTTGTAAATATTTTAATTTTTATTATAATTTTTCGAAATTGATGTTCGATCATTATCATCTATTAGAGATTTTTTCATAATTTTACCCATTATTTTAAAATAATTCTATAGTAATTACGTGCTTTCAATTAATGGAATCTTCTTTCCGGTTAATCTGGAATACAATTCAATGGCATCATTTTCATCTTTTGTGCCTACAATCACTGCAGAGCCTTTCTTCATAAAGCTGACAGAGAGATCATTTGTTCGTAATGAAAGTCCAAGGTTTCCTTGATTTTCAACTAGGAATCCTTTTTCTTTTGCAGACTTTGAAATTGATTTGACATCAATATCAAACATTTGTGTAGGAGTTAATGAAAAGGTACGTTTTCCTCTATTTCGTCCACAAAGTTCTTCAATTATAATGACTTGTTTAGTTTTTTCTTCTTTTTTACCAGAACCACATACAGGACATTCTTCTGCTCTAAAAGTTCTTGTGGTAGAAAAATCCAAGTTTTCTAGATCAATATGTAAAATTTTATTTGATAAGCTTGGTTTTTTACCAATTAGGATTTTTACGGCTTCTGCAACTTCAATGCCACCAACTATAGACAGTATAGAGGGATGCACCCCTTCAATGCTACAGGTGGGCATGGTATCTTCATCGAGTGCTGGAAACATACAATGATAACAAGCAGTTTCTTTTGGAAGTATTGTAAATACTTGTCCAGAAACGCCAACAGCTGCACCAGTTACAAATGGAATGTTATTTTCAATGCAGGCTTTGTTTAATGCATATCGTGCATTGACACTATCGAGTGCATCAATTACTATGTCACAACCTTCAATAATTTCTGAAGCATTATAATCATTAACAGAAACAGCTAATGCTTCAATGTTAACACCCGAATTAAGTTTCTTTAATTTTTTTGCAGCAGCTTCTACTTTAATTTCACCTACATCAGATTCATCAAATAGTGTTTGCCGATGCAAATTGGAAAATTCGATTATATCCCTATCAACTATTCGGATTTTACCAACACCCATTGCAACTAGTCTAGTAGTGATTGGATTTCCTAATCCTCCAACACCAACAACACAGACTTTAGCATTACAAAGTTTAATCTGTCCTTGGTAACCTATCTCTTCAAGCATTACCTGTCGTGAATATCTATCAAGATCTTCATTTGATAATTCCGAGCCACCAGCAACGGCAGGTAGGATATAGATCTCATCTCCATCCTTTAGTGTGGTGTTCATTCCGTCTGAGAATTTTGCATTTTTACCATTGATGTAAATGTTAATCAGGGAGCGAGGAGTTCCATCATCGTTTAGTATACGTCGCTTAAAGTCATCACCCATGGTCTCGGAAATTTTGGAAAATGCATCAGATAGAGTATCTGCAGATATTTCGATTTTTTTTTCTCCCCCACCTTGGTTTAGTACTGAAGGAATGGTAAATGTTAGACTAGACATGCTACTTTACTACCGCGGAAATCTTTGCAACATCTGCTTGCATTACTTGTGGTTTTGGCAACACTTCCATTAGTGATTCAGTGGCTTTTAATCCATTGCCAGTGACATAACATATGGTAGTATCATTTTTATCAATTTTGCCTTCGTCTACTAATTTTTTCAATACCGCAACAGACACGCCACCAGCAGGTTCTGTAAAAATTCCTTCAGTTTTTGCAAGCAATAGTATTGCATCAAGAATTTCTTTGTTGTTTGATTCTTCTGCAAAACCATTGTATTGTTTCAATCGTTTCAGGACATAACGGCCATCACCTGGATCACCAATTGCCAAACTTTTTGCGATTGTATCAGGTTGTTCTACTGGAGTAACTTCATTGCTTTTTTTCTTAAATGCAGTGACAATCGGCGCGCAACCTGTTGGTTGTGCAGCAACCATATGCATGTTAGAAACATTGTTCAATAATGAAATATTTTGTAATTCTTCAAATCCCTTACATATTGCATTAAGCATTGCACCGCTACCTACTGGAACCACTAGTTGATCAGGTACCTGCCAACCTAGTTGTTCTGCAACTTCATATGCCAGTGTTTTCGAGCCTTCGACATAGTATGAACGCATATTGATGTTAACAATTCCAATACCTTTGCTATCACCAATTTGTGCTGCAATTCTGTTAGCATCATCATATGTACCATCAACTGCAATAAAGTTTGCACCATACGATAGTGCTTGTGCAATCTTTGGTATCTCAATGTCACTTGGTGCAAAAATATGACATGGAAATCCACCTTTTGCAGCATGAGCTGCAGTAGCAGAAGCTAGATTACCAGTTGATGCGCAGCCAACTGCAGATAATCCAAATTCTTTTGATTTTGATACTGCAATACCGGCAGGTCTGTCTTTAAATGAAAATGTAGGGTTAACAGAGTCATTTTTTATGTAAAGTTTGTTAAGTCCTAGTTCTTTGCCAAGCTTTTCTGCTCTAACTAGAGGAGTCATACCAGCATCAATACTGATAATGTTTGATTTTTCTAAAATCGGTAATAATTCAAAGTAACGCCAATAAGTATGCTCTCTGTTTGAAAATGTGTCTTTGTTGACTTTGGGAAAATCATATTTTACATCTAGAGGTCCAAAACAGTCTTCACAAATATACTTGAAAGTAGGTTCGTAGTGCTTTTTACATTCTCTACATTCTAGGGAAATCCTCATGATCGTTCTACTCTTGTATAGTATTGATAAAAAATCCTAATATCAAGTTAAGTATTACTTAATTTTATAGGCATAAAAATTAAGTAAGATGATTACGACCTAATTATAATAAAAAATATTTTTATTCAAAAAAGAATATTAACTGAAACTCAAGATTAAAGACCGAAATGAAAAAAGCAATTGCTATCGGTGCTGGTGTAATTATTGTGATAAGCATAATTATTGCCATTCTTGTATCTGAGGAAAAAACAGAAAATATTCCGCAAGTAATGATTGAAGAACCAGAATGGAATAGTTCAGGACCATTTGCAATAAATAAAGAAGTTTACAAAGTGGGAGAAAAAGTATTCATTTCAATTCAAGGATTACAATCAAACGATATTGGGAAAGTAGATTTTCTAACGCCTGAAGGAATAAGAGCGCATTCAATACTATTTGATGGTAGACAAAAATCAGGATTCAATCAATATTATGAACCAGATACATCACCATATACAGGAATTTACGATCCACAACAGCTAATTGGCAACTGGACTCTGGTGTTTAATGGAACAAACTATGCTCCGATTAAATTTGAAATTATAGACGAATGGATACGTGGTGCTGAAGCTGAGATAAAACCAATCAAAAGACCAGGTACTGAATTAGTAGGTCCCTCAGTTAATGGAACTGATTAATCTTTTTTCAAAGAATTATGAAAGCAGTTTTTTTCACCAGTGTGACATGCAGGTCCTGATGGCTCTACAAGATAAATAATAGCATCGTGATCACAATCAACAAGTATTTGTTTTACTGCTTGTGTATTACCAGATTCTTCACCTTTCATCCAAAGTTTTTTCCTTGATCTGCTCCAGAACCATGACTTGCCAGTTTTTTTTGTTAACTCTAATGATTCCTTGTTAGAATATGCCAAAGTCAAAACCTCACGAGTATTTGCGTCTTGAACTATAACTGGAACAAGGCCACCATCTTTTTGAAAATCAATCTCTTCAATTGTTTTTTCCATTGTATCATTACTCCAGTATTGTTTATAATCTTACAGGAATATTATTTTCTTTTAAAACAGATTTTACTCCTTTTACACCATGTGTATTATAGTGAAATATTGAAGCTGCTAATGCTGCATCCACGTTTGATTTTTGAAAGATTTCAGTCATATCTTCAGGCTTTCCGCATCCCCCACTTGCAATTACAGGTATGGATACAGAATTTACTATGTTACTTGTTAGAACTATGTCATAACCATCTTTTGTTCCGTCTTTATCAATACTAGTTAGAAGAATTTCTCCCGCGCCAAGTTCTTGAGATTTTTTTGCCCATTCAATGGCGTCAATTCCAGTCTCTTTCTTTCCACCAAAGATGAAAACTTCAAACCAAAACTTTTTTCCTTCCTCAGAAAAAATATTTTTAGCTTTTGTGATGTCATAATTTCTTTTGGCATCAATTGCTACTACGACACACTGTCTTCCAAAGAGTTTCATTAATTCAGTAATTACTGTTGGATTCTTTATGGCTCCGGTATTAAGTGCCACTTTGTCAGCACCACTAAGTAGAATATCTCTGGCATGTTGTAATGTGTTAACTCCACCACCTACAGTAAATGGAATATCAATAACTTTGGCAACTTTTGATACCAATGACTTAATCGTTTCACGTTTTTCTTCAGATGCTGTAATATCAAGAAAAATTAGCTCATCAGCTCCTTCATCACTATACTTTTTAGCTAACTCGACAGGATCTCCTGCATCCTTTATTGATTCAAAATTTAGTCCTTTAACTACTCTTCCGTTTGCGACATCAAGACATGGTATGACCCTTTTTGTTAATGTCATAGTTTTTTTGCCTCCTCAATAGTGATTTGATTTTCGTATAACGCCTTACCTAGAATCACTCCGAATGCATTTTTTGCCTTTACTAATTTGACATCATTAATGTTGGAGATTCCTCCGCTTGCGATAATGTTGGCATCTTTTAAGGAGCAAACTTTCTCTAAATAATTCAGATCGGGTCCTTGCATTGTTCCATCTCTGCTAACATTTGTTACCAAAAATTCAGAAAATCCCATATTCAAAAAGTCTTTTACTGCATTGATCAAATTAATGTCAGTGTTTGTTTGCCAACCATTAACCGTAATTTTTCCATCAAGATGATCTGCAGAGATAACAATTTTTTCTTTGCCAAATTTTTCTAATAATGATTTCAAAGTTTTTTTTTCTTTGAAAGCCAAGGTACCCAAAACAACTCTAGGTGAAAATTCCAATACTTGTTGAATGATTGATTCATCTCTTAATCCACCTGCAACTTCAAATGGTATAGATAATTTACTTGCCATTTCTTCTATGATAGAAATGTTGGAACCTCTTCCAAGTGTTGCATCAAGGTCTACAATATGCAACATGTCTGCACCGGCATTTTCCCATTTTTTGGAAATTTCATTTGGATTATCACTATAGATGGTTTTTTGATTAGGATCCCCTTTGTACAAGCGTACAACTTTGCCATCCATTAGATCTATTGCGGGGATTATCTTCACTTTTGGCACTCTCTAAGAAAATTTTTGATCATGATTCTTCCTACGGCACCAGATTTTTCGGGATGAAATTGCGTACCAAAGAAATTATCCTGCTCTATTACCGCTGGAACTTTAATTCCATAATCAGCATTTGCTGCTATAACATCATCTGATGCAGGTTTTGCCCTATACGAATGTACAAAGTACACCCATGCTCCATCATCAACCCCCTCTAAAATTGTACTATGTTTTTTTATCTCCAAACTGTTCCAACCCATATGTGGCACTTTCATGGTATTTGGAAGTACGATAACTTCACCATCAATTACGCCTAATCCTTCTTCCTTTCCTTCTTCACTCTTTGAGAAAAACATCTCCATTCCAAGACAAATTCCAAGTACTGGAATCTTTTCCTTTACATAATCCTGAAAATCAGTCTTTGAATTTTCTGTAATGCTTTTAATTGCGGGATCAAAGTTACCTACTCCAGGAAGTAAGATTCCAGAATATTCTTTGGATTTATCAAAGCTTGTAATAACATCAACGTTTGCATTATTTTTTTCTAAAGAGTTTTTCAGGCTGAAAATATTTCCAGCGCCGTAATCAAATATTGCTACTTTAACCATTACATAGAACCTTTAGTACTGGGAATTCCTTTCTGTTTTTTATCTTTTGAGGATGCCGTTCTAAATGCAACTGCAAGTGATTTCATTGCAGCTTCGACTTTGTGATGGTCATTATCTCCATACTTTACAGTAAGGTGAATACAGCAGTTAAGATTCTGCAATAATGATTGGAAAAAGTGCTCAATGTCCTCACGTGATATGTCTTCAACTTTTGTACGCTTCATTGTCAGATTCAGATTATAGAATGGTCTTTTAACCAAATCAATTGAAGCCTCTGCTAAGGATTCATCCATAGGTACTGATGCATAGCTAAATCTTGTAATACCTGAACGATTTCCAAGTGCTTTGTCTATTGCAGAACCAATCGTGATTGCAGTATCTTCAATTAGGTGGTGTGTAATTTTATCATTAGATTTTGCATTAACTTTAAGATCCATCATTGAGTGTTTTCCAAATGCAACAATCAAATGATCAAGAAAATTGATTCCTGTCTTGATATTCGTTTTTCCTGTTCCATCAAGATTCACACTGACAGAAACATCAGTCTCTTTTGTTGAACGCTTGATTGTACTTTTTCTAGAACCCATAACAGTTTAGTGTTTAGCCTCAGACCAGATTTAATACCTTCGGAAGAAGATGTATGGAATCCAATGCTAAGGGCACATTATTTTTCTCAAATAATTCCAATTTTGCTGTTGGATTTTTGCTGGTACCAATAATACCACAAAAAGTGGTTTTCCTGCCTAAATCATTGACTTTTTTTGCCATGATATAGTCCTCCATAGAGTCACCAACATACAAGCAATGTACAGAATCCAATCCCCTAATGCATCTATAGAGAGGCTCAGGATTAGGTTTTGCCAACTCACGTGATTCGTCTTCAAGAAATATTGAATTTTTTAGATCAAATTCTTGCAAGAGATTCTTTAGGGAATATCTGATAGACTCCAAACCTCTCCCAGTTGTGATTGCAATTTTATTTTTTAATTTATTTTTTAAGATAGATAATAGTTCTTTTGAAACAATAATTTTGTCATTCTCAATAAGACCTGATTCAGAGAATTCAGATTTCTTTCCAAAAAGTTTCTGATAAAGTTGTGGACCGTAAAAGAGTTGATCAAATATTGTATAAAGAATGCTATCTCTGTCATTACCGGGATAATTTAATTTATTTTTCAAATCAGAGACATCAAATGTTTTACTAAGAAATTTTTCAACAGAGGATATACCGGTTGGGCCAGCATTTTCAATTACTTGATTGATTAACTCAAGTTGATCTTTTTTTAATTTTTCAGAAACAGCTATCGTTAGAATTACAGCATAAGAAAGATCTACCTCATCATTAAAACCGCCTGTTGATTTGAATCCATCAATTATTTCAGGAGTAATGGATATCGGATTGGTAATTCCATAAAATTTTTTCAAAACAAATTTTGTTGTCTTGTCTATTGCAAGATCATATGATAAAGTAATATCAATTAATACGCCATCACAGTCAAAGATTATTGCATCAACATTTGAAAGATCTTTTAGAACATCTCTATTTGCAAATATTCCATCAGATACTTTTTCTAATTTCATCCTAAAAGATCACGTATAGCTAATAAAAATTTAGAATTCATATCTTTTGTTCCTATTGTAACTCTCAAGCATCCAGGGTGATCCCCTATCTTTCCAAGTTTTCTAATTGAGATTCCTTGTTCAACAAGTGCGGTGAAGACTCGTTTGTCAGCTCCTTTTGCATCAAATAGAATGAAGTTTGCTTTAGAGTTGAAAACCTCAAAGGCATCATACTTTTTCAAGTTATCAAGGATTCTTTTTCTCTCAGATTGGACCAATTTTGCTGCATCCTTCATGTATTTTGCTTTCTCCAAGGCAGAAATTCCAGCCTCTATGGCAATTGAATTAATTGGATATGGATACTGTATTACGCGATTGAATACATCAGTGAATTTCTTATTCGCAATAAAATAGCCTAAACGTAATCCTGCTAACCCAAAAGCCTTTGAAAATGTCTGTACAACTATGAGATTTTGATATTTTTTTGTTAGATTTGCAATGGAGTAATCAGCAAATTCAACGTATGCCTCATCAATTATTACTAGTCCATTGAAATTTTTGATTAATTTTTCTGCATCCTGCTTGGAAAACTGAAAACCAGTAGGATTATTTGGTGAATCAAGATACAAGATATCTGAATTTTTTGATTTTTCCAAGAATTTTTCAAGATTCAGAGTCATGTTTTTTGAGAAAGGAATTTTGATAGTAGGTATAGAAAATAGTTTACAGCGCTCTTCAAAAAATCCAAAGGTTGGATCAGATGTAAGAACTTTGGTTTGTTTTGATGCAAAGTTTGCAAGAATTAAGTCAAGTATTTGATCAGAGCCATTGCCAACTCCAATCATACTAGTTGGAATCTTTAGATATTTTGATAAAGCTTGGATTAATCTTTCTGTTCCACCAAGAGGATATTCCCGTATATCAGAAGTCTTTTTTGCAGTATTGATAAGATCGTTTTGAAGTTGCTTTGGAATTACAAAGTTTTCATTTGAGTCAAGCTTTAATGTGTCTTGAAATTTTTCAGGCTTTTGATATCCTGATTGTTTTGCAAACTCTTTAATTTTATTTTCAAACCAGTTTTGTTTCATTTCAATCTACTCTCTACAGCATTATAGTGATTAGATAACCCTTCTGTATCGGTAAAAGCTTTCATTGATTTTGATATCTTTTTCAATGCAGATTTAGTTGCTTCAACTGTAGTGGATATTTTTAGAAAATCCATCACAGATAGTGAGCCCCTTGTTCTTCCAAAACCACTAGTAGGTAAGATGTGATTTGAGCCTAGAAGGTAATCACTAGCAGAAGATGGTGATTCATTACCTATCAAAACTAGTCCTGGTGCTTTGATCTTTTCTGCAAGTTTTTTAGAATCTTTTGTCATTATTTCAAGGTGTTCAGGTGCAAGACTATTGGCAAGAATCACTATGTCATCTTTCGATTGACATACTCCAATAAAGCCATTTTTTTGGAGACTAGACTTTACAATGTTTGCTCGTGGAACAGATTTTATTTTTTCTGTGACTAATTGATTGATTTTTTTTCCAACTGTATTAGAGGTTGTTAGCACATAACAAAAAGTATCTATGCTATGTTCTGCTTGGGAAATAAGATCGTCTACTACAAGATCAATTTTGGAAGAATCATCTACAATTATTCCAAGTTCAGTTGGCCCAGCATTCATATCAATTGATGTTCGTTCACTAAGAATTGATTTTGCCATTGTAACAAATATACCGCCGGGTCCAACGATTTTATCAACCGGTTTTATTGATTTTGTTCCGTAGGATAATGCTGCAATTGCTTGAGCCCCACCTATCCTAAAAATCTCTGAGGCACCACAGATATCTGCAGATACTACAGTCATTGGATCTATTTTTCCTGTGGCATCGGGTGGAGATACCACTACAATTCTCTTTACACCTGCAATCTTTGCTGGAATAATCGACATTATTGCAGAGCTAGGATACCTTGCCATTCCACCAGGAACGTAACATCCAACATTGTTGATTGGAGTAAATGACTTGGATATCTTTACACCATCTACGTTTATTGTAAAATTCTTTAGAATAGATTTTAGTTTAGATTCTGATCTAGATAATCGATTTTTTGCAGTTTTGATTGCAAGTATCTCTTCTTTTGAAAGTCTAGAGTATGCATTTTGTATTTCAGATTTTGTAACACGCAATGATGCAGATTTTGTTTTGTTGAATTTTTTTTCATATTTTTTTATCGCAGCATCTCCGTTTTTTTGTACATCAGATATGATTGATTCTACGATCTTTTTGTTCTGCTTGGATTGTTTTGGTCGTATTTTTTCAGAAAATGTATCTACATTACGAATTTGAATGATTCTCATCAATTCTCTTCGTCACGTTTTATCTCCTCAAGTTCCAGAATTTGTCTTGGTTCATGGACTACAAGCCCCTGTGCAATCTTACGTAGTTTTGGAATTAACTTGTGATATTCTGACTTTAGAATTATAGTGTTTACTCCGAACCAACCTTCATCACTAAGTGGACTAATTGTTGGCCTCTTTAAGGCAGGTATCTCCTTTAGTAGTTTGTCTAGATTCTTCTCTTCTACATTAAGATAGATATGCAAATATTTCTTGCCATGTACTGCTCCTCTCAACAATGTAACAATATCAAATATCTTTTCACGTTTTTTTGGATCCTTTAGTGATTGTTTGTTTACAATCAAGTGTGCTGTTGATTCTAGAACTTGATCTACAATCTTAAGATTATTCTGTGTTAGAGTGGTTCCGGTTTCAGTGACATCCATTATTGCATCAACATCTTCAGGTGGTTTTGCTTCTGTTGCACCAAATGATAAATGAATTTGAACATTTTTGTTTGTTCCTAATCGGACCCATGGTGTAACAATTAAGGGATCCTTATTTCCAAAGAATTTCTTGTATGATTTACATTCTTTGATAAATTTTGACGCAGTCATAAGATACTCTGATGAAATTCTTAGAATCTTTTTCTTTTTTGCATAATCAGCAATCATTGAATCAAGATTTTTGTATTTGTAATTATCTGGAAATGCAATTACAAGCTTAATTCTTCCATACTCTAAATCTAAAATTTGCTCTACATCTGCTTTGGTTTCCCCTACCCAGTCTTTACCAGTGATTCCTACATCATAGAGTCCTTCAGAAACCATTGTTGGAATTTCTTGAGGGCGAAGCATCTTCACAGTAATCTTTGGATCATCAAGGTATACCCTATAGGTACGATTTTTTCGATTTACTTTAGTCCAAGATCTTTGCAATAATGCAAAGGTTGCTTCCTCTAAGCTTCCTTTTGGAATGGCAAATTTTACTGACATTTTGACTCTCTTACCACTCTGCTATATAATATCATGTTTAAATTTGCTCAAGTAATTCTTTTGCTCTATTAAGTGAGATATTATTTTCTTTAATCATCATTTGAACAATTTTATCAATTTGTTGGGAATTAGCTCCAGCTGCTGCAGCAAGGTTTCTAGCATGAAGCTTCATGTGGCCTTTTTGTATCCCATCTGTAGCAAGAGCCCTTATTGCACTGAAATTTTGTGCCAATCCAGTAGATACTATGACTCCAGCTAATTCTTTGGCAGAGTTTACTCGAAGAATCTTTGTGCAAATTTTTGCAATAGGATGCACGCTAATTATTCCACCAACTATTCCGACAGAAAGCGGGATTTCTAATTCACCTACAAGATTTCCTTTATCATCTTTTGACCAAACAGTCAAGGAACGATATTTTCCATCACGTGCGGCATATGCATTAGCTGCTGCCTCAATTGCTCTACTGTCTTGTCCTGTGGCATTTGCCACAGATATGATTCCATTCATTATTCCCTTGTTATGAGTAACTGCTCTATACACATCAAATGCAGCAAACTGATATGCAAGAATGATATTATCAACAACTTCTTCGCCACCAACTTCATCTTTATCAAATACAGCACTTGCCTTTACCAATCTTCGTGTAGAATAATTAGAAAGAATTCGAAGTAGTGTTCTGCCTCCAGTAATTTCTTCAATCTTTGGGGCCACAGCTTCACACATTGAGTTTGTGATATTTGCCCCCATTGCATCACCAACGTCAATCAAGAGCTCCACAATGAGCATCTTTCCTGAGTCAGTTTTGATCTCTTTACATGAAATTTGTTTTGCTCCCTT
This sequence comes from Thermoproteota archaeon, assembly GCA_003352285.1. Lineage (NCBI taxonomy): Archaea > Thermoproteati > Thermoproteota > Thermoproteota archaeon. The sequence goes on along the minus strand of QQVN01000004.1, from coordinate 36,884 downwards.
TCCAATTTTTGATAATGTGTTACTTTTAGCATTTGCAATTTTTAGAATTTCTTCTTGTGAGTTTTTTATCTTAGATTCTACATCTGCAATATTTGCATCTAAAACTTGAATCTGTCCAATACTAAATGATTCATCAGCTTTAATCTTAAATCCTCCATGTATCCTAGCAATTTTTGCACCCTTTGATGCAGCAGCAATTACAGAAGGTTCTTCAATTACCATGGGAACCAGGTAATCCTTTCCATCAATCAAAAAATTTGTAGCAACGCCCAAAGGTAATGAAAATGTTCCAATTGCATTCTCTACCATCTTATCTGCATTCTCAAATGTTATGCCCCCAGTTGCTTTTTCTAAAATATTTAGATCATCATTTGAGAGATTGGCAAATTTGCCAACAATGTCTAGTCTTTCCTTGTGATCTTTCTCAAAGAATTTTGATATTGATGAATCAGGCATTAGTTTACAATCCTCAATAGTTTATCATCAGTACTTAACGGAAAACCTTTCCCATCAGTGTTTGAGGTAATTATGTAAAGGTCACCATTTGAATCCTGGGCTACATCACGTATTCTACCCAAGCCGCCTAGTATGCTTTTTGTAGACTCGATTCCATCTTCTGAGAATTCCAATTGATATAGGTTAGTAGCTCTTAGTGAGGCCATAATCATCTTTCCTTCAAGAGGTAATTTGCTTCCAGAGTAAATGAGAATTCCCCCAGGCTCTATAGCTGGATCATAACAAATTAGTGAATCAATGTATGATGGATTCCCAGAACATTCTTGTTCTGGCCAGCCATAATTTCCTCCTGCTATTACAAGATTGATTTCATCATTTTTTGTTGGTCCAAAGTCTGAAACATAGAGATTTCCAGATGCATCCCATGTCATGCCTTGTGGATTCCTATGCCCAAGTGAATAAACAGGTGAGTTCTCAAATGGATTATCGTTTGGAATAGTACCATCATCATTTATTCGTAAAACTTTACCGGCTAAAGAATCCAAGTCCTGTGGTAAGTGTGAAGAATCAGAAGTAGAACCTGTTGTGATGTATAGTTTTTTGTCAGGACCAAATTTCAAGGCACCGCCATTGCTAAATGGAGATCCTGGGATTTTATCTATAATTGTTATTGCATCTTCTAGTTTGTTATTTTTCTCTTTAATTTGAACAACTTTGTTCCAAAGTTTTCCATCTTCTTCATATGTGTAATAAACGTAAAGAAGATTATTTGTTTTAAATTCTGGATGTGTTGCGATTCCAAGTAATCCTCCATCAAAGACATTTGCAGTTCTAAATGTTGCGAGTGGTTCTTCTAGAAGAGTATTATTTTGTATTACACGAACCCTGCCAATTTTTTCAGTTAAAAAAATTCTATCATCAGCAAAATCAATTGCTCGCGGCTTTTCCAAATTTGTAGCTATGATCTCTACTGAATCATTTCCAGATTGAGAAAAATTTGGTTCTGGAATTGGTAATGGATCAGATGGAGATGTTAGAATTATCGCAGATGCTGCAAGTGCTGCAATAATTCCGGCAATACGTAATTTTTTATCCATTCAATATGAAACTCTGTAAATCCTATTAATTACTTTCAAGTTTTGATAAAGCGTATATACCGCCCTAAACCTTTGTTGGATCAGCGGGGTGGGGAAGTCAGACAATTATGGGCAAAGTCATCCCGGCGGGCTCATAACCCGCAAATCAGTAGTTCAAATCTACTCCCCGCTACTTAATTATTAAAAACAAAAAACCATGGTCTAGAGTCCTTAAATTGTGATTTCGTATTCTGGATTCTTTGTCGTTGAGCAGGTCTAGTCAAGTGTCTGTGAGCTGACAAAATAGGAAGGTACATCTCTTTTTTGAGTTTTCGTGGAATTTCGATAATCACTTTGTTTTTTTCTTTCTTTCCACAGCGAATACACTCAAATCCTTGGCTCTTTCCCTTTGATTTCATCTGTTTATTACAATCATTACACCTAGGGTTAGATTTTTTTTCTATTCTTTTTAGTTCTAGAATCTCTAAAAATTCTACATTTAAAACTCTAGAATAATTCTTTGATGCTTTGCGTATTCCTCCACCAACTTTAATCACATCGCCAATAATCAAATTCATTCCATGATTTGTAATACCTGTAGGTTTGTAAATTGCACATGTAATTTCTTTTTTATTAGATTTTAATGAAAATGTTACATGTCCTCCAAGATTCATGATTGGGTTACTAGATACAATTCCAGTTATAGTTCCAGAGTGATATGGTCGTAGACTATTCACATCAAGTTCATTTTCAAGATGAGCACCCGTGCCTTGATTAGATTTGAATAACATGTATCCTTGGGGCTTTTCATTTGACTTTATCATTTTTGATGCATCAATTAGTGTATCTGGATCCTCACCTCGAATCCCATAAAATACAGGATCCGGTCCGCGTGGGGCAATCATTACATGATTTTTTTTATTATCATAGCTGTTAAAGGTGAGTGGAAATGTTTTTTCTTGCATTTCTTTGACACTGCTTTCAGATAAGCTTCGTTTGGAACCAAATTTTGATTTTTTTCTATAGCTTAAGAGCTCCATGGTGTGATCATCAAACGAATATCCAATTGCACCTAATGCACCAATTAATCCTTGACCGTTTCCTTGGTAATAGAAGTCAATGTTATGCTTTTGAAGAAGTTTTTTGGCAGAACCTCGTTTGATTAATTTCCATAAAGCCATTTTGCTAAATTTACTAAATGATTCTGGAATTACATCTCCTTCATAAAACACCAATCCAGGATTGGCACCATTTTTAGTATCAGAATATCTTTTTAACATTTTGAAAATTTTTTGCTTGATAATTTTTGGATTGTTTGTTTTAATTTTAATTCCAACAGCTCCGTTTCCTCGTGTTTTCCAAGGAATATTTGGATTGAATCTTACTAATCTAGGAAAATCAAGAAATTCCACTTTCTCGTCTTTTAGCAAATCAACAATTTTGTAGGCAAGATATGTAGTACACATGCCCTTTGGTGAGTCAGTATCATCAAATCCAATGTTGAGTATTGTTTCACTCATCAATGGTGGGTAAGAATTTGGACAATTTTTGGTTTTGCTATACCATTGGTTTAAATTAAAATCGACTGAATTTTTAGCTGATTTGATAGTAGTAGATGAGCAAAGAATATTCAATATTATTCAGGAAAAAAAGCCTGTGTCTGTGGCCATAAATGGTCCGGATGGAATCTTGCCCCAAATTCAAGAAACTGCATTAAAGATAATGAATCGATTTGGTATTCCTGCATATGTTCTTGCAGACACAACATGGGGAACCTGTGATCTAAACTCAAATGGAGCAAAGACATTAGGAGCTGAAATTTTATTCAATGTTGGTCATACTATAAACATGCCAGAAATGGAAAACAATGTCTTTTTGATTGATGCGTATGATAATATTGAATTTGATTCAGTGGCCAAAAAATGCGTTGAAATAGTTAAAGGAAAAATAATTTCACTAATTACAGATAGTCAGCATCTAAACCAGGTGGATAAAGTAAAAGAAATTTTTACTAAGGAAGGAATTACTGTAAAGATTGGAACGGGAAAAGGTCAACTAAATGATGGACAAGTTTTTGGTTGTGAGTTTTATCCAGCAATGGAGATAAAAGATGCTGTTGATGCAAATGTCTTTCTTGGCCAAAGTAATTTTCATGCAGCGGGAATAGCACTATCAACAAACAAGCCAACATATGTTCTTGACCCATACTTTAATGAAGTAAGAGAAGTAACAGAATTTGCAAACAAGCTTCAAAAGAAAGCTACATTAGCAATCTACAAAGCTGCAGAAGCAAAAACTTTCGGTGTAATTGTGGGGCTAAAAGAGGGACAGATGTCAAAGACCACTGCACTAAAATTCAAAAGAGAGTTAGAAAAAGAAGGAAAGACAGTACAGCTTCTTGCATTAACTGACATTACAAATGATAGATTACGAAACCTAAAAGGAATTGATGCGTTTATTCAAGTAGCTTGCCCTAGAATTTCTACTGACAATCCATTTGACAAGCCACTTTTGTCAACGCCACAAGCAAATGCATTACTCAAAGTACTTCGAAATGAAGACATTGGAGAGTATATGCAGATTCCCCATTGGCTCTAGCTTGTTAATTCTAAAAATCTAGGATCTTTTCGTAATCTTTCAAAAGATTTACTGTTTTTAGCCTTGATCTTAAATTGCATTCCAGAATGTATTGCTTTTTCCAGAGAATCCAATGATTCCTGTACTCTTTGAAGCATTGCAAGATTACATGATTTATCATATAACACATCAGCATTGGTAGGATAATCATTTAGAATATTGTCACAGCACAAAATTGATTCCTCATATTTGCCAAGTGAGAATAGAATTCTCTCTTTATGGTATAGCACAAGGTTGTAATCAGGATTTTCAGACAGAATCTTTTCACAATAATCCAAGGCAGATTTGTATTCTCCTAATTTTCTCAAAGAGGATATTTTGTTAAGGAGAACTGACATGTCATTTGGGTCAATGCTGAGAGCTTTGTCATAAAATTCGATTGCCTTTTGATACTCTTTTAATTTACTTTGAGCATAACCGATGTTGTTTAAGACGTTAAGATTCGTAGGATTCGTTGATAAAATCTCATCATAAAAGCGAATTGCTTCTCTGTATCTTTTTTTGAGAAAATTTTGATTTGCTTGGTCCATTAATGAGTTGATTCTAGGATCACTAGTCATGGATGTTCATCAAGATTATGGCTTCATTAAGATTTTCCCAAAGAGTCCTTTTCCAGAAAGCATTTTTTTGTGTGCTTTAACGGCATCCTCCAACTTGAATGTAGAGTCAATGATTGATTTTATTTTTCCTTGGGACATCCAGTAAAATGCAGTTTCTAATTCAGCTCTTGTCCCCTGAGTGGAGCCTAAGATGTTTATTCCCTTGAAAAAAATATGACGGAGATCTGTTTTTACATTATATCCAGTTGTAGCACCAGTTGTAACAATTGTTGAACCGTACTTTAGAAGAGTCAATTCTTTATTCCAATGAGTTCCTCCAATGTGCTCATAAATAACATCAAGACCTGGTGGTTTGTCTTTTTTTTGAGAAATATCTTTTGAAATAGAACGTACTTCCTTATGCCAGTCTTCTTTTCTGTGATCTACTGCAAAGTCAGCACCTAATTCAATACATTTGTCTAGTTTCTCTTTACTGGCAGTTGCAATTACGTCACATCCAAATAATTTTGCAATTTGAATTCCAAATATTCCCATTCCAGAGCTGCCGCCCATTACCAAAACTGTTTGTCCTGGTTGAATCTTTGCCCTACCAACCAACATGTGCCAAGAAGTCATCATTGTCATTGATGCAGCGGCTGCATCATCATAGCTTACATTATCAGGAATCTTTACCGCGTTAACCTCTGGCAAATGAGATACCTCGCAGTAACCTCCCCATAGTGGTCCCGTTTGAAATCCCCAAACAAGTCTCTTCTTACAATCAAATTCTCGACCAGAGGTACACAACTGACATGTCCTACATGATAGATTACCATGAGAGACAATCCTGTCACCAACTTTGATATTTTTTACATCATCACCAATTGCTATGACCTCACCGGCAGCATCAGTTCCAGAGATATGTGGCATTGGAACTTCGATTGGTTTTCCGCGCATGGCCCAAATGTCATCATAGTTTAATGATGCTGCCTTTACTCTGAAAACAACTTCGGTTGGTTTTGGTTCTGGTTCTGGAATATCCTTTATCTGTAAAATTTTCTCAAAATCATCATTCTCAGCATACTTTTCAAAAACTAGTGCCTTCATCATTCATTGTCGAATAAAGCTGGTTAAAATCGATTCTGCACCCATAAACAATTATAATTATCAGAATAAGAATGAGCACATGTCTGAATCAATAACTTTTCCAGGTGATAAAATTTCATCCATTGAAGAATACGAGGCGGGAACCAACGCCTTTGATGATGGGGACATGGTAAGATCTGCGGCAGTAGGAAACAAGGAATTTGATAAGAAAGATCGAGTTGTAAATGTAAAGACCTTCAAATCAATTGATGTACCAAAACCTGGAGATATTATTATTGGAACCGTTGCCGCGGTAATGTCTTCTATGATAGCAGTCTCAATTGATTACATTAATGGTAGACCAACAATTTCAAAAGTCGAATGTGTCTGCTCCACTAGAAACATTAGAAGAAAAAATATTGCATTGCTAAATGATATTGTATCACTAAAGATTATCAGTCATTTGAATGGAACGATTCATGCTTCAATAAACGAACCAGAACTTGGAGTAATTTTTACTAAATGTAAAAAGTGTGGAGGAAAAGTTTTGCAAATGAGGGATGCAATTAAATGCACAGAGTGTTCGTGGATTGATGAGCGAAAACTTTCTAGCAAGTTTGGTAACAGTGATTTCTTACAACAAAGAGGATAAAAATGAAAAATGTTTCCTTCCAAGGGGAACATGGCGCATATAGCGAATCAGCAGCAAGAGTTTTTTTTGGGAATGATATCACTACTAAACCATATCCTACGTTCAAGGAAGTACTAGAGTCCACAATCAATGGAATAACTGACTATGCAGTATTACCAGTAGAGAATTCTATTGAAGGGAGTGTCGGAGAGAGCTACGATCTTTTGTATTCTACTCCGCTATTTGCAGTGGGGGAAGTTTACAAAAAAATTGAACATTGCCTTATCGGTACAGGTCAATTGAGTTCAATAGATACGGTTTATTCTCACCCTCAAGCATTAGGCCAATGCAGAAAATTTCTACAAGACAATAAACTAAAGACTGTACCCACCTACGATACTGCAGGCAGTGTAAAAATTATCAAGGAGATGGGAAAAGACAATGTTGCATGCATTGCAAGCAAAAGTGCATCAGAGATATACCAAATTAAAATTATTAAGGAAGGCATAGCAGATAATCCAAATAACTATACACGGTTTCTAGTGCTTTCTACCAAAGAAACTCTAGAGATAAAAAATGCAAAGACATCAATTATTTTCTCAATAAAGCATGAACCTGGAGCGCTATTTCGAATAATTGAAAAATTTCATACAAGTGGTATCAATCTTACAAAGATTGAATCAAGACCAAAAAAAGATTCCATATGGGAGTACAACTTTTTTGTCGACTTTGAAGGAAGTAAGAGTAATTCCAAAGTGTCAGATACATTGATGAAGATTAAAGAAGAGACATTATTTTTTAAAACCTTAGGTTCGTATACAGCTGCTAGTATAAACTAGAATCCTTTTGGTTTTCTAATACTAAATCCTGCACTAAAACCAATAATCACTACACCTGCAGTGATTACAAGAATATGATATGTGAAAAATATTGGATCAGTGTTTCGCTCAAAGGTTCCTGTTACATGAATTTCTGAATCGCCAATATTTTGGATTTCAATTCGGTTTATTCCTTCCTCTAAGACATACCAATCAAAGCTAACCTCTTTTTTGTATGTCGTTGTAGGAATTTGAATACCATCTGCAGGTGTTTTTAGTGTCACGTCAAAAGATTCGCCTTCGATTTTTATGAATTGATGAGAAGATTTCGGAGCAGGAAATTGATATGATGTATACTCACCAACCCCATATGTATCATCAAAAGAAATTGTTTGTAATCCAATTGAGTTAACCAAAGCTGCAACTCCAATTGCTGAGATTGCACTTCCAACAATTATTCCGATAAGTGTTCTTTTGCTCAGCATGGGGTATCTTTTAGGATCGGGCTTAAAAAACTAACTACATTAATGAAACATCATGGGGTTGACTTTCAGCAAAACCTGCCCCAGACATTTTGATAAATTCTGCATTCTGTTGCATTTGAGGAATAGTGTGGGCACCGCAATAGCTTAACCCAGAACGAATTCCTCCAGTAAGCTGTTTTAGAATATCTGTAACACTTCCTTTGTATGGAACCATCGCCTCAACACCTTCTGCAACATAATCATTTAGATCTTCATCAAGAGAAATTTTTCCAGTCTCTTTTGATTTGCGTCCAATAGATGCTGCTAATGATGCCATTCCTCGATAAACTTTGAAGCGTTTACCATTTTTTGTTAATATTGAGCCTGGAGATTCATCTGTTCCGCCCAACATGCTGCCTATCATTACTGATGATGCACCTGCAGCTAATGCTTTTGTTGCATCACCAGATGTTCTAGTACCACCATCAGATATGATTGGAACTCCATGATCGCGTCCTACTTTGGCACAATCCATTACTGCAGTAAGTTGTGGAACGCCTGAACCAGTAATTACTCGAGTTATACAGATTGAACCAGATCCAACACCTACCTTAACTGCATCAACTCCTGCTTTGATAAGATCTTCAGCTCCTTTTGCAGTTGCAACGTTACCAGCTATTAGTTCGCAATCTGGAAACGCTTTTTTGATATGACGAACTGTGCTGATTGCGTTTTCACTATGACCATGAGCAATATCAACAACAATAATATCCGTTCCTGCATCAAGTAATGCTTCTGTTCTTTCCATAAAATCTCCCTTGACACCAACTGCTGCACCAACCAATGGTCTACCCTTTTTGTCTTTAGATGCAGACGGATAGTTCTCCATATTGGTAATGTCCTTGCTTGTGATAAGCCCTTTTACATGATGAGAGTCATCGATTAGAGGAAGTTTTTCAATTCTATGTTTATGTAATAGTTCTTTTGCTTCACTTAGGCTAATTCCTAATTTTGCAGTAACGACATCTTTTGTCATTACGTCTTTTACTAGCTTGTTAGTATCAGATTCAAATGTAATGTCTCTGTCTGTGAGAATTCCTACTAATTTTGATTCTGAATCAACCACTAGCAAACCAGATACATCTTTGTCGATTGTATACTGGATGGCATTACGAACTGTCTCTTCAGAATTAATTGTGTAGGGGTTTTCAATCATTACACTGCCAGATCTTTTTACTTTGAGAACTTGATCGGCTTCTTCCTTAATGGTGAGAAATCTATGGATTATACCAATTCCTCCTTCTCTTGCCATAGTTACAGCCATTGAAGATTCCGTAACAGTGTCCATGTTAGCACTCACAAGAGGTATGTTAATTGAGATATTTCGTGAAAGTTTAGTTTTAAGATCTGTCTGAGATCGACTTGTTATATCTGAATATTTGGGAACAAGAAGAACATCATCAAAAGTTAATCCTTCTCTGAATTCCAATGAAACCTCATTCCAAAGATTGAAAATGCATTATAAGCTTTTGTTTGTACGTAAGAATCGTTGTATGGGTTGGATTACCTCTTTAGTATATTTTACATTGTGAGTACGAATTATATCTGCTCCCTTAATTGCAGACATTACTTCACATGCAAGTGAGCCTGCCAAACGATCATCAGGATTAGGCTTTTGTAATATTTTACCTAAAAAGGATTTGTTAGATACAGATACTAAAACTGGAAAGTTTGTCTTAACTTTTGATAGATTGGAAAGAATCTCAAGATCTCGTTTAACCCAATCAACATTAAATTTTGTAAAAAATAATCCACGTCCTGTATTGCGAAAGAATCCTATCGCAGGATCTACTACGATATTTTTTATCCCAGATGATTTTGCAATTTTAATGCTATCTGAGATTAGTTTTTTTGTTTGTGATATATTATTTCCATGAATTGGTTTTTTGCTAAAGGCACATACAATTACAGATGGTTGATACCTTTCTATGACATTAGGCATTTCTTTATCAAATTTTAGACCAGAGATATCATTGATGATTTCAGCGCCCAAATCTAATGCAGTTTTTGCAGCACTAGCACGGCAAGTATCAACAGATATTGGCAAATTTGAAACACGCTGAACTATCTTGATTGCTTGAGAGATACGCTGTGATTCTATTCTTTCGGAAATTAATGTTGAAAGATATGGTGCAGTTGACATTCCTCCAATATCGATAACATCGGCTCCCTCTTCATCCATCTTTCTAATGGTTTGAGCTATATCATGATCAGTTGTTTTAATTGATTTTTTGTAAAAAGACTCTGGACTGGTATTCAAGATGCCCATTATTCTAACTGGGGATGTTTTTCCGACAGTAACTGTGCCCAATTTACTCATATAACTTATCAAAACCCATGTCAATTTGAGTCATATGACTATTATTGGTTGGAAAACTCGGTATAGCCAGATTTTAAAAGAATTTGAGTTTAGTAAAAAAAAGGATCTGGATTCTGCAAAAAAATTAGATTCTCTTCTAAAACAGAAAAAAGAATCATTCAGTAAGATTAAGAAGATTATTTCTCAAAATACTGTAATCGTAATTGGTTCAGGAGAATCATTGGAAACGGCAATTCCAATAATTAAAAAATTAAAGAAAACCCCAAAGATTGCAGCAGATAGTAGCGTATCAGAACTGATGAAAAATAAAATAATACCTGACATAGTGGTCACGGATCTTGATGGTGAAGAAAGGTACTTGAAGAAAATTGCAAAATCTAATTCATTTATGGTTGTTCATGCGCATGGAGATAACCAAGAAAAGCTTGAGATGGTGAAAAATTTCAACAACTGCATAGGAACAACACAAACAGAATCATTTGGAGTATTATACAACTTTGGTGGGTTTACTGATGGCGACAGATGTGTATTTTTAGCTGATAGTTTTGGGGCCAAGGACATAATCTTGTTTGGGATGGATTTTGGAAAAAAGATTGGAAAATTTTCTCAGACAAAGCATGCTGACACAAAAATTAAACTCAAAAAACTCAGATGGGGCAAGAAACTTCTAGAGTGGTTGGCTACAAAATCAAAGAGCAATTTGTACACTACATCTGATCCAATCAAAGGATTCAAAAAAATTTCCTACAATGACTTGGATGATATCATAATAACCTAGAATGCGTTTTAATACCCTAAATGTATGACAAATTACATGCAGTTATCTGATGAGAAAATTCGTGAGATCCTAGAATTAAAAGACAGAATATCAGGACAAATTGAAAAACATGAAGAAGAGATCGAATATCTTAAAAAAAATCTTAGCGTATTAGATTCCTTAATCAAGCAAACTAGTTTTACAAAAGCTTCATCATTAAGAAGTACTACAGAGGAGTCACCAAAAGTCACCATCAAAAAAGAAGATGAGACAATTCCACTTACAAGGGGAGCAGATGGTGCAGTAATTGCAAACGCGTATGTCACACCAGAGCAGGTATCAATCATACTGGATGAAAAATTAGTTATTGATGCAGATACTCCTCCTTTCAAGACGTTCTTTTTAGATAGAATTATTGGAGAAATGAAACGAAAAGACTCTGTTGAAGCAGAGAGCGGAAAGATTCAACCAGAATCCATCATAGACTATGTAATTAATAAAAACGGCTCCAACATCAGAGAGATAATAATTAAAAATTATAGACAGAAAGAACGTGTAAAAGAGATTGTAAATACTGCAGCATGGTCACTTACACGAATGCTTGAGAACAAAAGCAAGTGATTTTATGGACAAAATTGTCGTTTTAGACTTTGGTTCTCAGTATAGTCATTTGATTTGTAGGCGTATACGAGACTTTTCAGTGTATGCAGAACTTGTGCCTTATGACATTTCATTAGAGGAGTTAAAAAAACTCGAACCAAAGGGGATTATTTTTTCTGGTGGTCCATCAAGTGTCTACAAGGATAATGCCCCCATACCTGAGAATAAAATTTTTGAGATGAATCTGCCGCTGTTGGGAATATGCTATGGTCATCAATTAATTGTAAATAATTTTGGAGGCAAAGTCAAGCGTGCTAACAAAGAATATGGCTCATCTCTTCTGACTGTCGATAACAATAGTGATTTGCTAAGTAGCATTGGTGACTCGGTCAGAGCATGGATGAGTCATGGAGATGAAGCAGAAGAGATTCCAAAAGGATTTGAGATCATAGGTCACACAGAGAGTGCCAAAGCAGCCGCAATTGCAAATAAATCAAATTCAATATACGGCATTCAGTTTCATCCAGAAGTTGTACATACAGAACAAGGAACTGAAATTTTGAAAAACTTTGTTTTAAAAATTTGCAAGGCAAAACAAGACTGGACGATGGAGGCGTTTGTAGACAATACCGTAAACAATCTTAAAAAAATTGAAGGAAATGTCTTGTGTGGAGTAAGTGGAGGAATAGATTCTACAGTTGCAGCTCTGTTAATTCACAAAGCTATAGGAGACAGACTAAAGTGCGTATTTGTGGATAATGGTCTTTTACGTTTAGATGAAGAAAAAGAGATAGAAACTATGTTCAAAAATAATTTCAAAGTAAATTTTACCCCAATTAATGCTGCATCACGATTTTTAGAGAAACTAGAGGGCGTTGATGATCCTGAAAGAAAAAGAAAGATAGTTGGAGAAGAATTTGTAAAGATCTTTTCAGAGTTTGCTGAAAAGAGTGGCCCATTCAAATGGCTTGCACAAGGAACTCTTTATCCAGACGTCATAGAAAGTGGAGTGTCCAAGGGACCAGCTGCTGTAATAAAATCCCATCATAATGTGGGTGGATTACCTGAATGGCTCAAAATGGAAATTTTGGAGCCATTACGTGATTTGTACAAAGATGAAGTAAGAAAAGTTGCTGGATTACTAGGAGTTCCTGAAAAACTAATCAAGCGTCATCCATTTCCAGGTCCTGGTTTGGCAGTGCGAATAATTGGACAAGTAACTACAAAAAAACTAGAGATTGCAAAGATTGCAAGCAAGATAGTGGAAGAAGAGTTATGGGAAGCTGGAATATACAATAAAGTTTGGCAAGCATATGCTGCAGTTGGGGACGACAAAGCAGTAGGAGTTGTTGGTGATGAGCGAAGATACGGAAATATTGTAATGATTCGGGTAGTAGATTCTATTGATGCCATGACTGCTGATTGGACTAGGCTTCCTCATGGATTACTAGAAAAGATTAGCAACAGGATTACAAATGAAATTGAAGAGGTTACTTGGGTTACTTATGCAGTATCAAGCAAACCGCCTGCAACAATAGAGCCACAATAAACTACAAATTATATCAAAAACAAAACATCGTAATGACATTTCATGTTTTTGACACATATGTCAAAGCAAAGGACGGTCACACCATACATTTTGATGTTATTACTGACAAAAAAGATCCTCAAAAAGCTATAGAGTATGCAAAAAAATGGTTGAAATCTATTGGTGAAGATGACGCCAAGGTTTCTTCAGAAGAATGCAGGTTTTGTCATTCACAAAGCGTTCCTGAAGAAATTGAAATTGAAATTATGACTGAAGGATTCCATATTGCAAAGATGGAAGGCTGTCCAAAATAGATTAGATTATTTTACTTGAAGAATTTCTTGGTCTATTAGGTATTCTAGTGCACTCATCAGCTCAATTTCGCTTATTTGTTGTTCGGCATATAGGATGAATATGTTTCTCACCCATTGTGGTAGCAGTGATGATGGGGTTTGAGCTGGAGTTTCAGGTGATTCAGTTAATTCCTGTAACGTACCAGCTTCTTCTACAACCAATGGGTTTTTGCTGGAGTCGACTACCGAAAATGTTGTACTAGTGGTTGCAGTACCAAACTCTGTATAAATTTGAATTTCATATTCTCCAATGAGATCTTCTACGGTGTCATCAACTAGATATGAAGTCTGCATTCCCCAAAGACCTTCCTCTCTGTATGTGGGATTAATTTCAGAGGTTTTGATCACTTCGCCAGTAAAGAGATTTGTAATCTTCATAAAATAATAGCCGTCTTGAGGATCAAAATTTTCAATTTCAATGTCTGCACGAACTAATCGATTGTCATCTTTTAGATCAAGGTAGTTGTTTCCAATGAATTTAATCGATACAGAAGTATTCTCATCTGCATAAGCGGTGTTAATTGAAACGACCATAATTGCCATTAAAGTTAGAATTGTAATTCTTGAATTCATGCTAATTACTGGTACGCTTGATGGGATATATCTATGAGTTGTAATTTCTTGAGCTTCAAAGTTCCATTTTGGAAGTTTCTAGTCTTCTTGGCTGTCCATGGTCAAGGCTCGAATTATGTCCTTTTCGCTAATGATTCCAATTATTTCACCCTTTGAGACCACGCCAATTCCATGAACCCTGTTATCTAAAATTATCTGAGCAGCCTTTGTAAGATCATCCCAAGCATTAACCACGATAATGTCTCGTGTCATTATTTCATTTGCAAGGCATCTTCTTCCGTAGCCATTTTTTGATGCAAAGAAATTATCAAAATTATTTACAACATGTTTTGGTCCTTTTTCTTTTTGCGAGAACTCTAACGCTATATTAATAAAATTTCTAAATGTAATAATTCCAACTGGAACTTCATCATCGTCCTTTACTATTAATCGTGATGCATTGTATGATATCATGTTTGATAGGACATCCATAATTGAGCTTGTCTGTTTGCAAAAGAATTGTCCAATTGTCATTAACTCAAAGACTTTGAACTTTCCATTGCAATTTTGTGCATAATATTTTGTTAGATCATTTTTTGTAAAGATTCTGAATTTATTGTCTTTTTTTACTACAAGGGAGCTGATCTGGTGCTTTAGCATAAGCTCAGAGCATTCTATTGCAGAAGCGTTTTCATCAACGTATACGATAGAGTTCATGATTTTTGATACTGGAGTCTTTGAAATCGGTGAATTATTTTTTTGAGCTAGTAGAAATTTCCCAATATCCTTTTGAGTTACAATTCCAGTGAATTGGTTTCTGTGTGTTAGGAGCAATCGCGAGATGTTTTTCTCATACATCTTTTTCATAACATCGTAAATTGTAGAATTTTGAGGTAAGCTAATTGGTTTATGTGACAGGGAATGAGCCTTTATTTGCGGAGTCATGCCTATCTGATTTTGCTGCATGAGGAGAAATAAATCAATTCAGTCATATCTTTTGTAGTGTATGATTTGAACAGACAGATTTGATGAAAAATTTGATTGAGTCATCATGATTGTTTGTAATGGGATTACAAACAGAAAATATTATTCCAAAGATTCCTAGTATACCTAGAACCTCACCCTCCATGCACCATGCCCCCTCGTTTTGCAGGAAATGGGGTTCTTTTTTTATTTTGAATTTGTTCTAATGAGTGATTCTAAACCATCAAAGAAGATCATGTCACTTATTCTTCTCTCAGACCATAGTTTTGCTCTCATCTTAAACCAATCAGGAATTTCTGATGAATCTTCTTTGAGAACATCTGCTTCAAATGGGATGTATGAAAAAACATCATTACTATTATCACCTATTGCAAAGGCCTGAAATTGACTTGGTTGATTTACCGTAGTTTTCTTTTTTACCAAATCTATCATGATAAAACCATTTGGCAAATCAATACTTGAGATATTTTTAGTGTTATTTACAGGAGGAGGTGCATTGACAAGATATTTTACAGATTTTAAATAATCTTCATTAGTGATTTTATCATTTATCCACCAAGTAGTAATTTCTCTTTGAAGATTCAATATGGTTTCATTAGTGGTAAGATCACTTGGAAGATGGTTAAGGGATTTGTTTCCTACTGCTTTCTCAAATGGAGTCATAACAGTAAAATATTTTCCAATCTTGTCGGGCTTTACGTTAGTCCTTACGGTATCACAAACGTTGGTAGTATATTCATAACCCACGCATTTTCCATAACGCATTTCAATTGGTTGTAGAATCCTTTGAATTTCTTGTTGAGAGTATCCCTTGTAGTAAAGAACAAACTTTGATAGATGATTGCTCAATAGCCAGGCAGTATCAGTAGAATCGTAGTATGAATCAAAGTTTGGACTATCCTTAATCATTATAGTATGTTTTTTGTCACGATCATCTCCAAGATGAGAATAAAATCCCTCATAACCCTGCTTTGCTAAGAGATTCTTTCCTGAAGAATCATCAAAAATCACTATTACAAGCTGGATATCTTTTTGAAAATAACTCTTGGACAGATCAGAGATGGCCATGCATTTGGGTTCAGCTCCGTTTGCAGTGAACTTGTACATTTCAAAATATTGTTCAGTGACGGCAAAAAATTCATTGGTTTTTGTAGTTTCTGTTGGAGTACACTTTGAATGTCCAGTTACATAGACTAGTTGCCAATTTACATTTCCGGAATCAGAATAGGATACAGGTATGACAGAAAAAAACATAACCACACATAATATTCCAGTAATGAAAAAGATGTTATTTTTTATCAATTAAAACAACTGCCCAAGAATTTTTTCGACGTCATAGGGTTTGTAAATTACATCAGTTGGCTTCATTTCTCGAAGTTTTTTCTTTGTTTCAGAGGTAAAGTCTGCAGTAACCATGATTACTTTAGATTCAGGATTAATCTCTCGAATTTTCTTTAATGCATAAAATCCATCGTATTCAGGCATCATTATATCCAAAAATACTACATCGGGTCTTAGCTGTTCATACACATCTACACCTTCTTTGCCGTTTTTGCATTTTCCAACAACCTGAATTCCCTTTATTTCCAAATAATCTGAAAACATTTCTACGGCGTCAGGATCATCATCCACTACTAGTGCGGTAGTCTCTTTTTGCTGTGATGGCTCATCTTTTGTTTTATCTACTCTGATCTCTTTACCAATTTTCCACATAAATTTACAAAGACTTCTCATGTTACCACTTATTTCATCTGAATTTGTTACCAATGCAGAATCATCACTCGTGCTTTGACTAGATGTAGAAGAAGTATATCCTGACATTAGAACTTGGGATGAATTGCAGATAATTCTTCCTTGTGAAGGAAGTTTTGCTATTTTAAAATAATTTACACCTAATCGCTTTGCGCATTCTAACTTTGTTGATATCTCAAGTTCTGTCATTAGTTTTATTACGACATTTCGTTTGGAAGCTTTCTTAATTGCCTCTGGAATGTCAGTATAGTACATTCGAATTAAATCTGAAACTGTGGTAACTAGATAGAGTTCATCTGTTGTTTCATCAATGATTTTGATAATTTGATCATAGATGTTTGCTCTACCAGAAATTACTGTCAGCTTTGGTAAATTTGCAGTCTGTTGATTTGTTTTTACTTTGTTAAGGATTTCTAGTAATTTCTCGACATTGTTTTCAAGCTTTTCTGTTTCTTGTTTTCTTTTTTTAATAATATCTATGAGAATTTCTTTTGGTTCATTTGCTGAAAATTTAATTGGTGAAGAAAGAGTCGATGTGACGAATCCTTGATTTTTTAAATTTTCTAAAATTTTGTAACCTCTAACCCTATCTGTTTGTGTAAAATGACTAATTTCACTTGCTTTTGAAGAGCCCATTCTAAGTAATCCAAGATACACCTTGGCCTCATCTTCATCCAATCCAAAATCCTTGAGAAGTTCGATTCCTTCTTTCTCAAAATCAACTACCGCTTCCTGTGCCATAATTTATGAATAAAAAAAGTACATTTTTTCTAGTGTGTTGTACGATTGAACAAACTTTTTTTGAGATTTTATTCCTAAAGGATTCTAGGAATTTTCTCTAGTCATGGTTAATTTTGATGGGCTTTTAGAGTCAATATCCTCTGTGGCCTCCTCAAACTCTGTTTTTTTGGTCTTTTCCGCTTTAGGCAACATTATTGTAAATGTTGTAGGATGATTTGAGACCTCAATTTTTCCACCATGCTTTTCGATAATACTTTTACAGCTGGCCAAACCTAATCCTGTGCCAATTTGCTTTGTAGTAAATAGCGGCTCAAAGATCTTTTCCATTGCAGAATCTGGGATTCCTGGGCCTGAATCTTCCATCTCAACTATTGCATAATCGTCTTTATCATGAATTCTAAATGAAATTGTTCCTTCTCCATCTATTGCCTGAATGGCATTGTTTATCATGTTAGAAAATACAATCTCCAGTTTGAATGCATCACAATTAATTGAGGCACTGTTTTTTGGCAGATTTATGCGGATATGAGAAGGTACTGTCGTATTAAGAATTGAAGATTCAATAATTGTAGACAAGGAATGACGCTCCATTTGTAGCTCAGATACATTCACGTAATCAAGGACATCATCTATCTGATGAGTCATTCTTGCGACTGCTCTTCCAACCATTGCCATTTGGTGACTAGTCTTTTCATCCATTATAGGATCAAGCTTTACCTTCATTATTTCAACAGAGTTTTTAATGACTGAGAGAGGATTACGCAGGTCATGTGCTAAACGGCTGGCAAGATTTCCAATAGAAGATAGTCGTTCATTGGCAACAATTGTTTTATTTAATTTAGAAAGCTCTGAAGACATTGCGTCAATGTCTCTTGCAAGTTCAGATATTTCATCGTCTCCTTTCATGTTATTTTTGATAAATTCCCCAGTTGCAATTGTATGCGTGGTTTTTCTTAATTTTTGAAGAGGGTTTGAGATTGATTTTAAAATCAGGTATCGAATGCCTAGTGATGCTGCAATAAAGACATTAAGTGTGATAAAAATTGTCAAAGTTGTATTGGATACTAGAGAATCAACAAAGTCCTTAGTATCACTTACATTTGCAGCTGTCTGACTAACTGTTGAATCAATTACATTGTTGATGTTTTGTTGTGCCTGATGAAAGTCTTCAGATAAAGCAAGAATTTGGTTTCCACTTGCACCGTTAGTTTTTAACTTTATCATGGTGTTTGAAATTATAATTAGATCATTCCATTTTTCTGCAATTTCATTAGAATTGCTGTTCTGATTTGGAAAGTGATAATCCATTAAATTGGAATATTTAGAATATGCTTGATTAAATGAGGACTTTGCTTTTTCTATTTGGTAAAACTGCATTTCAAGTTCTTCTTCTATTTCGGCAAGTTCCATTCCCTGGGCAGTTTTAGACTCCTCTTCTAAAAGCAGAATCTCCATAGTTCTTGAAGTAACTTGAGTAGCAGACTGCCTCATTTGGGTAAGAGAATCAAGAATTGGCAAAGTCTGATCGCTAAGATTAGTAAATGTGTCTTGGACCTGTTTTGTGTTGATTAGCGCTATAAAAGACACCATTCCGATTAAGCTAACGAGAATTATGATTTCTAGGGCTAGTTTTGTCCGTATTCTCATGGCCTAAAATCCACCTATATTGCAGTAAAATAGTAGCTCGTCAGGACTAAGCTTTAGCCCTAATAACTGAATATTCATGCCTATTTACGCACAAAATTTGATTAAAGAAAATGTATGTAATGGCATTACAGACAGAATAACTTATTCAAGGTACACGAAAGAATGTCACTTTGAAAACTACCAATACTTCACAAAGTTCACGGGTCCTAGTAGTATTCCTAACTGCAATCCTACTCACTTGGAGTTTTAGCAGTGCAGGAGTTGCTAGTGCGCTTCCAGTTGATGCCGGTGGAGCAGCATCCAGTGCAGCAAGTAATGCCGGTGGAGCAGCATCCAGTGCAGCAAGTAATGCCGGTGGAGCAGCATCCAGTGCAGCAAGTAATGCCGGTGGAGCAGCATCCAGTGCAGCAAGTAATGCCGGTGGAGCAGCATCCAGTGCAGCAAGTAATGCCGGTGGAGCAGCATCCAGTGCAGCAAGTAATGCCGGAAACGCTGCAAGTGGAGCAACAAGTGATGCAGGAAACGCTGCAAGTGGAGCAACAAGTGATGCAGGAAACGCTGCAAGTGGAGCAACAAGTGATGCAGGAAACGCTGCAAGTGGAGCAACAAGTGATGCAGGAAATGGTAATGGTAACGGAAATAATGGTAACAATGTAAAAATTTCTTTAAAATTAAAAAATGATAATCTTAATGCTCTGGATGATCCAGAAAAACAAAATCATATGAAAAATCTTAAGTCTTTGGCAAAAGATAACATGAATTTGGATAATAATCTAAAGAAGCTTTTGAAGACAGATAACGGAAAAGCAATTGTAAAAGACGTAATTGAAAACAAAGCAAATGGTAACGGAAACGGTAATGGTAACGGAAACGGTAATGGTAACGGAAACGGTAATGGTAACGGAAACGGTAATGGTAACGGAAACGGTAATGGTAACGGAAACGGTAATGAAAATGGCAATAAATTTGGATTAAAGTTCAAAAATGGTCAGACGCAAATTGTAGTTGAATTATCAAAGATTAATCCAAAACTCTTAGAAAAATTAATGGCTAAAGGTCAGATTGATGTAATGTCAGGTTCACTTGTACAAATGACTTTGAATGTTGAAAATCTGAACGAAGTTATGGCTATGTCTGGAGTAGACTTTATTCGAACTCCAGTTTCACTAACAGATGTAAACAAGCCAATATTTTATGATATTAAATCAAATTATGTGGATGTAATACCTGATGAAGGGATTTTAGATAGTTTGAATGATCTAGTCTCCAAAGAAAATCAGGCATCTAAAAATACAATAAAAGAATACTCAGGCATAGAGAAACAAATTGACGGTATTCAAACTAAGGTGGTTTCAGAGCTATCAAAATTAGATGGTGAATCCTCAAATGAGAGAACTTCAAGCCAAGTTACATACAACTTGTACAAAATTTACAAAGAAAACAAGTTAGAAATTGCTTCGTTGGAAAAGTCAATCAATGAAGAAATCATCAAAATTACAGGCGAAGAATCTACCAATAATGAGATAAATGAAGATAACAACGCTGATGCTGAATCTAGTGAAAGAACAATTGAATCTAGTGAAGAATCTACAGATAGTACTGAAAACTCCAAGTCAATCGAAGAAAGTTCTGATTCAGAAGTAAAAGATCCCAATACTGAGACACGCCAATTAGAATCATCTACTGATGAAAGTAGAAAAGCAAGAACCAGCTCAAGTTCTGATTCCACAAAACAAGATAATGTTTCAGATGATAACTCAATTAAAAAAGATACACGAAGTTTAAACAAAAATCTTAGTGATGTAGAAGTTAAAAAATATGAAAAATTAATCCAATTACAAAATAAACTTGAAAAACTTTCCCAATTAGAAGGTATTATCAAAGAAGAAAGAATGGATCATAAAGTATCCGAAGGTGTATACTCTATTAATGCAGATATTGTTCATACAAAAGGTATCACAGGCAAAGATGTCAAAGTTGCAGTACTAGATCTTAGTTTTGATTTATCCAATGAAAAGATTGCAGACAACATCGCAGACACTAAATCATTTAGAGGTGGTTCATCAGGTTTATGGACACAGCAACATCACGGCGGAACCAACGGTTTGGAGCACGGAACAGCAGTAGCTGAAATTATCACCGATGTTGCACCAGATGCTGACTTGTATCTATATGAGATGGATACTGACGTAGAGTTTGTTGCCGCAGTCGATGAGGCAATTGCAAATGAAGTAGATGTCATTGCAATGGCAGCAGGATGGCCCAACTTACCAACTGATGGAACCAGTCACATCACAAAGAAGGTAGAAGAAGCAATATCACATGGAATTACATTTGTTGTTCCTTCTGGAAACTTTGCTGAAAAACACTGGGAAGGAAAATTTGTTGATTCAAACCTAAATGCATGGCATGAATTTGACGAGTACGACGAAGGCATGTCTATATCCGTATCAAAAAGCCAAGTCTTGGCCCAACAACCAATTATGGTTTATCTGAACTGGAACAACCCACTAAAGGATGTTACAGACTTTGACTTGATACTACTTGATCCAACAGGAAATATCGTAGACTATTCTGCTAATATTCAAAAAGTTCAATCTGATAGAAGCTTTGAGAGCATTCACTTTGTTCCACAGATGGAAGGACTGTATGCAATCGGCATTTCCTATGCAGGAAACCAGCTTGATGGCGACTTGACGGCTGCAAACATTCCAAGAGATACTATTCTAGAGGTCTTTTCAGTAAACAATGTAGTAGAATACCCAATTGCTAAAAGTAGCGTGGTAGTTCCTGCAGATGCAAGAGGTGCCATAGTAGTCGGCGCAGTAAATAGTCAAAACGGTAAGACAGAGTCATTTAGCTCACAAGGTCCAACAAACCACGGTAAACTAGCCCCAGATGTAGTAGGCCCAGACGGTGTTACTACACTTGCATACAATGGAGACTTGTTCTATGGAACATCCGCAACAACGCCATATGTGGCAGGATTGGCTACATTGATGCTGCAAGGAAATCAAGATGCATCACCAGTAGATGTGCTAGAACAAATGAAAACCAATACAGTAAAAACTACAACTGAGGCATCAAATGATATTGGTTACGGAATGATTGATGCATCATTTTTAGCAAACAAAAACTAATTTTTTAAGAAAAATATTTTCCATATTATTATCCAGTGTTAACTAGGATCCAAAAATCACAAATGTGTGTAACTGCATTACAAACAAGACTATACTAGTAATTCTGATTCATACTATACAATGAACACTACAACACAGACTGAATGGTTTGGAAAAAAACTACTTAGTATGATGATAATTGCAGGTGTATCTATTTCTGGTGTATCCTTTTTTGTTTTGGATTCTGGAATGGATAATGTAACTTCACAAGACACAACACTATGTGATAATGGCTTGTGCTATGATTCACACACAGACTCAATACCAGTAGGAACCTACGTTCAGCAACATGCTGAAGTTGGAACAGTCCAAGTAATGCAAAAAACTGAGGACTTCTCTTCACTGAAACTATTCAATAAAGGACCAAAGTATGAAGTAGATGACTTTACAGCCACAATCTATCCGGCAAAAGACAGTTTTGTCAGAGAAGGAATTCGAAATTCCAACGAAGGCTCAAATGATATACTTCGAGTGATGGGACAAGGCGAGACAAATAACAGAGCGTTGATTGCATTTAATCAAAATGATCTAGAAGCAGTAACCCAAGGAAAATCACTCAAATCCGCTACGCTAAAGCTTTTTGTAATTAGTAATGACGGAAAATGGTCAGATTCACAAACCATCAACATCCATGCCCTTGGTGCCAATTGGGATGAAGGAAAAAGCATGAATGCTCCATTTAGTAGCCTAGTAGGCGAACAGACAGGAGTAACATGGGATTGTTCTACACAAACAGACTGTGCAAGTTGGAATGGAGGAGTATTTAATCCAGCACCAACTGCAGTGACTAACATCGACAATTCAGTAAATGGTCAATGGATAGAATTTGATGTAACTGGCGACATTGAAGCATTTCTTTCTGGAATGGAAAACAATGGCTGGATCATCATGAAGAGTAACGAAGACCAACCAGGCAGAATTAACTTTGCTGCAAGAGAAGCACAGAGTAACACTCCACAATTAGAATTGACTTTTGCTTAAGTCAATTTTTTTATTTTAATTTTTAGATACTAATTTTAGGCATTTGGAATACGATTGTATGTAAAAAATTACAAACAGAAGTTTTTGATTAGATGCTACGTATTAATTACATGAATAAAGATTCAATTCCAAAATTTAATTTGATCAGAGAGGTTCCCATATACAATAAAGATTTCAAATATGATTTTTTTGCTCAAAAAAATATCGAAGTAGATGAAAAGCTAACAATTCACAATTTAGAAAAAATAGAGGGAGAACTATGCAACCTAGCCTGCTAATTGTAGATGATGATTTAGATACTGTTGAGATCTTCAAAGAATTTCTAGAGATTAAAGGATTCAATGTGATTGGAACTGGCAAAAATGGTAAAGAAGCAGTAGAGAAATACCAAGAGCTAAAACCATCCGTTGTATTACTTGATGTAATGATGCCAGATTATGATGGAATTTATGGATTGCAGGGCATAAGAAAAATTGATCCAGATGCAAATGTCATAATGGTGACAGCAGACAAAACTACTAAAACTGAAGAAAGATTAAAAGATCTTAATGCCAATGATGTACTTTACAAGCCATATGAAATTGATGATGTAGTTTCTGCAATTAACAAAGCTGTTGTAGGTTCTATGAAAATTTCATGCTAGGATTCTAACAGGCAAGCACCAAAAACTCCAGCAGAGTCGCCAAGTTTATTTTGTAAGATTGGAGTATCAATTAGATCACTGAAGACACATTTGTAAACAAAATCCTTTCCCTCATCATACAGAAATGGAATGTTTGAAACTCCGCCACCCAAAACAATAGCATCTGGATCTAGTATGTCTATTACATTTGCAAGAGAACGCCCAAAGTTTTCTAAGAATTCTTTTTTCCATAGTGAAGATTTTTCATCAGAGCCGATATTTTGAATAATTTCAGCTAATTTCTGATCCTTTCCAGTAATTTCAAGCCAGTTTTTCTCTAATGCAGGACCTGAGATGTATGTCTCAACGCATCCATTTTTTCCACAGTAACACTTGTTTCCATTTGTGTGTAAAATGTGATGTCCCCATTCTCCAGCAATATTGGTTCGTCCATGATGAATTT
Source organism: Thermoproteota archaeon (assembly GCA_003352285.1). Lineage (NCBI taxonomy): Archaea > Thermoproteati > Thermoproteota > Thermoproteota archaeon. The sequence continues at coordinate 12,638 of QQVN01000004.1, read as the reverse complement.
TTCCATCAATTACAATGCCTCCACCTACACCAGTTCCCATTATAACCCCAAATACAATTCCAAAATTTTTTGCAGCACCCATTGTTGCCTCGGCAATTGCAAAACAGTTTGCATCATTATCCATAGAAATTTTTTGTCCTAATCTTGATTCAAGATCTTCTTTTAGAGACTTGCCAATCAAGCATTGTGTGTTGCTGTTTTTTATTAGACCTGTTTTCTTTGAAATTGCTCCAGGAGTGCAAATTCCTATACTGCAAGATTCAGTCTTTAACTCCTGAATCATATTCGAGATTGATTCCAAAATTTTTTCATAGTCATTTTGCGGTGTAGGTATTCTTTTTCTCTGTATAACTTGAAAATTTTCATCTACGAGAATTGATTCAATCTTTGTTCCTCCTAGATCTACACCTATTCTATTCACAGTAATCTAGATGAAACAGTTGGCTTAAGTTTTGATAATTTATCCCATTGGTGGCATTCCAGGGTGACCACCGCCACCACCTGAACCGCCAGATACTGCAATTACATCATCGATTCTTAGAATCATGCATGCAGCTTCGGTAGCAGATTTTACGATTTGTTCTTTTACTGCTACTGGTTCTACGACATCAATTGCTAGCATGTCTGCAATCTTTGTATTTCTAGCGTCAATTCCTGTCCATTTTCTACCTTGGCTTTGCTTTGCTCTAAGATTTGCCATGGTATCAATAGGATCCATACCTGCATTTTCAGCAATGGTTAATGGTATAGTTTCAAGTGCTTCAGCATATTTTTTGATTGCAAGTTGTTCTCTTCCATCAAAGCTATCTGCCCATTCTTTTAGTTGGGTAGCTACAAATGCTTCTGGTGCACCGCCACCTGCTACAATGGCAGGTTTTTCAATGACATCTTTTACAACCATTAATGCATCATGAATAGAACGGTCAACTTCATCAACTACTCTTTGAGAGCCACCTCTCATCAATAGAGTTACAGATTGTGGATTTCTACATCCTTCAATGAATACCCATTTATCAGATTCTACTTTCTTTTGTTGAACTAGTTCAGCGCTACCAAGATCTTTTTCTGTAAGATCATCAAGGTTTGTAGTAACTCTACCGCCGGTAGCTTTACCAAGTTTAGTCATATCACTTTCTTTAACTCGTCTAACAGCTAAGATTCCGTGTTTTGCGAGATAATGCTGTGCAATGTCGTCAATTCCTTTTTGACATAACAGAACGTTTGCGCCTACATCGTGAATTTTATCAACCATCTGTTTTAGCATTCTATTTTCTTCTTCAAGGAACATTTGCATTTGTGTAGGGTCACTAATTCTAATTTCAGAACTCATCTCAGTTTTTTCAACTTCTAATGCTGCGTTAAGTAATGCAATTTTTGCTCCCTGTATCTTTGATGGCATTCCACTGTGAACTACCTCTTTGTCAAGAACAATTCCTTTTACTAGCTGTGTATCCTGTATGGAGCCACCTGCTTTCTTTTCAACTTTAATGTTATCAAGATCAACAGAATATTTTTCTGCCTTTTTAGTTGTGATTTTTAGAATGGAATCTACTACAAGTTTAGATAAAATGTCACTGTCTTCAGATATTAGTTTAGAATTCATGCTAGTGATTGCAATCTTTAGTAGTGATTCTCTGTCATCAGGCTGAATTTTTTTTGCCATCTCACTTAGAATCTCTAATGTTTTATCAGATGCTGCTTGATATCCCTCAATAATTACTGATGAATGAACGTCTTTTTTGATCAACTCTTCTGCTTTAGCAAGCAATGCACCAGCAAAGACTACTGAGGAAGTAGTACCATCTCCAACTTCATTATCAATTGTTTTAGAAATTTCAACCATCATTTTTGCTGCGGGGTGTTGGACATCAATCTCTTTGAGTATTGTTGCTCCATCGTTTGTAATTGTTACATCACCTAAGGAATCAACAAGCATTTTGTCTAATCCACGTGGGCCTAGACTGGTTCTTACTAGATCAGCCACAAGTTTTGCTGCCTGTATGTTGTTTTGCTGTGCGTCTCTTCCTTTTTGTTGAAGGGCACTTTCCTTTAAAACAAGAACTGGTCCTTGTGGAGTTTGCTGAATTGAAGCCATAAGCTGCTCACAATTCGCTAAATGCCCCTTTTTAAGATTACTTAGTTAATTGGAGAAATGTACGATCTCTTTTTTACATCTACTATTCCAGAATAGAGTATTCGTATCGATGGCAATGCCAAAAATGGTAAAAATAAGGGAATCAGATGGGGTCTTTGAAACTTGCATCCAGCATCAATAATCGAAGAATTTACTGATTCAAACTGCTCAGTTACCTGTTCAAAAGATTTCGAAGAAATGATTCCGCCAATGTTTAGCTCTAGATTGGATTTAATTTTTTTATCCTTTACAACTACAAGACCACCTTGTTCTTTGATCAAATGATTTGCAGCAGTTGCCATATCTTCTTCATTAGACCCTATGACGATTAGATCATTTTCATGAAAGCTCCACGTGGATGCAAATGCTCCTATATCTGAGCCAAAGTTCTCGAGAAATCCGATAGTATGTGTTTTGGTTCCAAATGTCCTATCAAAGGCTGCTACTTTCCAGACATCCTCTTCCTTGGAGGGTAAAACATTATCATTTTTTGTTTCTAGTTCAACAGTTCCTAATTCAGTTATGATTTCTGAATTCATTTTGATTGTGTTGGCAGATACTGATGAAGACTTTGATTTAATCTCAAAGTCTTTGTATGAGAATTTTTTTCTTAGTTTTACAGTTTTTTTAATCCATGGTGGAATGGTTTTCTTCTTGATAGGACTCACAATGCTGCCATTTGAAGCAACGAGTTTTCCTCCAACGAAAACTCTTCGAGGAACTATGGAGGAGAGTTCATCAAATACTAGCAGATCAGCTAGTTTGCCTGGAGCTATACCACCAAGATTTTTTCCTAGATTATAGTAATCAAAACAATTCTTTGAAGCCATGGTAATTGCGTCTATTGGAGACACTCCAAGCTTTATTGCTTCATTTACACAGTGATCAATATGCCCATATTTTTTCAAATCCAAAGGATCAACTCCATCTGAACAAAACATCAACCTGTCAATGTAAGTCCCATGGGATAAAACTCGAGGAATAATTTCTTTGAGATCTCGTCTAATAGAACCTTCTCTCATCATCACCCACATGCCAAGACGCAGTCTCTCCAAAACTTGATCAAAGTTTATTGGCTCATGACAGGACAAAATTCCAGAGGAAATGTATGCATTGAGTTTTTTATCAGATGCGCCAGCAGTATGACCATTAATTATACAGTCAGCTTCAAGCATTAGTGATAATGACTTCATAGTTTTTGGATCCTTATTGGTAACTTTGGTCCATGAGAAAACTTCCCCTAAACCTAAAACATTTGGTAATTTGATTGCTGATTTTTGTTGTGACAAACTTAGTGTTTTACTGTGACTGAATTTTCCGTCAACAGGCAATCCTCCTGGAACAACATTGAAGATTCTAATCGGTAGTTTTTCACATTGTTTCACAAATTCTCTAAAGCCTTGATAACCACACGCACTTACAATGTCAATTGGATCAGAAAATAGCGATGTGACACCACATAGTAAGGATTTTTTGGCAAGCTCCGATGGTAGAAAGAACTGATCAATGTGAACATGAGGATCTGCAAATCCTGGAGAGATGAACTTGTCATTTAGATCAATAATGGTAGTGTTTGCTCCAGAAGCGTGCGAAGCGTCTTGCCCTACATAGGCAATTCTATCGTTAATAATTGCAATTTGAGAATTTTTGATTACTTCGCGTGTGTAAACATTAACCAAAGAACAATTTTTGAAAATTAGATCTGCCTTTTTGTTGCCCATTGCTACCGAGTTGAGAGAAGAAATTGATTTTGCCAGAGTACTCATTAAATCAAATTGTTTCTGCGCCTAAATTAAGATTCAATGCTTAAATTACCGAAAAATGGGATTTTTTTCAATGAACTACCCCAAGGTAATAAAACGATATTGTCCAAAGTGCAAGAAACACACTGCACAAAAGGTCTCAATATACAAGGCCGGTAAACGAAGGGCATCTGCAATAGGTGAACGCAGACACGCTGAAGACAAAAAGGGGTATGGTGGACAGAAATTCCCGAAATTAGCAAAGCCAGCAAAAGTTACCAAAAAGGTAACACGTATGCTAACATGTCCAGAATGCAAGAAAAAATTCAACACCTATGGAATTAGAATAAAGAAATTTGAGTTGGTGGCAGCATGAAGAAGAATCACATTCCAGTTCCAAAACCAAGTAGCAAGTTTCAAAAAGTTGAATGTAAAGAATGCGGAGAGACTCAAGTGATATTTTCTCATTCATCAACACCTGTAACCTGTAATTCATGTGGAAATATTATTGCAAAACCAACTGGGGCTATTGCAAAAATTCACGGAAAGATTTCAGGTAGTGCCGAGTAAATCATAATCCTGTTTTGTGTTTAAATTAAAGGCAATTCGTTTATCATCAAGAATTTTGAATGATTCTTCAACAGAATCAAAATTTGTAATTTTTGATGCATCGATGATAGATACTCCAGAGTAATAGCAATCTACTCCGTCAACTACAATTGGGGCAGCAGATGAAATATTCAAAGATTCTAAGAATCCTTTTGTGATTACAAAACTTGTCCATTTTGAGCCATCATAAGATTCTATAATTTGTTTGATGATTGAATCGTCTAAAAACGGAAGATCCCCAGAGATTACCAATACAACTTGATCAAGTGATTGAAGAATTGCATTGAGATCGTTTGCATATCCTTTTCCAGATGTTTGAATAATTGGTATCCCAGATTCTTTTAACAATTTTTGAGTTTTGGGAGAGTTGGAACTGGTAGCGGCAAAAATTTTTTCAAGACTGTTAGAATTTTTTAAAGCATCAATTACATGAAGGATCACTGGTTTTCTATATGTTAACAAAAGTTTTTCATCAGGCATTTCCATGCGGGTTCCTTTACCACCAGCCATAACTAGTCCAATCATAATGAAACAAAAATCAATAGAGAAGATAATCTAGTTAATTCATTTGTAGCGCCAAGTACATCACCGGTAATACCTCCAAAGCTTCTACTAGATAGTGCAACTAGAAACATAGTGAATGAAATTCCTACAGCAAAGGCAATCATGCCAGTACTGCCCCCAAAAATTAGTAGTGGAGTCAATGTAAAAAGAAAGGCCACGCCTAGTTTTCTTTTATCTTTCATTAGTTGAAGGAAGGGGGAATTGGAACCTAGGGCAGCAGACTGGCCTATACTGGCCATAAGAACCATAGAAAATTTTGCAATAATTTCGCTAAACAAAAGAGCACTAAACAATTCAAAACCATTTGATAAGGATATTGCCGCTACCATTCCTATCAGATACATTACAATGGCAACAATTCCAGCAGAACCAGTTGAAAGATCTTTCATTGCGGCAAGTTTTTTTTCTTTAGTTCCTCTCACCATTAGACCATCAGCAAAATCTGCAAGGCCATCAGTGTGATGAATGCCTGTAATTATTGCAATTGCAGCTACAACAAGTAAACCTACTATTAATGGGTCAACACCTGCTTCAGACAATCCAAATCCAAATCCGCCAATTATTACACCGATTACAATTCCCACTAAAGGAAAGAGGTACATGTAACGGGCAATAGTTTCTAGATTAGCATTTGTTGTTGGAATAATAGTCAGAAAAGAAAAGACAGAACCAATTTCTTTAAGCAAATAACCACCCTATAGAAGACAATACAAAAATTATTGGTATAGTAAAGATTGCGCAAAACAACAAAGAGCTAAGCTTCATCAATGAAATTGCTGAATGGATTTGTTTTCTTGAAAGCTCAATGTTTCCATCACCTATGTTATAGTGTCCAATTTTTTCTAGCTTTGTGTTAAGTGCACCAGCAAGTGCTGCCATTGGATATCCAGCATTTGGGCTTTCTAATTTTCTGCCATCTCTCATCATTATCCTAAAGGCTGAACTAGAATCTAACCTCAATAGTTTTGCAGCTAAAACCATTACCAGTCCTGTTAATCTAGATGGAATGAAGTTTAAGATTTTATCACAATTTGCGCCAAACCATCCAATGTTTCTAAACATATTATTTCGATAACCCACCATAGAATCAATTGTGTTAACGGTTCTGTACAAAAATGCCCCTAATAGTCCAAATATTGAATAATAAAACAAAGGTCCAGTTACTCCATCTACTGTATTTTCAGAAACACTCTCTAAAACTCCGGATAATATGTGATTTTTATCCAATTCGCTAGTATTTCTTTTTACAATCATGGATAGATGTCCACGTGCTGCTTCTATGTCATCTCTTTCAACAGAATCAACTACAGATAGTGCATGCTTTTCCATTCCTTTAATTGCAATGGTTGTCTTGAGTAAAATTGAGCCAAAAATAATTCCAAGAACGATACTAAAGAAATCATTTCCAAGTAATTCTATGCCAAAAAGATAACCGTAAATCAGTATAGAAACTACGAAGCATGAAGCTACTACAATAATTATCCCCCCAATTCGTTCAGTTGTGTCGTTTTGAGATTTCATGATTGGTACCATTCTTCCAATGAATCTCCCTATCCAAGCAGTAGGATGATATCTTGAGCGCGGATCTCCAAATATGAAATCAATTCCAAGTGCAGCCAGTACAATCACTATGGATTCAAGGATCATCGTATCATTCTCTCAATTGCTTTAATGTTTAGATTTTGTTGGATTAATTTACTAAGTTTATTGATCTCGCCATCGATCTTATTGATTGTCTTTTTATTCCAAATGACTGGTTTTGTTATTTTTCCTAGAGAATCTTCTTCAGGCAAGCTAACGATAGTTTTTGGTATTACACCCAACATTGGAATACCGGTATATTTTTTCAATTTGGAAAATCCAGGTCTTAGAATTTCTGGGTCTCCAAGGAATTTGTTTAAGACAAATCCTTTGATGAGTTTTTGGTGTTTTTTTTCTAAGAGTTGAAATGTTCCCATCAAACTGGCAAATGAGCCCCCTCGTTCAATATCAGATATTAACAAAACAGAGGCATTTGCCAGATTTGCTATTCGCATATTGGCAATATCATATGATTGAAGGTTTATTTCGGCAGGTGAGCCTGCACCCTCAATTATTACCAAGTCTGAATTTTTTTGTAGATGGTTTAATGCAGTTTTTGCAACGGCTAGTCCTCTAGTATTTACAAACTTGTGATAGTAATCGTTTGCATGCATTTTTTTGAATTTTTTACCATTCAAGTATACATCGCTAAGATAATTTCCAAGTGGTTTTAACAAGATTGGATTTAACTCAGGCGTAATTTCACATCTAGCTGCTATAGCTTGGATGGCTTGAGCTCTAGATATCTCAAAGTCTTTTGTCTTGTATGAGAAATTTGACATGTTTTGAGATTTGAATGGGGATACGGAAAGTCCCTTATCAGAAAATATTCTACATAGGGCTGTAACTAGGGTGCTTTTACCTGCACTTGATGATGTTCCTTGAACCATTAATGCGTGCATGAGATCCTCTTTAGTTGTTTTACAAGAAGTTGGTTTTCATTTCTATTTTTTATTGCTATGCGAATATAATTTTCATTAAGACCTCTAAATGTACTACAATCACGAATTAAAATATTTTTTTTGAAGAGTTTCTTTTGTAAAACTTGAGATTTTACTTTTGTTTTAATTAGGATAAAATTGGTTTTTGACTCATTACAGTAAAATCCATCAATGTTTGAAATATTTTTTCGTAAAAATTCATATTCTTTTCTTATTAGTTGATTAGATTTTTTTAGAAATGTTTTATCTTTTAATGATGCAATGGCAGATTCTTGAGCTATTCCGCTTACATTCCAAGGTATCTTAAGATTGTTAAGTATTGAGATGATTTTTTTGTTTCCTAATCCATATCCAATTCGTAATCCGGCTAGACCAAATGATTTGGTTAATGAGCGTAAAACAAAGAGATTATCAAATTTTGAAATTAATTTAATGATAGTTTCATTAGACTCAGGCACCAACTCGATAAAGCATTCATCAACAAATACAATAGATGAGTTTTTTTTAGCTCGATTTATTATCAGTTCCATTTTTTTCTTTGTTAGTAAAACTCCGGTTGGATTATTTGGGTTACAAACAAAGACGCAACCATTTTTTGGAATTTTTTGCAGAAACTCTTCCAGGTCATCATTAAGATTCATTGTTTTAAAAAATGAAACAGAAGACCCCCGAAGTTGAACTGCATTCTCATATTCACTAAATGTTGGTATGGGAATCAAGACAGGAGTTTTTTTGGAGAGAAATGCATGAGCAAAATTGTAGATTATTTCAGTTGCGCCATTTCCTACTACTATCTGATCTAATGGGAGTTTTGTGTATGATTGGATATTCTTGCGAAGCTCAAGAGAGTCAGAGTCAGGATAAATTCCAATAGTGTCTAGTTTTTCTTTGATTATTTTTTTGACTATAGGTGGCGATCCTAGAGGATTGATGTTTGAGCTAAAATCAAGGATTTTTGATGAATTTCCCCGTACAGAGTAAAGGCCCCCGTGTGACGCTGGCCTATGACGTTTAACATATGGATTACTTGGTTTCACAAAACCGAATAGTCGCTGGGAATATAGTGTGTTTTGGTTAAAAACGGTAAAGGATTATTAATTGAATTGGATACTTTTTTCATCGTGGATAAGAAAAGAGTTGCAATAGTAGGAGTAACAGGCTCTGTAGGCCAAGAATTTGTCCAATCACTAAAAAACCACCCGTGGTTTGAGGTTACACAAATTGCTGCATCAGAGCGTTCTGCTGGAAAAAAATACACCGAAGCTATCAGGGATCCTAATTCTGGTATAGTATCTTGGGAAGTTGGTGGTGAGATTCCAGAATATATCAAAGAAATGGTAGTCAAAAGAATTGATGAGCTTGATGTTTCACAGTTAGATCTTGTATTTTCTGCAGTAGAATCAGTTGCCGCTAGAGATATCGAAACAAAATTAGCTGCAGATGTACCGGTAATATCAACAAGTTCGGCATATCGCTATGAAGAAGATGTACCAATTCTCATTCCAGGAATTAACGATGAACAATCAGAGTTATTAGAAATTCAAAAGAAAAATAGGAATTGGAAAGGATGGGTAGCACCGCTTCCCAATTGTACAACAACAGGATTAGCAATTACGCTAAAGCCATTATACGAAAAATACGGTGCAAAAAAAGTTATGATGACTTCAATGCAGGCAATTTCAGGTGGAGGTCGTGCCCCGGGAGTGTCTGCCATGAACATTACAGACAATATCATTCCGTATATTCCAAAGGAGGAAGGAAAGGTTAGAGTTGAGACAAGAAAGATTCTTGGAAAGCTAAAAGATGGAAAAATCGTTGATGCAGACATTAAAGTTAGCTGCACATGTACACGAGTTCCAGTAATTGATGGTCATACAGAATCAGTGTTTGTAGAGACAGCTCAAGATATCGATCCCATTACTGCAAAGAAGATGTATGATGAATACAACAAACTTATCACTGTAGCGGGCTTGCCATCTGCTCCAAAAGATTACTATGCAGTACATGAAGATCCTACTAGACCTCAACCAAGAATAGAACGAGATGTTGGAGATGGAATGACTACAACTATTGGAAGAGTCGAAAAAGAAGAATTGTTTGATCACGGACTCAAATACATGCTATTCTCCCACAATAAGAAAATGGGTTCTGCAAAGGGTGCAGTACTATTAGCAGAGATGCTATACAAAAAAGGTAAAATCTAAACAATTATTGAAAATTTTTCAATAATGTGACAAATTCAATAATAGACTTATAAGAAACGGTTAGATCATCGATTCTGGAGAGTTGTTTTGGCAAAAGTTGATGACTTAGATCTAACAATTTTATCTGAATTATCAAATGACGCATCAATTTCTGTTCCACGATTATCAAAAAAAATCAAAGTAAATCCAAGTGTTGTTTATTCAAGAATTAAGAGATTGGTAAAAAGAAAACTCATCGAACGATTCACCATTGTAGTAAATGATCAAGAATTAGGATACCAAGTAAAATCTCTGATTGGAGTAAACATGGATTCTAAAAAAAGAGACAACGTAATTGAGGAATTATTCAAGATTGATGGAGTTAGAGAGATTGCAGAGGTTACAGGTAGGTTTGATATTCTAGTAACGGTTTATGCAAAAAGTTTGGATGCAATGCATAAAATTGTCTCAGATAAGATTGGAAAGATTGACGGAGTCATATCATCAGAGTCATTTATCGAGATGAAGACGCGATCAAAAGCAATGCCATATATGCAATCAGATTAGGTGAAAAACAGTGCAAAAACAAAAAACTCAGTCTCGATTTTCTGTTTATTACGAACTTAGCAAGCCAAAAATTTGGTATCTTTTAGTTTTCACTGCATTTGGGGCAGCCATTACGGCGTCAAACATTTATGATATTCCTATTTCTCCAGCCACTTGGGGATTGATGTTAGGAAGTGTTGCAGCAGGTTCTGCAGCAGCAAATACCCTAACCAACTATCATGACAGAGATATTGATGCGATTATGGATAGAACAAAAGAACGCCCCATTCCATCAGGAAGAGTTACTCCTGAAAATGCACGTAATTTCGGCTATGCGTTAGCAGCAATATCATTAGTTTTGGCATTTGGAATTTCATTTACAACATCAATGGAGCAGGGATTGTGGGCAACAGCATTTATCGCATTTGGTTTGTTCAACAATGTTTTGATTTATTCATACGCTCTAAAACGTAGAAGTAGAAGCAATATCATTTTAGGAGGATTATGCGGTGGTGCCCCTCCATTGATTGGTTGGGTTGCAGTAACGACCTCAGAGATGTGGACTATGGGATTAACAATGGCAGGATTGGTATTCATTTGGATTCCAATGCACATTTGGGCTCTAACATTACACTTTAAGGAAGATTATAACAAAGTTGATGTTCCAATGCTCACAGCAGTCCAGTCTGAAAAAACATCTGCAAGAGTAATTGCTGCAAGTACAGTAATGATGGTTCTTTTCAGCGTTGTACCCTTCTTTTTGACTCTGGAGGACGGAACTCCCATGATGGGACAAGTATACTTGTGGACTGCAATAGTATCCGGTGCATTAATGATTGCACTTTCTGCATGGGTAGTAGCAAAACCTAGTGAAAAAGCATCTTGGATGCTGTTCAAATTTTCTAGCCCATATCTTACAGTGTTGTTTATTGCACTAATGGTTGATTCTGCATTATAGAATTCAGCTTTGTGAACAACTGATAATTTCTTCGCGGGCCTTATAAGCAAAATTTACCTTGTCTTAACATGGTAAGATACAACTCAAAAGAATTTGAAAGACAAGATTTTTCTTGGCAGGATCTGCAGGGATTGTCTTGGATATTCAATGATGAATTTTCAAGTGAAGAACTGAAAAATTCAAAATCCATAGCTTGTGCGTAGAGAAATCTACCTATTTTTTCTTTGATTTAATACGAAATACCTTTGTGTCACATACAGAGCAGGTTCCCCGTATTGCAGCACGTCCATTTTTCATGGTGGTGTCTTTAGGATCTTTAATGTCTCTTTTTTTCTTACATTTTACGCAATAAGCTTGAATGTTAGAAGAGTCAGTTTTTGTTCCTTTGGTGGAAGTGGGTTTACTTGTTTCGGATTCAGGTTCATTTTCATCAAGTTTTGGTGCATTCTGTAATGCTTTTTCAAGTTCTAGAATTTGTTTTTCAAGTTCAGATATCTTTGCAACTTGCTCAGATGTATCAGTATGAGTTTCTGGTGAATCATTTACTTGTTTTTCGTCTTCATCAGGAATTTGTGTAGAGATAGATTTTGCTTCTTGCTCAGATTCAAGCTTTTCAATCTGTTTTTCAAGATCGTTTTTTCTTTCTAATTGTTCAGGTGTAGCTTCTTCCTCTATGCTTTCATCAAATTTTGGGGCATTTGCCTGAATTTCTTCAATTTCAGCAATCTGTTTTTCCAGTTCTGCAACACGAGCAAGCTGTTCTTGCATGGCTTGTTCTTCTCTGACCTTTTCTTCCTGAGCTTTCTTTGCTTCAGCTTCGGCAATCTGTTTTTCCAATTCTGCAACACGAGCAAGCTGTTCTTGCATGGCTTGTTCTTCTCTGACCTTTTCTTCCTGAGCTTTCTTTGCTTCAGCTTCGGCAATCTGTTTTTCCAATTCTGCAACACGAGCAAGCTGTTCTGATGAGGGTTCATCATCAGTTTTCTCAGAAATTTCTGTTTTTGATGGATAGGTAAACCCCTTAGGCATTGTACCATGGGGACTGGAGGGTTTTGGAATCTCTTTTGGTTTTTCTTTGGAAGGAACAAAGTCTTTAGGAAGTGTTCCTCGAGGAGATGGAGTTTTCTTTGACTCTAATTCTTGGATTTTCTTTTGGAATTGTTCAATTTTTTCTAATTGTATTTTTTGGATTTCTTCATATTTTTTAATTTGATTTTCAAACTCTTGAATTTTTTTACTTACTTCAGGTGAAACTGGTTCGGGAGCTGGAGCTGGTTTTGGTTCGGGAGCTGGAGCTGGTTTTGGTTCGGGAGCTGGAGCTGGTTTTGGTTCGGGAGCTGGAGCTGGTTTTGGTTCGGGAGCTGGAGCTGGTTTTGGTTC
>QQVN01000002.1 GCA_003352285.1 Thermoproteota archaeon | reverse complement strand
AGCTGGAGCTGGTTTTGGTTCGGGAGCTGGAGCTGGTTTTGGTTCGGGAGCTGGAGCTGGTTTTGGTTCGGGAGCTGGAGCTGGTTTTGGTTCGGGAGCTGGAGCTGGTTTTGGTTCGGGAGCTGGAGCTGGTTTTGGTTCGGGAGCTGGAGCTGGTTTTGGTTCGGGAGCTGGAGCTGGTTTTGGTTCGGGAGCTGGAGCTGGTTTTGGTTCGGGAGCTGGAGCTGGTTTTGGTTCGGGAGCTGGAATCTCAGAATCTTTTCTTATTTCTGGAATGGAACCTAAATTATCAAATTGAACTTTGTTATTATCAATTCTAATTGCGTTTGAATTATCAACACGGAATCCTCTAATCTTTTGACCAACTTTCCATGTGTTGAGACTAGAAAAAACGGTAGAATATGATATTCGATTTTGTAGATCATGTGTCAAGTCTGCCCTGCTAATTATCTCACCTATTGGATCAATTGATACCCCATTGTCTTTATGACGCCTGACATAGGTTATTCGATGATCAGAATCATATGATGCTTCAGAAATTAGAAAATCAGCCCACTTTGCCATTTTCTTTGATTATCAATTAGCTCCCTATTAAATAAGATAAATCGTCTGAGTTTAGCTTCAAAACATAAAATGAATTAATCTAATGAATTGTTTGGTCCACGATCTCTTCCCACATCAGAGTGACCCCCAGAACTTACACCAGGTGTAGATTTTGATGAGGATACTGACATCAAGCTGTTAACAATTGTTTGTTGACGAATAGTTTCTTGGTCATCTAAGGAAGTTGAAATCAAGGAAATGGTATTATCAATTTGCCCTAATAGAGCAGAAGGAAGTTCAGGTTCCCTAAATGGAGTCTCTTCAGTATTCTCATTTTCTGGGTCCTCACTTGTCTCCTCAGATGATGAAGGCTTATACTCATTGATAATAATTGGGTTTTTTTGTATGTAGTTTTGTATATCGTTTCTATATTCCATCAATAGTTTTAATACATCTTCATCCGTGTAATGAAGCATTATTCTGTCTATTGCTATTGGTAATGCATTCAATTCTCGATCTTCTTTGATTTTTTGCAGTGTTGCTTTAAAAATCTCAGGCCAGTTAATTTTTTCATGAAGAATGGTTTTTTCGACTATTACTTGAGTAATTTTATCGTCAATGTATTTTTTATAATTTATGGCATCCACCTGATCCTTTGAATATTTTTCCGAATTAATTGTTAATAGAAATTTATTATGATTTGTTTCAAGCTGTGAAATTGTTTTTTTGGTATCCAATATCAATAGTTTGTTTTCAAGAGGAATAGAGCTCTCAAGATATTTCGTAGAAATAATATCGAATTTTTCACCAACATTTTCAAATTTTGATATTAGTTCATTATATTTTGTAAAATCTGTATTTGAGTTATATGGTAGAGTTGATTTTATTTTTTTTATTTCGTCACAAACTGAATGAAACTGTACATTAATGTGTCCAAGTTCATTCGGATTTATTTCATCAATTATGTCGGAAATATTATCAAGTTGAGACTCAATTTTAGTGAATTTTTCATATTCATCAGCAAAAACACTCTGTGCTGAAAACTGTATGAGTCCAATTACGCATAAAATTACCACCATGTGTGATTTTGTGTGAACACTCTGAACAGAAATCCTTTCAATGATGGTCAATTGTGAAGAAATTTAGATTTTTTTTACTGGTAATGATTTGTATGTAATCAAATTACACACATTTTGATATTTGTTCGGAATTAGTTTTTTTTAAACAAACATGCTTAGATTAAATTCATTTATCAGATATAGATATGGCACTAAAGATCCTAATTGCAGAGGACGATGAAGACATAGCATATCAATATGCTGAAAGTCTCAAAAGTTTGGGTCACGGAGTATTTGTAACAAAAGATGGAGAAGAATGCCTCAGTGCATACAGATATGGGTTAATGAAGTCTTTTGATAACCGCTCCCCATTTGATGTAGTGGTTGTAGACTATGCCATGCCAAAGAAAAACGGAGTAGAATTGGCAAAAGCCATTCTAGCTGAGCAACCAAAACAGAAGATAATTTTTGTCTCAGCTCATGGTAATTTGCTTTTAGAGGATCTTGAGGAGTTTGGGCCAAATGTAGAATTTCTTAGCAAGCCGGTGTCAATCTTAGCACTAATTGCAAAAATAGAAGGCAAAAGGATCAAAGACGTCACACGTGCAGTAAAATATTCGTAGTTTAAAATTTTGATCACATTAACGCCGATACTCAGAACCACAATCACCTATTAACGAAAATAGGTCACTTGACTTGTCAGTAACTAGAGATATTTTTTCATAATCATCAGAATCCAAGCTAAAATCAAAAACTCTAGAGTTATCTTCCATGTGGTTAGTGACACCAAGTCTTGCTCCAATTATGACTCCTGACACTGCAGGCTTGTCCAAGACAAAACGTGTAGCTACATTTGCAATGCTAACATTATGCTTTTTAGCAATACGATCACAAGTCTGAAGAAGTTCTTGGAACAGGTCCCATTCTCCCCACGCATCAATCATGTGTTTGTATTTTTGAAGTGATGCAGTATCTAATTGATCTGGAGAAGGCTCATCTACTCCCAGATATTTTTCAGATAATAGTCCGCCTAGAAGAGTTCCGTATGTCAACAAACCAATGTTATTTTCCAAACAGAATTTTTCCATCTTTATAGATGGTCTTTGATCAATTATAGAATACTGAACTTGATTTGATACTAGTTCTATATCCCAATCAGTAATTATCTCCATGTGTTCTGTATCAAAATTTGTCAGGCCAATATTCTGTATCTTTCCATCATCCTTAAGAGATTGTAAATGAATTAACGCATCATGATATGCATTAAAGCTGTAATCCCACCAATGAAATTGAATTAAATCAATTGATTCTACGCCCATTCTTCTTCTTGATACATCAATTGCTTGCTGCACAAGTTGTTTTGACATTTGTCCAGGTGAGGGTACAAATTTTGTAAATGCTTGAGGTTTTACAGAGTTTGAATCTAAATCCAGTCTACGGAAAAATTCTCCAATAAAATCCTCTGCTGGTCCATAGATATCCGCAAGATCCCATGTAGTAAACCCAGACTCGTGATATGATAACATGTCCTCTATGGCAGAATTAAAATCAATGAATCCATGACTCCCCGAAACTTGCCACATTCCATTGAGGATTTTACAAATTTTTAGATCAGGTCTTAGTTGAGAATATGCGTTGGAGGATAAATGCACACAAATTCATCACTGTTCGTGTATAAGATGATTTTTGAAGGAAATTGCTAAATTAAGAATTTTGCAAGTAATCACATGGGTTCAAAGGTTGATCGTAGTGATCCAAATTGTCCCATATGTAAACGTCCAAAGGAGGATCATTCACCAGAGGATGCAATTAACTGTTTTAAAATGATCAGAGAAAAAGAATAATTTTTGTTAAAAGAATTAGTGGGAACCGGTAAACGGGATATGGCTATAATTTGGTTCCCACCATGAGCAAGCGTTACAAATTTTATCATTGTGTGCTATTTTCATGAATGTTTGTTCAAAATGCACAAAACTATTTGGTTCCTATTGTTTTAATTCAGCAATTCGACATTCCTTACACGTATCATCATCTAGTGAAATTGTTCTACCGCATCTTCTACAATGTTTTTCGATTGCCATGTACGTTTTTTATCTTTCAGGATTATGAAGCAACTGTTGTTCAATCCTACAAACATAGGATGGATTTTGGAATATTATGAAAAATTATGTTTAATTTATTCAAAATGGACACACATTAAACTAATACCACTATTTGGCAATTTTTATCATGCTGGCTGAGAGTAGGACAGAGAGAATTCAACAAATATTTGAAATTTCAAATATTGAAAAAGCCTTAGATGCAATTAGCGTCATAAAAAATTCTAATGCACTGGCAATGTTGGCTACAAAAAATGATCCTATGTTATCAAGATATCACACCAAGATAGAGCTATCAATTAAAGAGCTTGAAAATATTTTTGACCAAGTAAAAAGATTACCAGCTGAGACCAATAGATCATTATCTAGTAAGACTGGACTTGTGATGAGTCGTTTTTCACTATTAGAAATTCTAAAAAGTTCAATGCCTAGAAAGATTCCAAATTCTGTGAAAATAAACCTGCCACAAAATGATTTTGAGATTTATTGTAACAAATTCAAGCTTATTGTACTCTTTTCAAATTTGATTGAAAACTCTATTCAAGCAATGAACAATTCAGGAGTAATTGATGTTGTAATCTATGAAACCCAAAATAGAGTTGTCATAGAGATATCAGATTCAGGGCCTGGAATTCCACCAGAAATTATGGCAAAGTTGTTTAATTCATTGTCATCTACAAAAGAAAACGGTACTGGATTAGGAACAAAAATGGCAAAGACTATTGTTGAAAAGCATGGTGGAGATATTTCAGTAAAGAATAACCCAACTACATTTACTATAAAACTTCCAAAGAGATAATTATTTTCGTAATTTCAAGTGCTTTCTTACCTTGATTGCAACTACTGCAGGTGCTGCAATATACATTCCAAGGTTCAATGCAATGACAGAGATTCCAAGGAAGAGTACTTGCTCTTCAGAGCCCTGGTCAGCCAGTGTCATTATTGATAGTGTGGAGACCATTGGTGTGATGAATGCCTTTACAGCCTCTCTGAATGCTGGGTTTTCTCTCTCCCAGTCTGCAATTGTTGGTGAGAAGGAGTAGTAGATATCATTGAATCCAGTCATAAATGATGTTCCAGATTCAGTTGATAGTAGAGTATTGTCTCGTACTTCTCTGAGGAACTGTACTTGATGTGCCATCTCAGTTCCATATGCTGCAGTTGCAATTAAGCAACCACCGCCTTTGGTTGTCTTTGTCTCTAATGTAACTTTACAAACACCGTCTACTAGTTTAGTTCCGGTACCACATAAACCGGATTGGGGCGCAGGTAATCCGACAGCTTCATAGATTGTCATATCTGGGTAATTAGTTTCAAACCAAGCTTTGTAGCTTGGCTCGTTGTTGTATCTATCCACATAGTATTGTGGATCTTTTTTTGGATCAACAAATTTTGCTAATTCTTTTTCAGGTGGAGGATTTGGTAATCCTACAGCTTCATAGATTGTCATATCTGGGTAATTAGTTTCAAACCAAGCTTTGTAGCTTGGCTCGTTGTTGTATCTATCCACATAGTATTGTGGATCTTTTTTTGGATCAACAAATTTTGCTATTCCATTATCTTTGGTAGGTGAAGGTTCTGATTTAGGTTCTGATTTAGGCTTTGGTTCTGGTTCTGGTTCTGGTGGAGGTGGAGTAGATTTTGGTTCGGAGATTCCCACTGCTTGATATATTGTAATTCCAGGAAAGTTTTGATCAAACCAATCTTTGTAGCTTGGCTCGTTGTTGTATCTATCCACATAGTATTGTGGATTCTTTGTTGAATCAACATACTGCTGAAAATCTGCAATTGGATCTGGTTCAGGTTCTGGTGGAGGTGGAGGCGGAGGAGTTTGCTGCTCAGTTACTTCCCTGACTTCAATTGTTACAGTGGTTTTATCCTGTTGTAATCCATCAGAGGCCACAATGTCAAATGTATATGTTCCAGGACCTTGTGATTCTGTAGGAGTCCAAGAAAATTTTCCTGTTGTAGATTCAATTGTTGCCCCAGTTGGCGGATTGTTTGCTAATTCAAAAGTTACATTACTTATTGATTTTACAAGTGTGGCAGTAAAGGAGACTAGGGTTTTTTCATCTACAGTTTTTTTACTAATAGAATTTAGTTTTAGTGCGTCCTCAAGAACTGTGATATTTGGATCTTCTCTGTTTAATTTAATGACAAGTGCGTTCTCTTTTCCTTGTGAGTTTAGTTCATAGACGTAAACAGTGTAAATTCCCTCGCCATTTGGATGAATAAGAATGTCAGTAGCTCTGACAGAAAGCTCAAAGGAGCCAGAATCATTTGCGGTATTAGTTTTTACAATTATTTTATTATCAACAGGACTGTAGATTTCAAGTACTATAAGATCCCCTCCACTTGCTGTTCCTGAAAAAATTATATCGTTTCCTGCTTGATAGGAATCATCATCAGTTTCAACCGAAGATACATCTGCATATGCATTCTGGACTAGAATAACACTGAATGAGAGCATAAAAAGCAATAGTATTCTGTTGTTCATGATAAGATGAAGGGTATTTTCTAATTAAAAACCGCGTATAATTTCTACTAAGCCGTGAGTTAAGATAGTGTGCCCATCAGGTAGGCGATTAAAACTGATCCCAGAGTAAAAAATTTCAGACATTCTTGGTAAAAGATGGATAAAATGATTTGTGGATGAAAAATGCCATATGAAGAAGACAAATTACAAGGATTTGAAGAAGAGGAAAATCTAAACAAATCAAAAAAAAGTTAATTTTTTCCAAAATAATATTAGATTGTACAAGGATGAATCCTAAATGAAATGGTTATTGTGGACGGGAATAGCCTTTGTTGTTGGTGGTTTTACAAGTTTAGCAATTACATTAGGAGCGACAGGTCAGCTTCACTTTCTTGAGGATCTTACATCATACAGTACTGGATGGATAATTATTGGAGTTGTACTGATAATCTTTGGTTATTTACAAAAATCAAAAAAAGCTTTTCAGAGCTGATTTAATCTTTTAAAGGCCTGAAAATCAGCTTTTGCCTGTAGATATGCAGAATATGCTGCGTCTTCAGCGGCGTCTGCTGCATCAAGTGCAGCCTTGTTTGTATCAGTTGGATTCTGTTTGTATGTGTCTCTTGCTGAATCCTTTGCATCTTTAGCTGTATCCCAAGCAGATCTAGCAGTTTTTACTTTTTGCCATTCTGCATCAATTAGTGCTTTTCTTTCTTTTTCTGCTGCTTCAGCTTTTTTTCTTTCCTCACTCTTTTCTTTCTTTTTGATTTCTTTTTCAGTTTTTATTGCCTTTTGAAGATCTTTTTTTGCATCGCCCAGTGAAGTCTTGAAATTTTTTAAATCATCTTTTGCCTGTAGATATGCAGAATATGCTGCGTCTTCAGCGGCGTCTGCTGCATCAAGTGCAGCCTTGTTTGTATCAGTTGGATTCTGTTTGTATGTGTCTCTTGCTGAATCCTTTGCATCTTTAGCTGTATCCCAAGCAGATCTAGCAGAAGCTAAAGTTGCCTTTGCTTTATCATATTCTTCTTGAATTTTTTGTGTCTGTTCTTCTGCCTGTTCTCTAGCAGTACTGCCAGCTGCATTTGCAAATGGAATCATTTGTGTGAAAAGAATAACACTTGCAAAGATGGCAATTGAATACAGATGATATTTTCTTCCCAACCTATGTTATTTTAAAGTGTGAATAGTATAGAAATTTCCAATTTTTGTTTGTATATTATAAACAGAGGAATTCACCCTACGGGTATGGCTTGCTTATCTCTTTTTGAAAATAGACAAACGTTTCATCATCAAAAACACACATTTCAAAAATATTCAACGGTGAATCATTATTTCCTTTAATGAAATTTTTAATTTCTTCAACAATGATGTGGGCACATCTGTCTTTTGGAAAACCAAATATTCCTGAGCTTATGGCAGGAATGGAAATGCTTGAAAAATTCTTTTCAGAAGCTAGTTTTAGTGCACTATGAACAGCCATTCTTAATTTAGAATCTTCATTACCCTCGCCCATCTTTGGGCCCACAGAGTGAATGACTGCAAAACATGGAAGATCTCCAGATGAAGTAATTGCAGATGTACCAACAGGGACAAAACCAATCTTGTTGCTCTCCTCTTGAATTATTTTTCCACCTTTGGTGACAATTGCTTTTGCAACACCTCCACCATGCTTTAGCAAAGAATTTGCAGGATTTACAATCACATCAACATTCCTAGTTGTAATATCGTCTTTTATCAAACGTAGGGTTTTTTGTGAAATTATTCGCTCAATCAAGACTTGTAATTTTATATTTGCATAATTTTACAGTTTTTTTATGGGAAAATGGGCTGACTATCTAATTTCTGCTGTAAAGTATGACACAAAAAATCGAATCATTCAGGTTAGACAGCATCAGGATTTTGGAGAAAAAATTGGCGAAGGAGAGATTATTGATAGAGATACCCTAACTTCAAATCTAAAACATGGAAAAACCTACATGACTGTTTTTAGCTCAAATAACAACTGGAAGCCTGGGGATTATGTCAGAATTGTGAAAATGCCTGGGAGTTATTCGATCAGAACAGATAGCAACAAAGTAGAGCATGATAACCTAAAATTTGTCTTGGAGTTGGAATGAATTTAAAGTGCAAAAAATGCAATGTTGACCTTAGCAAGCAAATCATATGTGCTGGGATGCTTTGTGTAAAATGCTACGATGAAAACAGTTCAAATTAGATATTACATAATTTTTAGATAATTGGAACTTAAGACCAGCAACGGCAGTAAGCTGGTGAGAGCTCCAATTGTCTTTACTTTGTGATTTTAGTATAAAGGGTGTACTGATAATTTCTACGAAAGTACTTTAATAGAATTTTACAATGAAACTTTTACAGATAATCTTTGAGGGAGATTTTATCTGCTTTAGGAATTTTTGCTAACTCAAATCCTTCTGGTCTTTTTGATAATGGCCGTGTAGCATCGATTCCCATCTTTGCAGTCTTCAAATTCTTTTGATCACTAGAGGGGTCAAGGCTAGATCCTCGTACATTTTTTATTATTACTAGATCTTTATCAGCTTGAAATCTAGTAGCCATTGCATACTCAACGGCATCTGATGAATTTGGATCAATATCAGAATCGACTATTGTCACCTGTTTTAGAGATCGATGAGCCTCAAAGGTCTTCTGGATAATTTTTTTTGGATTAGATTCTTTTTTCTTTTTGATTTGAACTACAGCATGAAGCCAGTTACATCCTCCATTTGTCATGTAAACTTTTTGTGTTTCAGGAAATGTTTTCTTAAGAACCCCATTAAGTTTTGATTCAATTGGCATTCCCATGAGTAGGCGGTGTTCTGCAAATCCTGAAAGAATGTCATGGAAAATTGGGTTATTCCTATAGTACATTGATTCTAGTTCAAAGACAGGTTGGTTTCTTTTGTGATCATATGTTTGAAGCATCTCAACCATCCATTCGGGATGGGTTTTATCCTTGAGTATTTTGCCTTCCAAAACAATTTCTGCTCCAGATGGAACATTTAGACCAGAGAAAGGACATGTAGTTAAAACAAGCTTTCCTCCAAGGATGGAATTTGCTATGTTCAGTTCATCTTTTCCCCATTCTTCCTGATATGCCCCTGCAATTGATATTGCTGGATGAACGCCTATAGTAATGGCTACCTTGAGGTCTTCTCCATGTTCTTTTGCATCAGTAAAACATCTGTGAAGGTGTCTTCCTTCAACCATCCTCACAGAAAGATGATTTTTGTCAATTGGCATAAGCCTATGAAACGATGAATTTTGTTTTCCTGTCTCAGGATTTTTAACGTAAATTATTGATGATGTGATAAAAGGTCCGGACTCTTTTTCAAAATGAGTAACAATTGGAAGTGAAGAAATAGTGTTTGATTTGTTTTCCATAAATTTGCCAAGTTTCGTGATTTTGGGTTTTTTGGAATTGGAAATCGCATGAATGATTTTTTTATGTATGTCGTCCTCTTTTGATCCTACGGATTGTGCAAATCGCTTTCGTGTCCCCACTAAATTCGAGATGAGTCTAAATGGGCTTTCTTTGATATTCTCAAATAATAGGGCATCATTACCGTCTGCCTTTGCAGTAAGTGCAGCAATTTCATATTTTGTAGAAACCTTCTTTTTTATGGTTCTTAGCTCATGATTTTTTTTGATTTGAGAAATATAGGTTCGTAAATCAGACATTTCTTATCATCTCTGTTATCTCACTCATTAGGGTTTTTGCAGAATTGGGATCTAGCTCACTTTGTAAAAATGCAGAAACTATGGCAATTCCTCTCATTGTGGTACTAATTCGTTCAGCAGTTAATTTAAGAAAAAGAGATTCAGTTTTTGATGGAATAACCGTTGTAGTAACTGGAGTTGGGCCGGTTGCTAGTGAAACGACCATTGAACCAAGTTTTTCGGCACCTTCGGTGACAGAAACGAAATTACCATTTTCGAATTTTAGTACTTGCACTAAAAACTGACGTCCATCAACATCAAGGGTTTTTTTACAAAAACCGGATGAGGTTGTCAATAAGGTTGGATCTAATCTTATGCTTTTATTGCTATTGCTTCAGCTTCTTTGGAGTCGGCTTCTACTCTTGCTCGTAGTTTTGCCTTGTACTTCAAATTGCGTGGTTTTGTTCTCAGTCTGTATCCACAGCATGGACACCAGAGTCCCTCCCACTTGATGAAGATTTCACAAATTTGACATCTTCTTTGTCCAGACGCATATCTGCCAGTTCCGACAGGCTTTTGTGCCTTGTATCTTACGCAAATTCCTTTACATGTCATTGTTGCTCACTTTGTATAGATTTCGTTTGTATATAAGGATGGATCGAGAATTTTTACAAAAATATCACAATTTTTTTGAAAATATTTAGTTGATCGATTAGAAAGAAATTATTTGTTTCATGAAAAAGCAATAAAAGATGTATAAATATCTATAGCTCTTTTGAAATTCGTTTTTCTTGAATTTCTAACATTGGGTATTTACTTTGTTTTAAAGATTTTTCAGAAATTTGGATTAAAGATGTAAATTAGATTGGAATTATTTTTTTCCCCATTCCTCATTGTTGTGACCTTTATTTTGATCACAAATTGGTTCGTTCCATTGGAATTTTACATAAACGGTTTTCATAAAGATATTAGGTTAAGCTAAGTAATAAAGTCTAGCTAAAAATCAAAAACAGAAAATTCAAAATATGATTTTAAACAATGTGGTTATCCAGTAATTGAGAGAGGTAAAACAAAATGCCTGTAGCCTTCTCTTTGTGTGATGTATTTTGCTGAAAGCTTATCACGCTTTCCTCTTTGATTGTAATTTTTTATCTTCAAGCTGGTTCTCTGTTCATCAACAAACTCTAGCTCAAAGGAAGAACAAAATTTTAGATTGAGAATTTTGCTAATTTTTTTTGCAATCTCCATGTTTCCATTTCCAATCTTTACAACCTTACGCTTGGCACGCAATCCAGCTAAAATCGAAATAATATGATCAACTAGATTTTCAACTGAAGAGTGTAAAGAGCTCTCAATCTCTTTTCCAAAATAGTACACAGACAGGCCTATTCTACTTCCGGGATCAACTCCAATAATTAATTCCTCGTTTTCAAATCCTGAATCCATAACGCGTAGGATCATTCCACGTATTACAGTAGGAGGTTTGTCTAAGATCTCCTCATGAAAAATTGGTTTTTTGGTAATTTTTGGAGATTCATTTCTTGTAGTCATAATGAGATTTCCCTCGTAAGAGTCAATTTCATCGGGCAGGATGGAATCAAATTTCAGATTAAGATTTTGTAATGATTGTACGAATTTGTAATAGGGTCTTCCATACGTTGTAGCAATACCAATTCTAGTATGTTCTAACGGGTCGATAACAATCATGAGAATTTCTTTGATTTAGGTCTATGCCTTCAAAACTGTTGACACGATGTGTTTGACGGCTTGGTCAAAATTTGCATCAATTTGAGCCTGAATTTCTCCAATTTTCTTCTCGCTGTTTTGGGAGATTTTTGCAGATTCTGCATTGGCCTTTTCTTTGGCTTTGTTAATAATAGATTCTGCATCGGCTGTAGCCATTTCTCTAACGCTTATCATTAATTTGTCAATTTCAGTTTGAGATTTTAGATTAAGGCTCTTTTTCATATCGGCAACTTTGGCATTTAGGGAATCAAGGTCATTTTCCAATGAGGATAGTGCTTTAACAATTCCAGTAACCTTGGATTCTGCTACGTTACTCATTTAAGAAAAATCTCCATAATCCATACTTAAATCATTCAATTTGTGGTCAAAAGCAGTATTGCCCTTGCTAGATCGCCATTTGCCTCTGCCAAAGCGTTTTTAGCCTTTTCCTCATCAACTCCCGCCTGGGCACAGACTAGCTCAATATCCTCCTCAGAGAAGATTGGAACTTCAAGTTCCTTTTCCTCATAGCCATCTGCAGTAATTGTAAAGATAGAGTTGTCCTTTGCTTTCATTTCTGTAACTTGAGGTTTGGATAAGATAATCTCTTTTTTGTCAGTCTTTATGATAACTTCCTGGACATTGGGGATCTCTTGCATGTCAAGACCCATCTTGTCCATCATTCTTCGCATTTGGCGATTGCCTCCGCGCATCATGGTGTTTTAACTCCAGTTTCATTGTTTTTTAAACTATCTCTAACTTTTACTGCGACTCCCCTTTTCATAAACGGAATAATATTAGAAGATAAAACCGCCTTGCCAACTGCAATGACCTTATTTTTGTAAACAACAGCAGTATCTGACGAGATCTGCACATTTTTCCCACATCTTGTTACATGTTTACAAAAGACTGATTTTCCATCCTCAATGAAGGGTCGAGATTCCTCATCTACCTCGATACAGTTTTCTGCAAATTTTTTACTCTTCAAAAGAATTTGAGCAAAATACGGAGTAATTGCAAGTCCTCCATCAATTCGTAATGTACACAGTAATTTTTCTTCATGAAATACACTCTTGATTCTTCCATTTTTTTTAGAATAGGTTATCTCAAGTTTCTTTGGCAGTTGTCTAGAAACCCCAGTGCCAAATAATGCATCAATGGTACATTTGAGCTTGTAAACGGAATCCATCTGAGAATATTGAAAATTACTCTTAATATTAGTTCAATGGCAGACTATATTCTTTGAATAAAACTATATAGATAGTTGATTTAACCATATTTTGTGGAAGAAAAAGAAGAAACAAGGAAGATACAGTTTACAGGAAAATCATCATACATAGTCTCTTTACCAAAAGAATGGATAGTAGATCTTGGATTAAAACAAGGAGATCAAGTAAGAGTTTCGAGAAATGGATTATCGACATTGCAAATCTATCCAGTAAATTACAAAGCTCAAAACATCCAAACAGAAGAAGCTACAATCATGATTGATGTAGATGAGGACATATCATCTACCGTCAGAAAATTGATTTCGCTATATTTTCTGGGATTTAAAACAATTAATGTCAAACCAAAAAATGGAAGACTTAAACCAGCTCAGAGAACTGCTGTAAAGACTGCAGGTAAAAGAATGCTAATGGGTTCTGAAATAATTTCAGATTCCAGTGATGGTATTACCATTCAAGTTCTGGTTAATTTATTGGAGTTATCAGTTGATGGCGCTTTTAAGAGAATGATTCATCTCGCAAAATCAATGCTGTTAGATTCTATCTTAGCTGTAAAAGAGGTCAATCTAGATTTGGCCCAAGAAGTTATCAACACCGATGATGAAGTTGACAGATTTGGTTTCTATATTATCAGACAATTAAAGATAGCAATACAAAATGAGCACATGCTAAAGGAAATGGGTTTTAAAAATGCAAGAAATTGTCTTGGATATCGGTTAGTTGTAAAAAATATCGAACGGACGGGAGATCATGCAGCTTTTGTGGCAGAAGATTTGTTAGAATTCAAAAAAGGAATCAAGAAAGAAATTTTGGCAAAAATTCAAGAAATGAGCAATTTTGCAATAAATGTTCTTGATGAAGCATGTCTTTCATTATTCAAAGAAGATTATCTTCAAGCGGAGCAAACAATTCAGAAAACAGCAGAGATTGTAAAATATGAGAAAAAGGTTCTTGATTCCTCTAAATCATTACGTGATGATGAGGAGTTATTTAGAATAAGAAGAATGGTGGAAAACATCAAAAGAATAGCAGAATATGCTAGTGATATTGCAGAAGTGGTTCTAAACAGTAACATCGAAAAAGCACTCAAAAAATAAAATTTAGGCATACCGCAATAGGATTGGTACTCTCATATAATATTTCAATGTACACTACTTCATGAGCCAAACCGTTCTCACATCTGAAGCATTGGAAACCAGCAGAGAGAAGTCATTAGAGCCAAACGTCCTTTCTAATAGTTCAAAGTCTGTTGTTCTTTCATTTTCAAAGCCCCAAGTTTTCAGACTCTCTGGTTCCAAATGCCCAGATGTGAGACTGTCCTTTTCTAATGGAGAAAAAGTCAATGTGAGCATCTACATTGATGATTCTGGTGAGATAGACACCAGAATTCAAAAACTAGACGCATCAAGTCCAGATTTAGAAATCCCTACAAAAACAACACCACTCGGAACAAGAAGACGGGGAAGACCAAAAGGTTCTAAGAATAAACCTAAAGCAATTCGAGATGACAATCACAGCATAGTCAAAGAAATATTTGAAACAAACGAAGAGTTCAAAAGAAGACAAGCCGAAGAACTGAGACTTTTAAAATAGATACAAAGGAATTGTCTTGATTGTCACATTAGTTAATTGGAGTGGTGCAAATAAAAAATAACCACTTGTTTTTTTAATGATAATTTTTCATAGGGGAAATAATTATGTCATGGAAAGATAAGAAGAAATTTAATGCAATAATCGTACCTGTTCTAATTCTAGTCCCAATCATAATAATTGGATTTTTAATCTATGATTATACTGAAGAAAATATACGGAACTCTTTGATTGAAGAACAGATAAAAATTCAAGAGATCATTGGCAAAGGGCTTGGAAATAACATCAGTTCAGATTTAAAACTCGTAAAGCTTGAAATGAGTTTACTTTCTGAAACTGAGGAATTTGAAGAGGGATTGACGAATCCAAATGCCATACAAAAAATTAAGGAAACTTATGAAAAAATTAATTCAATTACTCCAATCACTGACGTAATTTTACTAAATAGTGAATTTCAGATTATTGGAAATGCCAGGGACGACATATTCAAAATTGCAGGGTATGAATTAGGAGAAAATTCGGTTATTAGGAAAACTATCTCAGATAAAAAATCTGGAATTACTGCAGGAGTCGTAGGAAACGACTCAATCTTGAGAATTACTGTATTGCATTCAATTAATGATGAAACAAATAATGAATTCAAAGGAATAGTGGCAACAGTACTAGAACCAAGACAGTTATTTGCCAAACATGGAAATGTATACGATGTTGATTCCAGTTTTATCGTAGCTTTAGATAAGGATGAGATGTATATCTCAAACCCTATTCATGACTTGATAGGAAAAAAATACTCAGAATATTTTGCTCAAACATATTTTGGAAGGAATCAGGTTCAAAATGAACATTATGAAAACGTGTTTTCTGGTGAAATTAACTCAGCCATCTTAATGGATAATAGACTGGGCGAAATCATCAGCACAGGACTTCCTATTTACGTGGATGGTGAATTAGAATATTTTGTATTTGTGATAACACCTACTGACATCATTCTGTCTAAAACACAGGAGAGCTTGCTGGTAGAAGAAATAAAAAATAATTTATTACTAATTGCGTTTGCTCTTTTATTCATAGTATTTTTCATAAAACGTTCAAAGAAACTCGAAAAAGAAAAGCTAGCAGTAATTGGACAGCTATCATCAAATATTGCACATGATATGAGAAACCCATTAGGAGCTATTAGAAGCTCATCAAGAAGAATAGAGAAACAAAATACACAACAAAATGAAATAATTTCTCAAGAGATTGCTCGCATAAATAGATCTATTAAAAGAATGTCACATCAGGTTGAGGGAGTTCTAAATTATGTAAGAACAACTCCGATTATTGCAAATTCTGCTTCTATACTAAACATGATAAAGTATAGTTTAGAATCTATGGAAATTCCACAAAATGTCAAAGTGGTTTTACCAGAAAATGATGTAGAAATTGAGTGCGACCCAGAGAAATTAGAAATTACATTTGTAAATGTATTACTAAATGCAGTTCAAGCTATAGGAAATGATGAGGGCAAAATCCAAATTCGCATTAAAGAAAAGAAAAATACTGTAGTTGTTGAATTTGAAAATTCAGGGCCCGCGATTTCAGAAATAGACTTGCCAAAAATTTTTGAGCCATTATTTACATCAAAGCTTAAAGGAACAGGTTTAGGATTATCAAGTTGTAAAAATATTATTGAGCAACATGGTGGAAGCATTTCTGTAAATCCAAATCCAGTAGTATTCAAAATTACTTTGCCCAAAAAGCAAAACTATGAAAGTCAGTAATGGATTTAATAATCAACTTGGATGAGAGAATATGAGTAAGGACAAGACTATTTTACTTGCAGATGATGATTCTGATTTTCTTGAAGCAACTCAATTAATGCTGATGGATGAGGGTTACAATGTTATTCCTGCGGTTGATGGGGAAGATGCCGTTGAGAAATATCGTCAAATAAAGCCTGATATCGTATTTTTAGACATTAAAATGCCGGGAATTGATGGATTTGAGACTTTTTTCAGAATTATTAAATCAGATTCTGATGCAAGGGTGGTATTTACTTCCAGTTATGCAATTAATGATGATAAGTTCAAAAAAGCAAAGAGCATGTCATTAAGAGATTTAATTAACAAGCCAATTGAGTTTGAACAGCTTGAAAAAATGATTAAAAAACATGCAAAATGATTAGGCGATTCCAGAACTAGAAAGAGCGTTTGCTCTTTGAGAATAGTATTTTTGTGCTTCATTGAAGAATTCTAAAAACCATTTCTGAATTTCTTCGTCTCTTTCAAATACCCTATGTAATTTTTGAACTCCTGGATGGATTTTTGTCTTTTTTTGTTTTCTAGTGTATAAAAGATATGTGTAAAACCAATATGAGATTTGATTTGCCAAATCCTCTTCTGAAATAGATTCAAAGTTTCTTCTATATTTTATGTGAATAAATGACATCAGTTCATAGAGAGGAATTTTTGAATCTTGAATCAGATTTGGATTATCAAGTAGCAAACCCTTTGATAAGATTTGAAGCTTGTATACATCGTCGCCTATAATTGATTTAAGATATTCCCACTTTCCAAATATTTTGGGCAAAACCGCTGAATATTGGATTGCCATTTTATCAATATCTGCATTACTTAGATTAAGAACATCCAGGCAGAATAAAATTCCGTGTAAAGATAGTCTGTATTGATCTGATGGAGTTTTTTTGTAGCTCTTTCCATCTTTTACTACGAGGCCAAGCTCTAAAATTCCTGCCGAATGTTTTCCCCTATCAGTGCGACCTATCAGTAATCGACGAAACTCTTTTTCTTTTGTTCTAATTGTTGAAATATCATTATGAAATCGAATTTTTGCCATGTCCCATGTGGTACATGTTCCATTTATGAATAAAATTTGTAATAATTTTTGTACATTCTCGTGATGTTTTATTTTTGAAGTATATGATGAACCATACAGCCGGTGAGCAGTTGGTCGAATATAGTATTTGTATGATAGTAAATTTCCATATCTCGTACCTTGATCCTGAGGCATACCGCATTTGGGTTGGTATTCTGATATAAAACGATATCTTAATTTTATTAGGACATTTTTCCCCTGCTAATGTTGGGCTTCTTAATTTTTTTAGAAGCCCAACGTCCTACTTGTTATTGAGATAATATTCATGCAGAAAAATTTAGAAATACCATACCGCAAAAGGATTGGTAATTTGATATATTCTGGAAATATTGGTATTTCATGAAGCAAACAATAGTTTACAAAAACAAAGGGGAAGAAATATCCGATACATTGGAAGACCAAAAAATAGCAAAGTACCTTGACATCTTGAAGAGATATCAGAGTTTGATTCCGTCAGTTAATAAGCAAACCTAGTGAAACGAACCTTTAACATACGATAAAGGACATGAACTCTATCCACACATGCAATCAGCTATCCTAATTACGTATGATAAAGATGATATCAAAAACGAAGCGGTAGCTTTGTGTGATTCTGCAGGATATCAGATCTTGCATATTATACAGCAGAAATTTCTCCAACGCCAAAAATATGGAATAAGCGAAGAAATTGTTGAAAGGCTAGACACTATTGCTCAGAAATTAAATCCCGATGTCATAGTTTTTGATGAAGTTCTAAAACCGAGTCAGAATTATAACCTTGCATCAAAATTACGAAGAAATATCCTAGACAGGGAAACCCTAATTTTGGAAATTTTTGAGCGCCGTGCTTCCAGTTCAGAGTCACATTTGCAAGTAAAATTAGCACAAATGAGATACGAAATGTCCAGAGCCAAAGAAAAAGTAAGACTTGCAAAAATTGGTGAACAGCCAGGATTTATGGGAATTGGTCAATATGAAGTTGAAACATATCATAATGATATTAAGCATAGAATGCAGACTGTAAAATCAAAATTAGAAAAGGCGGGAAAACAAAGGGAGCTTCACAGAGTTTCAAGAAAAAGACAGGGATTCAAAACAATTTCTCTTGCAGGATATACATCTGCGGGAAAAACTACATTGTTTAATGCCTTGACTGGAGAGACAAAAGAACAAAGCAGTGAATTATTTACCACATTATCAACAACCATAAGAAGAGTTACAATTGATCAAGTGCCATTTTTAATTTCAGATACAGTAGGTTTTATCAGTAAACTTCCGGCATATATGATTGAAGCATTTAGATCAACACTAGAAGAACTACTTTTTACAGATGTTGTAGTGGTGGTGATCGATATTAGTGATTCTGGGGTTAACTTGAGAAAAAAATTTGCCAGTTGCCATAAAACTTTGAGTGAGCTTGGGGTACAACCCGATAGAATAATTTTTGCAATGAACAAAGCAGATTTGGTAGATATGAGTGAGATAAATGAAAAAATTAAAAGCATTGGATTGGAAGAAAGTAAAAAATGGATTCCAGTTTCAGCAAAGTCTGGTGAAAATATTCAAAAATTAAAAGAGTTGATCAAGGAAGTATTAGACGGTCAGCAAACTCCAACAATTATAAAAAATCCATACAAAGAAGAGTTGGAAAAATTTTATGACAATCGAAGTTCTTAGAATAGGTCAAAGAGTAGTCAGAGACGACAGAGTGACTACTCATGTTGCTTTGGTCTCCAGAGCATTTGGAGCATCAAAAATCTTCATGAACGAAGTGAATCCAGAGATTAAAGAAACATTAGAGAAAATTAACGAAACTTGGGGAGGAGATTTTGTAGTTGAGTTTATTGAAAATTGGAAAAGTGTACTAAAAGAAAAAAAGAAGAATTCTGTGAAAATTATCCATTTAACTATGTATGGGACTGAAATAAACCAAATTGACGATAAGATTCAAAATGAATCAAACATACTAATCGTAGTCGGTGCTGAAAAAGTACCCAGAGAAATTTATGAATTATCTGATTACAACGTTTCAATTGGCAACCAACCACATTCAGAGATTAGTGCACTGGCAGTATTATTAGACAGAATACAAAAAGGGAAACAATTTGATGTAAAATTTTCCAATGCCAAAAGAGAGATCATTCCAACAAATGAAGGCAAAAGGGTTATCGTGAATAAAACAAGGGATTAATAATAGATGGAGAAGAAAATAATCGTTGATTGACAAGTACGAAGATCCATTTGTAAGAATTGCCCAAATGATTGGGGGAGATGAATATCTCAAAGTTGCAAGGTCTCTACTAAAAGCAGAAGATGCTACAGATGAAGAGATTGCAAGCTCAACAGGTCTGAGAATCAACATGGTAAGAAAAGTACTGTATGATTTGTTTGGAAAATCTTTGATTACGGGAATTAGGGTCAAGGATGAAAGAAAGGGATGGTTTGTGTACAGATGGCGATCAAGAAGAGAAGAAGTAGAAAATTTTATCGAAAATCAAAAGAAAAAGATTACAGAGAGACTACAACAAAGATTAGATTACGAAAACTCTTCAGAATTTTATCATTGTGGTAATGAAGATTGTCCGAGAGTAACATTTGAAGATGCACTTGAAGGAATGTTCAAATGTCCATCCTGTGGCAAAGTTCTTAATTTAAAGAAGAATGACAAGGCAAAGAAAGCGTTTGCAAAGAAAATTGATGAAATTAAAAAAGACATGCAACAAACTTTCTAAATCAGACAAAAAACATTCAATATTGTAGAAAAAACTAATTAGAAAAAACCCATAGATAGATTATTGAATAAAGTTATTACAGTTCCAAGTTTTTTTCTTTTTGTCCTAATTTTTTGTTTAGTTCAAAACGTTTACGCCTCAGAAATTCAATTTGATCAGAATGTTTATCCAATTCCAAATGACGGCTCAGAGTTAAAAATTTCCATTAGAGTTATTGATCAGGATTTCAACATCTCACCCAATGGAATTGATACCATTGCACAAGATGTCACAGGAGAGCCAGGAGTAGGACCAATCAAGATATCAGTTGTGAGAGGAGAATCAGTTGTTTTAGGATACGCGGGGGGAGAAAAAAGCAATAATGGAAAAATAGATTCTCACCCTCTTGCAAGTACTCCGGAAGAGAAAGCAAAGGTCAGGCAGTTTGGGCCAATCCAAGAGATTTCACCACAATCGGGAATTTTTGAGTTTGAAATTAGATTAAGAAATACTGATGGTCCTCAGAGTTCTAAATGTCCAACAATTATCACATTTTCAGGAATTAAAGAAGGCGATGGTTCCTCAGAAGTTAGATTCGATGACACAGTAGGTTCATCACAGCACTGCATATTACAGGGGGATGTCATTAAAGTAGAATATTCTGATCCTGTTGATTATTCTGGAAATTCAAGAAGAGTGACTGATTCGGCAACATTTGGCCTTGCAAACCCATCCATAGAATCTAGTTCAACTTCCTTTCGAATAGGTCATCCGTTTACACTTGTTTTATCAGATAATGATTTGAATCTAGACAGTGAAAAGGCTGAGAGTTATTCATTAGGATTGATTTCTTTTAGATCAGATAAAATTAGAATCAGTCTAGGTGACAGAAAAGCAATTGATGCGTTTGAGCCAAGACCTTCTGTATTAAGGGAAACTGGTGAAAATACTGGCTTGTTCTATACTGTACTCAAAATACCCAGAACTATTGATGGGAAAATTATACACATAGGAGAGGAGATTGAATTCGAGTATAGAGATGGCAGTACTTTAGCGTCTGGGTATGTGGGACAAAATATTGAAAAATTTACTCTGGATGGAAGAACTGGAATCAAAGATAATTACACTACAGAATCAATTCAAGATAGTTTCAAATCAGAAAGAAGTAATCGGCCACCATTAGAGCAACATCGAAAAGGAGTATTAATACAAAATATTCAGTGTCCTCCAGATTATGAATTAGTGTTAAAGAAAAGTAACAACACCCCTGCTTGCATTAAATTGGAAAATATAGAATCATTGGTGCAGCGAGGATGGGCCAAAAGAATTTAGTTTATTGCTCAGAAATCTGTTTAGCAATATCTTCTGCAATTTTTTCATAATCGGCTCTGGTCTTACCAGTTTCTTTGAGTTTCTTTGCTTCTATCTCATGTAATTCGGTATCAATTTGTTTTGCAACATATTGCAATCTTGCTTCTGCCATCATGAAAAGACGATTATTTTCTTTCCAGAGGTGTTCGGTAATATGTTCAACATATTCTTTCATATCTGAGATTAACTTTGTTGCATCTCCAGTTGAAAGATAAGTTTTGGTTGATTGTTCCATATTTGATGCAATTTTTCGTGACTTTTCGTGTTCCATAAGCATAACAGCAATAGGACCCATGTTAGTTGGCATGCCTGCTTTACCTAATGCAGGGAAAAATGAATTTTCTTCTTTGCTATGATGGCATACATCAGTAAAATTTTTTGAAAAATCTATTACGGGTAAAAGAATTGATTCAGGAATAGATTTACCACTTTCTAAGAGTTGAACTGTAGTATCCATTGATTTAATGACTTTCTCAATGAGATCGTGATCTTTTCGTAAGGAAGTGGTCGACATACACACGTGTAATTACGGAGTTTAATAATTGTTAATTAGAAAATGAAAAAGAAGGTAATAGCTACTTGTTTGAAAGTTTCTTTGATTTAACAAATGCCCAAATTTTCTTTGTCATTTCACTTGGTGCAATTGGTTTTTTACCAAAGACTTGCTCAACCGTTTCTTTTCGTCCACCAAAGTTAATTGCATAACCGCCAAAGGCTTTTTTCTTAGACTTTGATTTGCTCTTGGATTTTGATTTTGTAGCTTTTGATTTTCTACTAGTTGATTTTGATTTTCTACTAGTTGATTTTGATTTCTTTTTTGTTGCCAAGATCTAAAATTTTACTGTACTATTAGTATAATAACTTACAGTTTACTGTAATGAACTACAAACTCATTTTTGAATTTACTTATATTTTTTAATTTAAATTTCTTGGATTTTTGCATATTCAAAAAACCTTCTCCCCCAACCAGAGAGGTACTGGTTTGACCGCCAACTACAATTGGTGCGATGGTGATAATAATCTCATCAACAAATCCTTTACTGATAAATTCCCAATTAGTTTTACTTCCTCCTTCTAATAATATAGTCTGTATCTTTTGTTTGAAAAGGATTTTTAATAATTTTTGAATGCTGATTCTCTTAGTACCTGCAAAGATTATTTGTAGAGGTAATTTCTTTAACCGATTCAAGTTTTTTTGAGATATATTTTGTGATACAGCAATGATGGTAGGAATTTTTTTGCAAGTCTTGATAATTTTTGAATTGGGTGGAATTTCACCTTTTGAGTCCAGAATTATTCTAATTGGGTTTTTCCCTTTATGATATCTAACGGTCAATAACGGATCGTCACGCAATAAAGTATTTTTTCCAATTAGTATTGCATCGGTTTTTGAACGAAGTTTGTGTACACGGATTTTATCTTTTTTAGAAGAAAGTTTGGAATCTCCACTTTTAGATGCAATCTTACCATCAATTGTCATAGCTGCGCTAAGAATTATTTTTGGTCTAGATCTTACCATGTACTACATTTCCTCCTATCAGAACTGTGCGAATTGTTGATTCAGATGCACGGTGAACAAGCGATGCGTAAGGATTATGCATTGGTTCTAAATCAATTGCATGTTTATCAATCAAAACAAGATCTGCTAACCTTCCACGTTCTATAATTCCAATATTCTTATGTAAAATTGATGAAGCGTTGGTTGTTGCCATTTTAAGAATTAATCTGGGATCAATTCTTTTTTTGTTTAATCCCATTGTAGCTTTCCAAAGATAATCCATCTCTCTAAACATATCAGGGGAATTGATCATTACATTATCAGTTCCTATTGCAATTGTACATTGTGATCTAAGCATTGGAAAAATATTGGGAATGCCTTCTGCTAGTGCAGCGTTTGCTCTTGGGCAAATTACAATACCCCGAGTTTTTTTTGCTGCCAAGTTAAGATCGCTATTGGATGCATATGTCATATGAACTAGAAAATGTGGTTTTAATTTCAGTGCACGTAGTACTTCGGATTTTTTTGTAGTCTTTTTTGAAGTATCTACACTCTGCTTTGTTTCGGCAGCATGGATTGCCCTTAGCTTACTCGTTTTAGAATAGTATCCTAGTACAGAATCACTATTTTCATTAGCACCGCTTATACCCAAACCATCACATTTTGCAAGAATTTTTGTCAACTCTGAAGATTTCTCTCTTGGAAAAAGAGAGTTTTTTCTTATTTGTGCTGGCGAGCTGTAATGCTCAATTCTTCCTAGAATAATTGCTCGAATTGGAATTTTTGATGTTGCCTTACGAATTAATTCTATCCCGTCAAGACCACCTTCCCTAAAATCAACAAATGTTGTAATTCCATTTTTTATCATACTTTTGCAGGTATTTTCTATAAATGCTGAAAGATGGGCAGGGTTCGATTTTTTTAGAATTTTTGGTTTTGCGCCAAACAATGGATGGATTTTTTCATCGACTGTTTTGTTGAGAGTAAAATCTTTTGCAATTGAATCACCAATGTGTGTATGTGAATTGATAAATCCAGGGATTGCCATTAATCCCTCGCAATCAATTACACTTTCATTTGAGCTTGGTTTGATACTATCTTGGATTCTATGAAATTTTTGTTTTGAAATTTGAATACTACAAGATGATTTGTAATGTAATTCTTTACCCAACAAAACACTGAGATTTTTTAAAATCATGACAATTCATAAATTTCAGGCTTTTCTTTTCCGGAATCTCTTATCTCTCTAATAGTATCAAGTGATTTTGTTGCAAGCTTGACTGCTTCACGAGATGTTTTAGCAGTTCCGATTCCACAGTTTAAGGTTATTCCATCTTTTTTTATCATGTCCAGGAAATTTCTTGCTGCAGATTTTGCATCATTTGAGCTTACAACCATAAAATTATCACCACCCATAAAGAATGTCAATGATTTGTAATTTATGAAAAATTCAGACATGGTAGAATAAAGTTTGAAGATCTTAGATGATATTTCATACGGAGACATTGTTTTTC
Organism: Thermoproteota archaeon; assembly: GCA_003352285.1. Lineage (NCBI taxonomy): Archaea > Thermoproteati > Thermoproteota > Thermoproteota archaeon. The sequence continues at coordinate 241,847 of QQVN01000002.1, read as the reverse complement.
TTTGCGAAGTCAAGTCTTCAACATCAAGATGCATTATTGTAACTTTTGATTCAGACGAACCGTTTAGAATCCCATAGATGTTGTGTTCTTGATTTAGAATTTTTTTTGTTTTTTTCCCCTCGTAAGCCTTTAGATTGGCATCAAATGGATTTTCGGCATGCCCAATGGACATTGAAAGACGGATATCAAATTTTGACTCCAAGTTTTTTTGAATTTCTATATGGTCCTCTAGTTTCAGCCCATTTGATACAACAAAGAATTCATCAGAGCGATTTAGAAATGTAATACAGTTTTTTTTAGAAAATTGAGACTGAATTTCTTTATACAGTGAGGCCTGAAGCATCTGTAATTCATGCTCTCTATCACTGCCTAAAGTCAGGGTCCAAGGGCCATATCCAGTAATTTTGAGAATGGTAAGCTGAATCATTTCTGGATTTTATTTAATTCATTAGAGAGTTTAGAAACTGCCTCAACTGCCCTTTCGGCCACGGGACGAATTCTTGCAAGAGCGTGTCTTTCCTGCATTCCAGGTCCCGTAATACCCAATGATACAGGCTTTTTGTATTTGACGGATAATTCAGTTAAAGATTTTGCAGTTGAATTTGCAATTACTTCATCATGTTTAGTTTGACCTTTTATTATTGCTCCAAGTGTCACTACTGCATCGACATCTTTTTTTTGTAATAATGCATCTACGACAATTGGCATATCATACGCTCCAGGAACAGTAGAGGTATACTTTATGTTTAGTTTTAATACCTCTGCTTTTTCTTTTGCAACTTGAAACATTCTTGATGTAATTTTTTCATTAAACTCCGCAACGACAATGGCAATGTTCAAAATTAATGCACCTTAGCGTATTCTACTAGTTCCTTTCCATCAAGTAAAGGAATACCATTTTGTTTGGCATATTTGGATGCTTTTTCAACAGATAGTGCTGAATAGGTATCTGCATCCATCATTTCACAAATTGCAGTAACGGGTTTAAGACCTGCTAGCTGTGTTAGATAAATTGACATCTCAGTGTGTCCCTGTCTTTTGAGTAAAAGATCATTTGATGCAATCAATAGTGGAACATGGCCAGGAGTCTTAAAAGAAGAAACAAATTTGTTTTTAGGACTTTCAATATCATGTAATTTTGAGAGTTCTTTTATGGTCAAGGCTCTGTCATTATCGGTAATTCCAGTATAGGTTTGATAATGGTTAATAGATATAGAAAATGTAGGATGATCTCCGTATGGAGCAAGCCCCATTATCATATCTTTAGAGTTCTCTTCAAATGTATCTGATAAAATGTCATGCATGTATCTTAATCCAAGTGATTTTCCAAATCCATTGTCAATGGCAAGACATAGTAGGCCGCCTGCATGCTGTCGCATTCTTGCAACATGTTCAGGAGTGATTAGCTCAGCAGCAACTACCATGTCAATTTCATTTTCTCTACCCGCAGAATCATGTAAGAGAACAAATTCGCCTTGCTTTAGTGAATGGATGGCTGCATCTAGTGACATATGAAAAATCCTTTGGTTTCAGATTATAAAGTTTACTAAAAAATTGGTAATTACCACTAAATTTGTAATAAATTAGCCTTATTTTAGAATGTATTTTCCAAGAATGTCAGTTTCAATATTAACCTTGTCGCCTATCTTTTTTGTATGAAAGTTTGTAACATCGATGGTATGAGGTATCAGACAGACTGATGCTAGATTCTTTTTTACATCAACTACCGTCAAACTAATTCCATCTATAGCAATAGAGCCCTTTTTTACAACATATTTTGACAATTTTTTTGGGATTTCAAACCAGACTTGAACTTCCTTTGGTTTTTTGAGAATTTTTTTAATTATGCCAACTCCATCTACATGACCCAATACAAAATGTCCTTCTAGTCGATCATTTGCCTTGAGACTTCTCTCTATGTTTATGATGCTGCCTGGTTTTAGATTTCCTAAATCTGTTTTTTTTGTTGTCTCGTCAATCATCTCAAAATTTGCCTTATTTTTTGCAATTTTAGTAACAGTCAAACACACTCCGTTTAATGCAACGCTTTGACCAATCTTTAGACCTCTGGATTTTGTTCCAAGATCAACTGTCATTTTTACAGCGCTTCTATTCTTACTCTTTTCAATTTTCTCAACTTTACCTATTCCTTCAATGATTCCAGTGAACATTATTCAGATTCTAATGAAATCTATGAAATTATTAAGATTGTGATCGGAGTTTTTTTTCTTCCATATCATTGAATTCGTTCAAACAAAACTGATGAAAGACTGTACACTTGTTGTTTTTAGCATCCTGAAGAATTTTTTTCATATCTTTAACCAAGACTCCTTGTGCTGCTAAAAATGATTCATCTTCTTTTCCCAATTTTACATAAAGAGCTGATTTTGCTTTTTTTGCCTGCTTTATTGTAGGATCAATTTGTTGTACTTTGTCATAGCATTCAATTGATTGCTCAAATTTATTGAGATAGCTAAGTGATACTGCTTTATTCATTAAGGCTGTGATATTATTTGGTTCAAGCTGAAGAGTCTTTTCGTAAAATTCTATAGCTTCTGCATGTTGATCAAGTTCATTTAATGATAATCCCATGCTATTAAGAGTCCAAGTGTCATTTTTATCAATATCAAGCATTTGTTGACAGGATTTTAAAACATCATCAAATTTACGTAGGCGTTCTAAGGCAAAAATTTTATTTTTTAAGGCATATGTATCGGTTGGATTCATCTCCAATACTTTACTTGAATAGTCTAATGCATCTTGATATTGTCCTAAATGAAGAAACGCAGTAGTAATGTTTTGTAAACCAGTCATATCTTTTGGGTTTTTATCTAAAATTTTTTTGCAGTAAATGACTACATCATCAAATTTCTCTGCCTCAAACATTCTGGTAATAGCATTAATTGGATCTAAAAGATCAACCATCTATAATTTGAGAGGATTATCTGCTTTATTAGTATCTTTAAAATCTGTGAGTTCAAATGGACATCGTCAAGTCTTTAAATTATTTTTACGTATTATTACCGATACACTATGCTATACAGTGTAATTTCATGTCCAAGATGTATGAAGAGTGTTAGATTATGGATGACAGATGGCGGAGACAGAATAAAGGCTCAAAAATGTAATCATTGCATGGAGCAATTGTCATAACTAAAATGTAAATCCATCCTTTAACATCACTGCAAGATCCTTTCTAGAATTATCCTTATCAATTGTAAATCGTAAATTTACCATGAGTGTTTCTACCAAAATACATTGATTTTTTGTAAACTGATAATATCTTTCCAAAGCATCTTCAATTGTATTTGCCTTTTTGTATGAAGACCAGAAATTTTCATTCATCAATTCATAGTTTGCCAAAAACTGTCTTATGGGTTCTTGGGCATTAGGAGACGAATTATGCTCTAATAGTTTTAGTAAAATTTCTTCTAATCTATTATCCAAATGTGCATCATGAATTGCCTGATAGATTGATGTTGAGCTCACACTATCAATACTCTATAATAAAATAAAACAATTGAGATAGGACGACGAGGAATTGTTCTCTATCCCAGGAGGAACCACGGATAGAGTTAGTGCTTTGCTTTTTCTAGGCCTTCCTAGACAATTACCTTGACACAGCACTGAACATTGATAGAAGAACTATCATTGTTGTCCTCGTCAATATAATTACGTGAAAATGATATTTAAGGTAATTTGATTAAAAAGTGAAAATTTGTTTAATTTAATAATACTTTTTCAAATGAGTTTATTGAGAATATCAATTACCCTTCAAATATAATGATCGCCTATTTTATGTATGGCATTAGTATTTGCAAGATTTTCAACAAATGACATCATAGAACTCGCTCAGAATCCAAAATACTCTAGAGAACTGGAGAGAGTTTCATATGGCGAACTGGAATTAATCAACGAAAAGATTGGTAAAATAATTTCTGAATCCCACTATGATCAAAAACTCTTTGAGAAATTGCTTAGACTGCGAAGCTATATCGTATCAAAGTTGTGGTCAACGTGAAGAGTGAAAAAACTGTTAGTGCATATGTACTAATTACTTGTGATAAGGGCACAGAGGAATCAGTAATTGAAGAGATAAGACATGTTGATTATGTGAAAGAAGTTCAGGAGACATTTGGTGCATACAACATTATTGCAAAACTTGTTTCAAGAAAGGCTGAACTAATTAAAAAGGCAATTTCTTGGCAAATGAGAAAAATCTCAAATGTAAAATCAACATTATTGCTAATGGAAGTATAGAATTATTGCTTTTTAATTAATTCAAGTAAAGCTTTAGCTTGCTTATAGTGAACCTCATCTATCATTTTTCCCTCAACTGTTGTCGCTCCTTTTCCTTTCTTAGTCGATTCAAGATATACCTGACAAACTTTTTCTGCCCAATCAATTTCTGGTTTGCTTGGATAGAATATTTCATGAGTAATTTCAATTTGATCTGGATGGATTAAGCTTTTTCCAGAATATCCCAAACTTTTTCCAATTTTACAGTCCTCAACTAGTCCTTCTTTGTCTTTAAGATCCTGCCATATGGCATCAATTGATGCTATGCCAGCAGCTTTTGCATCAAGTGAAACTTTTGATCTGGCATATTTTGCTCCCTCAGGTTGTTTTGTATATTCTATTCCCATATCATTTAGTAGATCAAACACTCCAAAGACTATGGCACAGACACGTTTTGAGGCAGAAGATATTTCATAGCAATTAACCACGCCTTCTGCACTTTCAATGGATGGTATAATTTGGATGGGTGTTATCTTACGTTTTTTTTCTATTTTCAAAAGAATTTTTTCAATTTTTTTGAGTTCTTTTGTGTTGTTTACCTTTGGGATTACGATTCCATCAATCCCTTTTTGGATTACAGAATCAAGATCTTTTGGAATTTTTCCAGATATAGGAGAATTCGTTCTGACATATACTGCAGGTTTGTATTCAGACCTTGATTTTAGGGCATTTTTGATCAAATTTCGAGCATTATTCTTTTCATTTTCAGGAACAGAGTCCTCAAGATCAAAGCAGACAATATCAGCAGTCATTGATTTTGCTTTTTCCAAAAAGCGTTCGTTGTTTCCTGGAACAAAGATAAGACTGCGAAAGAGCCTAGACATAATGTAACTCTAATCATTTAGCCACATTAAGATTTTGGTGATTGTAGTTGGTTATTTTGTGATTACTTGGTATGCTGCCTTGTTTAATCTATTCATTATAGCAAAACCCAAGTCATTATCAGCAATCTCTTGTATTATGAGGATGTCAATTTTTTGGCTATCAAACTTTCGAAATACAGAAAACAAATTTTTTGCAATTTCTTTGGGATCTGTCCCAAGAAAAAGAGTTAGATTTGATTTGTATTTCTTGTTTTTCTGTGTGGTAACTATACCAACTCTTTTTTTCTTATTTTGGTACCTTTTGACAAGCTCTAAAATTCTTTGATCAATATTTTTGATAGAGTTTTTTAATAAAATTACTCGTGCGTTAGGAGTATAATGCTTGTATTTCATTCCAGGAGATCTTGGCTTTGAAATCTTTGTACGTTTTCCAGTAAGGCTTTGATCTAGTTTTATTTTTATTATTCCTTGAAGATTCTCTTTTGTAATTTTTCCAGGCCTTAACAAGATTGGAACTTTTTTTGTAATGTCTAGAACCGTAGACTCTAGACCAATGTCTGTAGTACCTCCATCGATTATGGCATCAACTCTTCCATAAAGATCATCTATTACGTGTTTAGCAGAAGTTGGACTAGGTTTTCCAAATAAATTGGCAGATGGGGCTGCAACTGGAACACCAGATTCTTTTATCAATAATCGTGCAATTTTGTTTGAGGGAATACGTACTGCTACTGTTTTTTGGCCACCAGTGGTAGTATCAGGTACATTTTTTGATTTTTTTACAAGGATTGTTAGAGGTCCTGGCCAATATTTGCGCGTAATTTTTTTGGTTAATGGTGGGATTTTGTCAGTTAGGATTTGCAGATCATCATACTTGTTTATGTGAACAATTAACGGATTATCAGCAGGTCTTTTTTTTGCTTTGAAAATTTTTTTTACTGCCTTTGTATTTAGTGCATTTGCGCCAAGACCATAAACAGTTTCAGTTGGAAAAGCAACCGTTCCACCGTTTTTGATAATTAATGCAGCTTGACGAATTTTGTTTATCTGAGGATTCTTTGGATTTATTTTAATTATTTTTGTTTTTGACAAGAATTAGTTTTTATTTTTACTACTCTGGTTTCATTAAGATTTTGCCAAAGAATTTACCTTGAAGCATTTTGGTATGTGCCTCTGCAGCTTGCTCAAATGTGTATATTGAATCGATTTCAGCTTTAATCTTGCCCTTACCCATCCAGTACAATCCTTGCTCCATCTCTGCTTTTGTTCCTTGAGTTGAACCTAAGACATTGATTCCTTTGAAGAATATGTGTCTAAGATCAATTTGAGCATCATAACCGGTTGTTGCTCCACAAGAAACTAGGGTACCACCATAGTTTAGTAGAGTCAATTGTTTGTTAAAGTGAGTCTGACCAATGTGATCAAAGGTAAGATCAATTCCTGGTCTTACACCAGTTTTTGATGCAATCTCTTTAGTAATTTTATAGACTTCTTTGTTCCAGTCATCTTTTCTGTGATCTACTGCATAATCTGCTCCTAATTCTCTACACTTGTCCAGTTTATCTGGACTTGCAGTTGCAATTACAGTACAGTTGTAAAGTTTAGCAATTTGAATACCAAAACTTCCTACTCCAGAACCACCACCCATGATAAGAACAGTTTGTCCTGGTGTGATTTTTGCTCTGCCTACTAACATGTGCCATGATGTTAGAATTGTCATGGAAGCTGCTGCTGCATCTTCATATGACACACCTTCAGGAATTTTTGAAACGTTTGTCTCTGGTAAATGAACTAGTTCACTGTATGCTCCCCATAATGGACCTGTCTGGAATCCCCAGACTTGTCTTTTGGTACAGTCATACTCTCTACCAGAGGTACATAATTCACATACTCTACATGCAAGATTTGAGTGAGAAACTACTCTATCTCCGACCTTGAAATTTGTAACATCTTCTCCAACAGCAACTACGTCACCTGCTGCATCAGAACCAGAAATATGTGGTAATGGGATTGCAATAGGTACGCCTCTCATTCCCCAAATATCGTTATAATTGAGAGCTGCTGCCTTTAGTTTTAAAACTACTTCGTTTGATTTTGGTTTTGGATCATCAATATCTTTTACTTTAAGAATTTTAGCATAATTATCATCAGGAGCATATTCTTCATAGACTACTGCTTTCATGAGGTTACTCTGATTTTCCCCTAATTATATTTTCTTAGCGACGATTTATCTTGAAATCTCGTTTGGGTTGCTGGGTGGATAATAGTATCTGTTTTAGCTGATCGTCTGTGATGGGGGATCTAATCTTTCCCTGTGATGCCATGCCAATGATATAGTTTTCAATCATTCCTGCAAGATCTGGTTTAACCATCCTAACATTGTTTAAGCGAAGTCTTGCTTCTGAGTCAAGAATTTGTTTTAGAATGATTTCCTTTTGGGCTGAAATCTCTGCCTCGCTTGGATTGTCTTGATTTTCAGATTCATCCGAATTTGGATAACTCATTTAATCACTATGAATAAACTTTCAATTCTGGTTTTTCAGCAGATAATTCTTTGAGGATTTCAGTTGCTAGCTTGTCTAGTTTTTGCATTCCTTGTTTTGATGCAACTCTTCCTTTCTTCTCTACTTTATCAAGATAACCTAATTTTTCTAATCCGTGAATTGCATTTCTAATAATTGCGCCACTTGCATCTTTGTGGTGTCTTGCTCCATATCCCAATGGCTTTCCTCCGCCGTATTCCTTACATAGTTCATTAACACCAACTGGTCCGTGCAAGTAGATTTTTCTTAAAATCGATGCACATCTAGTATGCCACCAATCTTTGTCTTGAGGAGGTTTGTCAGCATGTGCTCCGGTCTTAACAAATGAGGCCCATTCTGGTGCTGGAATATCTTCATTTTTTAGAATATCTGCTAATCTGCTAATCAACATATCAGCTGGTACGTCATAGACCTTTGCCATAGAGTGAAAAACTCTCGTATGGTCTTATAAATCATTGAGGGATTGTGCCTAGTTGGTTATAATAGACTCAAGATCGAGGAGGAATAATTTTTCTGTAAGTATGGCCACAAAAGTTGCAAGTTATTCTTACTGATTTAATTGAAGATCTTCCTACCCGAATCTTTGAATTTATTCCCGGTGCGATAAAGCTTTTACATTTTTTGCAAAAGGCCATTCTAAGCTCATATGGCATCCGGATTTTATGCCTCATGCTTATTTTTCTAGCAAGTAATGCCTGTCTTTGAGAGAGCACTGGATCAGTCTTTGCATTGTCAATTGCAATTTGAACTAACGTCCTCATACGGTTTAATGCTATTTCTCTAAGATCTAACTTCACACAAAAACAATATTCTATAATTTAAAAAATTGATCTATTCAAAATTTAGTATGCAGTCAGCGGGATTCGAACCCGCGTCACAGGGTTGGAAACCCCGAATACTAACCAGGCTATACTATGACTGCATAAGGAAGCAAACTCTACAGCCTACATAAAAATTGTTTTTTCATACTCGTATAGGATCCTACTAATCACAACATGAGCTTCAAATGATTGCTCCCCTATCGAGTAGGTCCTATCAATGTGTTGAGTTATTTCATCTGAAAATGCTCCTTTTTGGAAACCACCGACTATAAGACATGAATCATCTAGTTCTTTGCCTACTGATTGGTAATTGCTTGGCATTCCATCTGGTGATAATGCAATTACACTTTTTGGCTCTATCATTTCGATTAATTCATCAAATGTCATCTTTTTTAGCTCCATCAATACAGAATCATCTGTTTTGATTACTTTGTCTTTGAACAATTTTTCTATAATTCCTGCAAATCTGTGATAAGATTTTGGTAGTCTTACGTTATCTCCAAGAATGATAACTTTGTTATCAACTGTATGCACGTAAATTTCAATTTCATTTTCATGGTACAATGGAATGCTTGTTGCAGCTAGCAAACACAGATGAACAATATCTGGCCTGCCGCGTTTAATTTCATTTTCTAGTCCTTTCATTGCAGCAAAATGCCATGAATTATCCAATAATATCTCTGAGGGATATTTTCCTAATTTTTTTGCATGAGATTTAATTGAGATATGTGATTGTAATTCTCGTGGGACTAGCTCAAGTGATGATTCTGCAATTATTAATGACAGCATGTTTAAGACAACGCTGAGATCTCTTTTTTAAATTCATTCCATGATGGTTTTTCGTTTCCATCTTCACTTATCAGACCTGCACTACAGATATAATTTCCTAGTCGTTCTGCAACAAATTCACTACTACCAAAACCTGAACCTCCACCTACTGAAACTGCACCCTCTAGTTCTTCTGCATTAATTATACAGCTACCATCTGGTCTATCATACATCCTATACCATGTTACAAACTCGATTTGATTTTCATTTTCGTTGAAAAATTCGTACACTTGATTTACAAATTGTGTTTGATCAAATTCGTTTCCTTCTACGTGACTAGATGTACTCCAGCTTATCTCAAAGAGTGCAACCTGCTTGTTTTGTGCAAGCTCAAATGCCTTGTCTAGGTCTGCTCTTGCTTGATATGGAGTTTTTACTATCTCATTTAATGCATCTACTGGGAAATAGCTAAATGCAACAAAATCGCCTATGGACAATTCCTTTACTACATTTTCGATATTTTTGTTGAGAACATTATGCAAGGCAAAAGAGTTTCCAATTTTTACATCTGGGTGTTTTTCCTTGATTCTATCATAGACATTGTTAAAGAGGTCTCGATAGATTGGAATTTCTCCTTCTTTGTATCTAAAGTGCTCATCTGTGTCACCAGATATAATCAGGGTATCAATGATGTCATATCTTGATAGTACTGCATCAAGAACATTTACCACATTGTCTTCTGATACTGTGATCAAGCTTGGTTTTCCTATCCAGTCAGGAAATGGTCCAAGTGTTTTTCCGTTTACAATTGAAAAGTAAAGAGTAACTTTGAGATTATTTTTTTTATTAAAGCTCATGATAATGTCTGACTGCTTCCAATCAAACTGACCCTTTTCAGGTTCTATCATATCCCAAAACATGTAGACATTACTTCTTCCAATGCCTGTGGAAGCTGCTTGTGAATAGATCTCATCTAATTCTGGCAGGGTTGTAGTTGTTAATGGTGTATTGATGACCAATCCTAATTTTTCATTAGTTGATTGATTGGAATTTGGTTGGGATGGCATTAATGCAAATGCTGCAGCAATTCCAATAATTACAGCAGCAGAGATGCCGCCAATAATGATCTTATTCACAGTTCTTGGCTGTGAAAAAAGAGAGGTAAAAAAGTTGTGATACTTTTAATCGAGAATATAGATTGGGATAGTTTATTACAGTTACAGTCAGTTGATATGATGGGTTAGAGACCAGGATCGATATCTTGGAGGTTCTGTCCTTCCATAATAAGGAACATTGTCCTCACTACCCTGGTCTGTTATCATTATACATAACGAGATCGATATCTTGGAGGTTCTACTTCTTTTATGGAGGAAGTATTGTCCCCACTACCTCGTTACATACGATAACTGTAATGTTTCTAATGCTTGTTTTCTAGCCTGATGTACAGCCGCTGAATCCGCATTCTATGCAGATACTGCAACCCTCAACGAACACCAAATTGTTCTTGCATGTTGGGCAAAGGTTTTCCTCAGATGTCTCCTCAGATAGATTCTGCTCAACAGGCGTCTCTTCTGGTGTTTTGAGTTTCAAGGCGTCTTGTACTTGGGTTTTTACGTATTGGTTTGCTAGTGCATTTGACACATAGTCAGTGACATAGTTGCTTGGAGTTACTGTGAATATTTTTTCAGCCTTTTCACTAGTCATGTGAAGAACTTGTTTGTGTCTGGAACCATCACGATAAACTGTGATGCCTTTCAAGCCAAGCTCATGTGCTAGGAGATATGCTGCTTTGACGTCATCTGCAGTCACATCGTATGGCATGTTAATTGTTTTAGCGATTGCATTTCCAATCCACTCTTGCCATACTCCTTGGGCCATAAGATGATCAGCCCAATGAATATCCATTGCTGTGACAAAGATGTTTTGCATCCACTCTGGAATTTCTGGAATTCCTTTGAGTGAGCCATAGTTGTCAGCAATTTTTTCAAGTATCTCTTCGCTGTACAATCCATTGTCTTTGAGTGCTTGCTCAATGATTTTGTTTGTGTAAAAGAAGCGACCAACAGTTACTCTCTTTTCAAACACTAGTGCAAACATTGGTTCCATTCCATTAGAACAGTCTGCAATCATTGATAGTGTTCCAGTGGGAGCGACAGTTGTTGTCAGTACATTTCTAATTCCGTGCTTTTGGATCTTTTGGATTAATGCATCCCATTCAAAGCTGTGTTGCTCTTTTGGACGTTCATAGTATCCAGCAATTGGAATCTTTCCTTCTGGATATTCTGTCTTTGAGCAAAGTGGGAATTCTCCACGTGACTTTGCTAATGCAACACTCTCTTCCATTGAATAGTATGAGAGAGCTTCTGCTAGCTTTGATTGAATTTCATATCCTTCTTTAGAGTTGTATGGGATTCGTAGTTTGTAGAGTAGATCTGCAACTCCCATTACACCCAATCCAATTCTTCTTGATTCTTTTGATGCAGTATCAATGTCTTTTACTGGATACAGATTGACATCGATGACGCTGTCAAGGAATCGAGTTGTCTTTCGAATTGTTTCTTCATATCTTTGCCAATCAAATTCGTATTCACCATCTGCTTTGCGTTTTACAAGATTTGACAGATTGATGGAACCCAAGTTGCATGATTCGTATGGATACAAGCTTTGTTCTCCACAAGGATTTGTTGCACGGATTGGTCCGCCTCTTGCTTTTGCAAATACATTGTATTTGTTGATTTGATCAAAGAAGATCAAACCAGGTTCGGCACTCTTCCATGCAGACAGTGCAATTAGATCAATTAGTTGATGTGCATTAATTTCTCTAACTGGTGCTCTGTTGCGTGAGCTTCTAAGCATGTACTTTCCGTCTGTGGTATTTACAAGTGAATGCCAGAAATCTTCCCAGATTCCAACACTTACATTGAAATTCTCAAGCACGCCTGGCTGAGTCTTGTTTGTGATGAATTTTTCAACATCAGGATGCCATGCTTCGATAATTCCCATGTTGGCACCACGGCGTTTTCCACCTTGTTTTACCACTTCTGTGACTGTATTGATAATATTCATGAAGGATACAGGACCTGAAGCAACACCAGATGTTGATGCTACAATGTCACCTTCTTGTCTAAGATCAGAGTAGTTGATTCCAACTCCACCTCCAGATTTGAAGATTAGTGCTGCATCAGATGTTGATTTCATGATTCTTTCCATATCGTCTGGCATGTCTAAGACAAAGCATGCAGATAGTTGTCCCAAACGTCCACCAGCGTTCATCATTGTTGGTGAATTTGGCAGAAAGTCTTGTGAAACCATCAGATCATAGTATTCTTTGATTCTGTCTGCATATCTGTCTAGTTTCTTTGCAGCTAACATTGTCAGAAGATCTTTGAAGCTTAGCTTCATCTGACCTTTGTTTGCCAAAGTTATGTAGTGGTTAATCATGGCTCTAAAGTGCCATTTGTTAAGATAGTAATCACCTATCTTGAATTTGTAATCAAAGCTGTCTAGTTTATCTAGATATGCTTCTGCCTCTTCGAGGTTTTGTCTTTTGTTACCATCTTTTGCAAAGAGTTCTGCATCGTACATTAAATCTCCAATGCCAATTAAGATGGCCACACGCTCAAACATTTGACTGGGACTTTCGGTAATCTCATTTTTGTTATTTCGTAGGAGATATCTTGAAGCCAAAACTCTCAGGCAGTTTAGATCAAATTTCTTTGCTACTGGATCTAATGTCTTTGTGTTAAGAACCTTGAATTTCTCATCTCTAACTTTTCTACGTTCATGTCTATACAAAATGTAGGCCTTGGCGATTTCACTGTGACCGTTCTCGATCAAAGTTGACTCTACCATGTCCTGAATATCTTCAACGCTTGGAGGTCGTGAAGCAGAAAATCCTTGTTCAAATAATTTTCTTAGTACTCCCTCTGCGAGTTGATCTGCTAAACCACGGTCGGCTTCAGACGTGGCTGCTAATGCCTTGTAAATGGCATTTGAAATTTTATCTTTATTGAAAGCCACAACCGATCCATTTCGCTTGCGGATCTCTCCGATAGAACTTTCTATTTGTGAATTATCCAATCTATAATCTCCCCTCCAGTGGTATGATTTACTGTGGTTATAACTTGTGTGGCCTAAAAAAATTCATCAGGATCGATTTTTGATTTAAAATTATTCACACCGGTACTATGAACTTCATAACGGTACGATTTTCGACTTTGAAAAATTTTTGATAGGATCTAAAATTTGATCGTAAAATGACGAAAAGAATTATGAATTTACGAATTTCAGATAATGTAAGGTGACTTGCAGGAAGGACATTTGTCGCCTAATTTCTCATCTTTAAAGCCACATTCGCCACAAATTGAAACGTGTTTTACTGGTTTGAAGGAGGATGTTAATTCTCCAGTCTTTTCTATTGCCTTTTTGATATCATCAATCTTTGCATCATCGTCGATCTGAAGACTAACAAGTAATCCTCCATTGAGCATTTTTGCAAGCTTGTTGCATTCAGAGATTTGCTCACTCTTTGCAGTTAGTCCATCTACCTCAGATGCATTAAGTGTGAATCCTTCAGAGTAAGAATCAGAGTCAAGATCTTTTAGTACAGAATTCTTTCCGTATTTTTCTCCATCAAGTGTTGAAAATCTTATAGAGCCGTCACTTTCTGTCATGCATATTCTAACATCATCACCGAGTTCTTTTCCTTTTTTCTTTGCAACTTCAACTGCAGTTTCAATTACTTTGTGTAAGATGTCACGACCTTCTTTGTTGTCTTGGTAACCAAGAATGTTAAAAACTGCTTCATTTAGTCCGACTAGATTCAATACAATTGAAGCAGAACCACGTTGCATGTACTGTGTATTCTTTGCAAGAATTGGATTAAGACCACGTCGAGTTAGATCAGATATGTCTTTCTTTCTTAATGCCATAGATGACAAGGCAGGTTTCATTAGAAGAGCTAATCTTGCTCTAAAGTACGTCTCATCCTTGTTTGACTCAAATGCAAGTCGTGGCAAGTTAATTGAAATTGAATGAAGATTAATGGAAAGAGGAGTAGAGTTCTTTGTTTGTACGTTGGCAATTCCCTTGTTAGATACTAATCCTTGAGAGAAGATTACTTTGCCACCAAGTGTTACAATTTCTGCAAGATCAGCAGAGACATCAGACAATTTTCCTTTTTCATAATCAATAATCAAACCAATCTTTGGAATAGGTGTAATTCTTGCATAGTTTTTGTATGCGGTGATAATTGCAGAGTTTATCTTAGCATCAGAGCCAAGTTGGACTCTAAATGAAACAATTGTTGGATTTTTGTTATACTTTGAAACAGTTGAAGCAGTTGCAAACGCATCTGCAAGTTTTTGCTCAATGTCTCCAGAATTCTTTGCATGTTTTGTCAGTAATTGCGCCAATCCATCCATTACAACCTCTTGTGAGGCTTCTTTTGAGATGAGTGAAATCAACATGGAAAGTGTTGAGGTTAGATCATCAAGGTTTTTGGCAGATGGTATTCGTGAGACATCTAGGAATTTTCCTCCAAGGTTAAGGCCATCATCGATTAATTCCTTAATATTTACAAAAATTGCATCAGGCAAGAGTGACCAAATTCCAGGATTCGTAATGTGTAGGTCTCCTGACAAGTGTGAATCTGCCACGTCCTTAGGCAGGGTATTTGTGAGTAAATGCTCAGCAAAGACTACTTGGCCTGTCTTGTAGAGTAGGCCTTCTGCGCCATTATCGACATTATCAATATTTGAGAGCATTTCTTGCACATCAAATACTGGCAGTCCAAGTCTGGCCAGTTTATTGCGATATTCCTCATGACCATGTTCCAATAAAACAGAGTTAACCATTTCACGGATCAGAGAGCCGGTAAGATATGTTGTTTGATATTTGTAAATTCTGTTTTCAACTTCTTCTGTAATTTTTTGTGCTAACTCTAATGGTAAGCTTCCCTCACGGACAAGGGATTGTATAATTTTATGAGAATTAAATTCCTCAATTGATTCATGTGATGTTCTAACATACATTTTGCCGCTTTCGATGATGGAGCGTTCTTCAATCTGTCTGGCAAGACTTAGAACTAATTTGCCCAAATTTGTAATGGTGTATCTTCTCTCAGATTTGTTTAATGCAACAAGGGATTGTCTCAATAATTTTCTAAGATGGTATGCAAATTTACCACTCTCTTTTTTTGATTTGAATCCAGCAAGGGACTTTAATTCTGAATAAGTTAAAGGACCCTTGGAATTTAAAATTCTTAAAATGTCTATACGGTTTGGACTGGCCATAACGGAAAAGATCATCCGTACACGTTTTGATGTGGATTGCAGTATGCCGCCCCTCTTTGGCTCCGCTACCCCCTCGCTCAGTTCCATATCCATGTCTACAAGGTTAGGAGTAAATAAGATTTATGACTGCATCATTTTTGGATCCAATAAGATCAGTTTTTGATCCAACTGGATCAATTTTGGATCTAATTAGATCATTTTTCGGAAACTGGATCAGTTTTTGGATCAAAATTGATAATTTTTGTAAAACTAGATCAGTTTTCTTGTACATCTAATGAAAATTCAGATGTTGAAAGTGCTTGTCCACAAGAAGGACATTTTCCACTGTATGGATTCATGACATCTTTTAGAGGTTTGAGCATTTTCATACTTGTGATCTTTTCACCGCATTTTCCACATGTTACATCTACTGACATGTATCAAAATCGTTTAGTTGTAATAATTAGAAAACTGCTCTGATTTTTTTAATAATTTCAATAAATTATTTTATTGCTTTTCTATGAGGATTCCCCGTTCATCAAATCCAGTGATTTTAGCTTTGGTACCAACTGGAAGATCTGCTGGGGTTTTGATGTTTGCCATAAAGCCAGAAACTCGCAGTTCTGAGGAGTCTAATTTGAGAACAACCCAGGCATAAGGTGTGTATTTCTCAAAGCCAGCAGGAGGCACTGTAATTATGGTATATGTGGCAACAGTTCCTTGTCCTGGAAGAATGGCATTTTCAAACTCCTTTGCACCACAGTTTTGGCAATAGTATACTGTGGATAAATGGAGATGATTGCATTTTGTGCATTTTCTAGCAAGAATCTTGCCTGCTTTTGCTTGCTCTACAAATTCTTGTTTAGCTGACATTTCTTACACACTTTGGAAAATATGAACTGCACAACTGGCACCTGTAGCACCAAAGTTTTGAGTTAATCCAATTTTAGCATCCTTAACTGTTCTATCGCCAGCCTTTCCTGTTAATTGCTCATACACCTCAACGACTTGGCCAACGCCGGTTGCTCCAATTGGATGTCCTTTTGATTTTAATCCACCTGATGGATTGATTGGAATGTCACCGTTACGAGAAGTTCTTCCCTCTCTGACTGCATCAACTCCTTTACCTTTTTCAAAGAATCCAAGATCTTCACTGTCAACAATCTCTGCAATTGTAAAACAATCATGTACTTCTGCAAAGTCAACATCTTTTGCTGTAATTCCAGCCATCTTGTATGCTGCTTGTGCTGCAAGTTTTGTACTTGGAATTGTTGTCATATGTTCACGACCTTGCAGTGCTGCAGGGGATCCACCCCTACCAGAACCAATTACTTTAACATAATCACCACCATGTTCCTTTGCAAACTTTTCACTACATAGAATAACAGAACTTGCACCATCAGAGAATGGACAGCAGTCATATAGCTTTAGTGGGCTTGCAACAACTGCAGAGCTTAATACATCATCAATTGTAATCTTTTTTCGCAAGTGAGCTTTAGGATTCAAAAGACCGTTTTCATGATTTTTTACTGCAACTCTTGCAAAGTCTTCCTCTGTTGCTTTAAACTCTGTAAGATATGCTCTTGCCATTGATGCAAAGAGTCCTGGAAATGATGCACCAGCTTGTCCTTCATAAAAGAAATCAGAACAATATGAAAAATATGTTGTAGTCCACTCTGTTCCTGTATGAGTTACTTTTTCAACACCGGTAACTAAAACTGCATCATAAAATCCTGCAGCTACATTTGCAAATGCTTCTCTAAATGAAACTGAACCGCTTCCACATGCAGATTCTATTGATAAAGATGGCTTTTCAGGTATGCCTAGGTTACTCATGACTACTGGACCAAGATGAACCTGCTTGTCTGCAACTCCAAAAACGTTTGAAATGTAACCTGCTTCAATTTCTTTTGGCTCAATGCCAGCACTTTCAATAGCTCCAACTGAAGCTTGTACTGTGATATCAGAAATACTGTCTTCTAATTTTCCATATTTGGTACTTCCCGCACCAAGAACACAAACCTTTTCCACAAATCTGGCTGACCTCATTCCCTATAAAAATCGTTCAAGCATTTACATGGTATAGAATTGAAACAAAAGATGATGTTACAAAGTCAAACCCAGATAAGAAAGAGCTCCAAGTCCCGCCATTCCATTAGGATAACAAAGAAAAAGACTTTGACATTAAAAGACGAAATTAACCAGTACTTTGATGAAAACGGATACCTATCCTACTCCACAAAGAAGAAGAAATATGTCATTTTAGGTACAAACTCCCCAAAGGATGGGTTACTGGAATGCCCAGAGTGCCACGTGGGGCAATTAATGGTAATTAGATCCTATAAAACAAAAAAGAGATTCATGGGTTGCTCAAACTATTACAATGGGTGTAAGGCATCATCACCTCTTTTGCAAAAGGCCATGCTAAAGGCAACAAAAATTCCATGCAAGTTTTGCAGCTGGCCTACTATCATCTTTAGATATTCGCGAAAAGAAAAATGGATAAAGCGTTGTGCAAACTTTAATTGTTCTGGAAAGAAAAAGGCCTAGTGTATCAATAGACGTCTTTTCTTCGATTTTTTAATAATGGTAAAACGGTACGGGTTTTTTTGATCTCTTTTAGTGAGATATCTGCATATGCTATGCCCTGTCGTTTCTTCATGTCAACAAGAATCTTGCCAAATGGATTAACAACTAGACTTCTACCGCAGTAAATGTTGCCTACTTGATCAGGTGCAATTACATAACATCCGTTTTCAATTGCTCGCGTTTTGTTTATAGTAATCCAGTGATCTTCTTTCATCTCACCCTTTACCCATGCAGATGGTGCAACTAGAATTTCAGAGCCTGCAAGCGTCAAATTGCGAGCCATCTCTGGAAAACGCAGATCATAGCAAATCAGCATTCCAATCTTTCCAATACTGGAAGAAGTCGGCTTGGAAATCTTGGAACCAGAGGTCATTTTGGTAGATTCTCTAAAACCCAGTGCATCATAAAGATGGATTTTTCGGTATTTTGATACAACTTTACCATTTTTATCGATAACAAAAGAGGTATCAAAGACCCTGTCCTTTTTGTTGCTCTTTTCATACATGGTGCCTATCACTTGAATTGAGTTTAACTTGGCAGCCCTTGCAATTGATTTTACAAAGTTTCCAGAAATCGTTTCTGCTTCATTTGCGAGATCTTTTGGTGTTTGTGATGAAGAGGTATAGAACATCATAAATTCAGGAAATGCAACCAGTTTTGCTTTTTGTTTTGCAGCCTTTTCAATATAGTTTAAAATTTTTTTTAAATTTTCTTCCTTTTTTGTTGATGCCTTGAATTGTACAAGTGCAATCTTTGCCATGATTCTGATTAAAATAAATGAAATAAAAACTGTCTTGATCAGTTTTTAATTCAGATGTATCATTTTTAGACAAAAATATGGAAAAACTATGCCAAACTATGCCAAAAAATTTTTGCAATTGGTTTTGTGTTTACCCAAGGTCAATAATGCGCTTAATTATTCTTAGACATATCAAAAACACATTATAATTAAAATCGCCACAATTTGCTAGGGGACATTCGTAAATTAATCAAGTCATCAATTAAACAGGATCAATTCGAAAAAATAATTAAGGCATCATCATATGTCTGCCCATCATGTTTTGCCATTGGGTGTTGTTTCCCATATAGTTCATCATTCCCTGATGCTGCATCATTTGATTTACCATTTGTTGTTGTAATTGAGGATCATCCATCATGTGATTCATCATGGGTTGCATCATCTGGTTCATGTGTTGTGGATTGCTCATCATCATGTTATGCATTTGTTGCATAGCCTGTGGATTTTGCATCATGGTATTCATCCATTGGTTCATTGCTTGAGGATTTTGCATCATTTGATTATGCCACTGATTCATCATCTGTGGATCATTCATCATTTGCTGCATCTGTTGTGTGGTCATCATGTGAGTTGGTTGGTTAGACTGCAAGGTTACATGGTAAATCCCAAAACCCGCAAAGAAAGCCCCTATCATTATGCCGACCCAAACGTATTGGCTAACCATGTTTTGTAATATGATCTATTCTTTATTTACCATCATCTAGTTATCATAATTGATTCTCAAAAAGAAAAATAACAACAGTCAATAGAATAATCCTAATTTGAAATGATCCTTCATTTGTTCTTCTCTTAAATCCCGATGTGTAAGAAAGTGTATTAGTTTTGGTTTTATGTTAAATGATAAAATCTATTCAGTATCCATACCAGGCATCCCACCCATTCCTCCTGGTGGTGCTGAATGACTTCTTGAGGAGGCTACAATATTATCAATTCGTAAAATCATGTTGGCAGTCTCTGTGGCAGATTTTATTATCTGCTCTTTTACCTTAACTGGTTCTATGATTCCTAACTTTTCAAAATTTGCAACAGTTCCATTAATGACATCAACGCCGGCAAACTTTTCTCCCGTACTTTGTTTTGAACGCAGTTGTGTAATTGTATCAATGGGATTCATTCCAGCGTTTCTAGCAAGGGCAAGTGGAATCGATTCCAAGGCATCTGCAAACTTTTCAACTGCTAGTTGTTCTCTTCCCGAAAGTGACTTTGCCCATTCCCTAAGTTTTAAAGCGATAAATGCCTCAGGAGATCCTCCACCATATACAACCTTTGGTTTTTCAATCACATCCTTTACAACCATCAGTGCATCGTGCATTGAACGGTCAGCTTCATCTATTACTCTCTGCGAACCTCCTCGTACAAGAATAGTAATAGCTTTTGGATTCTTACACCCTTCAATAAACACCCAATTATCTTCTTCAACTCTTTTCTCCTCAACATTATCTGCCATACCCAATTCGCTATCAGTTAGATCGTCAACTCTTCCTACGATTCTTCCGCCAGTAGCTTTAGCAAGCTTTGTCATATCACTCTCCTTGATTCTTCTAACAGCAATAATTCCGTCCTTACTCATATAATGTTGAATAATCTCATCTATTCCCTTTTGACATAACACTACATTTGCACCAGTAGATTTTATCTTAGACACCATGTCTTTGAGAATCTGGTTTTCCTCCTCCATGAATGATTTCATCTGACTTGGACTAGAGATGTTTAATTTTGCTTCAAACTCTGTCTTTTTAATCTCGAGTGCATCATTAATTAACGCAATCTTTGCATTCTCAATTCTTCTTGGCATTCCGCTATGAACTATTTCTTTGTCAAGTATTATTCCACTTACCAGTTCGCTATCAGATACAGAACCGCCAGTCTTTTTTTCAATTTTTATATTATCTAGATTAATTTTGAATATTCCATTTTTTTCTTCAATGACTTTGAGTATGGCATCAACCACCAATTTTGCAAGATCTGTTGCTTCAACAGATACAAGCTTTGTCTGCATAGCCGTGTTTGCAATTTTTTCAAGCACATCTTTGTCTTTTGGATCTACATTTATTGCAATTTGAGATAGGAATTCTGATGCCTTTTTTGATGCTTTTTTGTAGCCATCTGCAATAATCACAGGATGTATGTCATCATCAATTAATGATTCTGCCTTCTCAAGTAGGGCACCAGCTAGCACTACGGCAGATGTTGTGCCATCGCCTACTTCGCTGTCTGTAGCTTTTGCTACTTCCACCATCATCTTTGCTGCTGGATGTTGAACATCAATCTCTTTGAGAATTGTTGCTCCATCATTAGTAATTGTGATATCTCCAAGAGAATCAACAAGCATTTTATCCATTCCACGTGGGCCTAAACTAGTCTGAATTATCTCAGAGATCAGTTTTGCTGCTCGGATATTATTTCGCTGGGCATCACGACCACGTGATTGTTTTGTTCCCTCTTTAAGTAAAATAACTGGAACGCCTTCTGGTGTTGTAGCTATTTGTGACATGAGCAAATTTTGTTAAGATTGTATTTATTGCTAGGACCTAATTCTCATTTTTGAAAAAGTCAAAATGAAAAGAAAGATTAAAGCTGGTTTCCAGCCAAAAACCAATTTTCCTTTGGATTTTCATCAAAGACGACAATGACATGACTCTCTTTGGTTTTGAGAATATCTACAGCGGCTTTGGTTATTGCCTTTGCATAATCATCTTTTTGTTGTTGTGTTCGCCCTGGATACATTGACACTGTAATTAGTGGCATGGATAATGTAGAATTGTTTAGGGATTTATTCGTTAAAGAATTTAGTTTCCTCTATATCCATACCTTGTCCCATAGGTAAATTCTGAGCTGTGAGTTTTTTTGTAAAGATATCCTGTGGCGTATCCTATTGCAAAACCACCGATGTGAGCCATGTATGCAACACCACCACCGGCTACACCAAAGCCTCCAATAAAGAACGGCAACAAGTTTTGAAAAATCAACCAGAATGGCAAAAACCATCTTGCTTCGATATGTAACATTCTCCAAAAGAATCCCAACATTAGAAAAGTCGAAATTCTAACTCGCGGATAAATTGCAAGGTATGCACCCAACACTCCAGAGATTGCACCTGATGCTCCAACTGCTGGAACTGGACTTAGAGGATCAATTGCAATGTGAGCTAGTCCTGCACCGATACCCCACATCAAGTAGACTCCAAGAAACTTTGCTCTGCCAAACTTGTACTCCATGTTGTCACCAAATATCCAAAGAAACAACATGTTACCACCCAAGTGCATCAAACCACCATGCATGAACATTGAGCTAAGTAGAGATACCTCGGGCATGTCAGGACATGGAATCTGCATTCCAGGTTGAACGATATAACTTGCACCTGTAACACATGAGGGAACAGCTCCCCATTCAAAGAACATCATTGCAGCGTTTTGATTTGAAAATTCCCAAATTTGGCCCGTAATTGCCACCTCTACAAAAAATACTGCAACATTTAGTATCATTAGTAGAATGGTTAGTTTGGGCTTGAATGATTTTGGATGAGGATTTTCATCTCTTAATGGAAGCATTCTAAATTTTCTTCAGAAATTGTGTAATAAGAATATTCCAGTAAACCTATCGAACTATTACAACTGGGATTTTAGATCTGTGAGTAATTTCGTGTGAAACGCTTCCCAAAAGCATCTCTTGAACCATTCCTTCGCCTTTTGATCCCATAACAATGAGATCAAATTTTCCCTTTTTTGAAAATTGCAGAATTTTTTCGGAAGTTTTACCGCGTAGAATTTTTTGTTTGAATTCGATTCTGTTTTTAGCACAATTTTTTTTAGCAGTTTTTAAGAATTGATGTGCTTTTTTTTCTAATCTGATTGACACAGGATCTATAACAGCATATTCTAGAACCAATTGTAAATCGATACAGTGAATTCCTGTAATTGATGCGTTTATTGGTTTGGCTAGAGTTATTGCAAAATCTAGAGCTCGGAAAGAATTTTTTGAGCCATCAAGAGGAACTAGGATTGACTTAACTTTTTTCATATTACATTTCTAATGTTGGTGAACTATATCAAATGTTTTCTTCTTTGTAGTTAGTGACGCAGCTACTGGTATTACTTTATCTGCCATTTTTCTTACTTTATTTTCATGCATTTTAGGATATTTTATGTGAAGACATTCATGATAAATTGTGTTAACTGTCTCAACTTTTGGTTCTGTTGATAAATGAGGATTAAGCCAAATTGTACCACACTCTTTGATGCATTCAGCCCACACACCACTGGGTTTTTTCCCTCCCTTGTAGATATAATTAGCAAAATGTTTTCTATCATAAACCAAGACAGGTTTTATTTTCATTTTGAGTATATTTTCAAATGCATTAAGAATAGTTTGATGCCATTCTTTATCCGATTCAGAAAACTTCCATTTCAATTGGAATAATTTCTTATTTTTAGTATATGAAGATAAGAATTAATTTTCATCGTTGATAATTTGCACCCAATTTAGATTTAATATTATGATTTTGAGTGGTAACATATGTCAGAATTAAGCCGAAACATGGGTTTGTTTCATCTAATAATGTACGGTGTCGGATTAATTCTTGGTGCAGGCATCTATGTTCTCATTGGAGAAGCTGCTGGACTTGCAGGAAATGCCGTATGGATATCATTTCTAATTGGTTCAATTGTTGCAGTTTTTGCAGGATTAAGCTATGCTGAACTAGCTGCACTATTTCCAAAAGCAGCAGCAGAATATGTTTTTGTAAAAAATGCATTTAGGAATAATTTCATTGCATTCACAATTGGCTGGCTTACTTCTATTACCTCAATGATTACAGCTGCGACAGTAGGATTGGGATTTGGTGGTTACCTGGTAGGCTTTGTCGATATTCCAATTGTTATTGGAGCAATTGTAATACTTGGAATATTATCTGTCATTAGCTTTGTAGGAATTAGGGAATCATCATGGATGAATACCATTTTTGCCATCATAACAATCGCAGGACTAGTTTTGATAATTATTCTTGGTTTCAGCTATGAAGTCAAAGAGCCCGTTGATTACTTACAGACAACTGGCATATCAGGAATTGTTCTTGCATTTGTTTTGATCTTTTTTGCATTTATTGGATTTGAGGATATGGCAAATATCGCTGAAGAAGTTAAAAGACCTGCAAAGAATCTGCCGAGAGGAATACTCCTTGCAGTTCTCATTACAGGAGTAATCTACATTCTTGTATCAATTTCTGTGTTAAGAGTAATGACATGGGAGGAGTTGGGGCAATCTTCTGCTCCACTTGCAGATGTTGCAAATAGGGCATTTGGGGACAATGGTAGTTTGACATTATCCGCAATAGCATTATTTGCCACGGCTAGCACGATTCTAATCACACTGGTTGCGGGAGCTAGAATGCTTTACGGAATGGCACGTGACGGTTCACTTCCAAAAATATTTGGTAAAATCCATCCTAAAACTAAAACTCCATGGATGGCAGTAATTGCAATCTTTGTAATTAGTACAGGATTTACATTAATTGGAGATATTGTAATTGTTGCCAACATTGTAGTCTTTGCAATAGTAATTACATTTGCAATGATAAATTTGGCAGTAATTGTATTGCGTTATACGAAACCAGATGAGCCAAGACCGTTTCGTGTACCGATTAACATTGGAAGGTTTCCAGTACTTCCATTATTTGGTCTGGCAGCAACTTTGTACATGATCACTCAGTTTGATTTACAGGTAATTTTATCGGGAGTAGGAATTGTTGCGTTAGGTACGATAGTATATTTTGCATATATCAAAAGGCTAGAAAAAATTCATTCTGAGAGTAAATAAAATTGCGATGAAAAGCTATTTTACGTATTATTTTTGCCAGATGCGCGTTCCTTTTATTTGATAACGACGTAATGATAACAGTAGTGTTAGAATATTTTACTAGTGATTACGATGCAAAGTGTAGACTAGACACTTGCAAAACCTACCCGGCAATTACGGACCAAGAAAGGGGTGAAATTGTGTGCGGGGAATGCGGTACAGTGCTATTGCAAAATATACCTGATGTGGAGCATGAAGCATATTCATCACAAGATGATTTTATGAATCAAACTAGAACTGGTCCTGGAATGTCATTAGCAATGCATGACAAGGGATTATCAACGGTGATTGGCAACAACAAAGATTCAGCAGGTAATAATCTATCTAGAGATATAAAAAATCAATTTTCAAGATTAAGAGTATGGGATCAAAGGAGCAAATCAAAAACAGTTGTGAGGCTAAGTAAGGCATTTACAATTCTTAATGCTCTAAAAACAAAGCTGGCTATTCCAGATACTGTCGTTGAAGACACTGCACAGATTTACAGGAGAGCAGTTGCTGCAAGATTAACTAGAGGTAGAACAATGAGATCCCTAGTAGCTGCTTCACTTTATGCAGCATGTAGGCAATCAAGTACACTTCGTTCCTTAGATGATATAGTTGCTGCTGCAAATGTAGAAAAAAGGATACTTTCAAGAGACTTTAGAACGTTGGTCAGCAGACTTGAATTGAATGTTGAACAGTATGATACTGCCGTATTTATCACAAAAATTTGTAATAATTTGAATATGAAAGAGACTACAAAGCGTCAGGCAGTAGATTTCTTGAAAAAATGTGAAGATATAGGCATCACTGAGGGTAAAAATCCAATTGTACAGGCTGCTTCATGTGTCTATATTGCATGCGTACTTAATGGAGAGAAAATAAGTCAAAATGAAATTTCTAGAGTTGCAGCAGTTAGTTCTGTAGCAATAAGAAATCGAACACTATTGATAAAAGAAGAATTGGGAATCTAGCTAAATATCACATTTGAAAATCAAGTGCATTTATTTTAAAAATTATTAATATCAAGCTGTATAGAACTTGAAAAAAATTTTCATAAGAAAAGCCAGTGGAAAGCATGTCCCATTTGAACGAAGTAAGGTTGAAGCTACATGTGTCAGAGCCGGAGCGAGTAAGCAATTTGCAGAAAAAGTTGCAAGAAAAGTTCAGGCTCAATTATACGAGGGAATATCGACCAAAGAAGTTTACAAGTTAGTGTTAAGGCAGTTGGCTTTGGCAGACAAAGATCATGCTATTCAACATAGGTATCGCTTAAAGGAATCAATCATGTTGATGGGTCCGGCTGGTTTCCCATTTGAAGTATTCATAAAAGGAGTTTTACAATATTATGGTCATCATCCAGAATCTATCAGAGAAAAAATTCAAGGTCAGTGTGTTATTCATGAAATAGATATCATAACAACATTGGATAATGGTGATAAGTGTATGATAGAATGCAAGTATCATAATTCACCGGGGATTTTTACTGGAATTAAAGAATCATTGTACACCCATGCAAGATTTCTTGATTTGAAAGAAGAAATACAAAAAGAGATGCTAGTGTCAAATACAAAAATTTCATCAGATGCTTTACAATACGCTCAATGTGTTGGGCAAAAAATACTTTGTTGGAGATACCCCTTAGATAATGGATTAGAAAAGATTATTGAAAAAGAAGGGTTGTATCCAATCACAATCCTTAAACTTCAAGCAAGGGAATTAGAAGAATTCTCTAAAAATCACATTATGATTGCAAAAGATCTATTGACTTTGGATTTGGGAAAATTTTCTAGAAATACAGGTATTTCGTTAGAGCGATTAAAAAGACTGCAAAGAATGACTCAGCATGTCATTAGTGCAAAGTCATCTGAATGAAGATATCAAAATTGAAAATTGTGTATCCCCATAATATACTAAAAATCCCTTTTTTCAAGTATGAAGATTCCAGATGAGGTTAAGAAAATGCTCGAATCTCAAGGAATTGTGGCAATTGGTACATCAGGTGGAGCAAAATTTGTCAATATTACGCCTAGAACATTCTTCATTGTAGAAGATGATGCGATATACTGGCTTGATTTTTTCAAGCACAAGTCATTTAGAAACTATACGGTAAATCCTAATGCAACTTTAGCTGTCTATGATAAAGAAGAGTATGCAGGATATCAGATTCATGGAAGAGTATCCATTTTGACAGATGAACCAAAATGTTCAGAAATTAAAAAAAATATCTTTGATGTGTCCCTAAATAGAATTAAATCCGAAAAAGCTAAAAAAATGAAAGATCATTCTTCCAGCTTGATAATGTTCGAACCAAAGGTAATCTATTCATTAATTCCAGAAGAATTTTCAAATTTGTCAATATCATCAGATATAGAACCGTCTAGAATATTTTTTGATTCAGAGAAAAATAATTAATTGAAAAAAATCTAATTGCTTCCCTTATTACGACTTTTTCTACTTCCCGTGCCACGGCCTGTTACTCTAGTCATGCCTTCAGTTGATGGTCTGGGTTTTGGATCAGGCAGGTCTTTTAATTTTCTAGTTCCAACACCACGTCCACTACTTAACGTAATATTTTTGCCAGTTTTCTTTAGTTTTTCAGACTGTTCCTTTCTGTATGCATCTCCAGCCCAATTCTGTTCTTTAATTTCTTCTTCTCTAGTTCCTGTTCCTCGTCCTGAGGTCTTTTTCACTTTCATGCAATATTATGCTCATTCTTCCTATTTATGCGTAAAACTAATTTTCAATAATGAGAATATTTAGCTATAAGGACTGTATCTACTGAATACTTCAGAGATAGAATGATAATACATCTTTCTCATATCTTCTTCAGTACATGTTGCAAATTGTTTTACCAAGTCAGTAGCAGTAACAATTCCAACCACCTTATCATCATCTACAACAGGAATTTTTCGAATATTTCGAGAATTCATCAGTCCTGAAATGGACCAAACAGATTCTTCTGGACCTATTGTGATTAAGGGTGTGGACATTATCTGTTTTACAGGAGTAGTTATGGGATATGCATGGGCAACAATTTTGGTTGCAAAATCTCTATCTGTAATAATACCAACTGGGGAGTTATTCTCCATGACAATTATTGCGCCAACTTTGGTGTCTTCCATCATTTTTGCAGCTTCGTTTACATTTAATTCAGCATCAACAGATATGACAGATTTTGTCATTATATCCTTGACAGTAATCTTGTTGGGATCAGAATTCAATAATTAGTGATCAATTTTCTGTTATTTGAGAAGTAAAGTGCAATATCAGAACTGAAAATCAATACCGATAATCTGTAGAGCCTTTTAAAATCAAAATACCGTATGGTCAATATGAAAAGAATTGAAACCCTGATTACGCCAGCAATGCTAGATAATGTGGTAAAAGCTATCAAAAAAGTAGGAGTAGGGGGAATAACAGTATCTCATGCTCAAGGACAAGGTAGTGCTGACCCACCATTGGTAGGACAGTATTTTGCTAGAGAAAGAATAGTAGTGGTAGTTGATGACTCCAAAGTTGAACCAATTTTAGAATCAATTTCAAAAGTTGCGTGTACTGGAACTAAGGGAGATGGTAAAGTTTTTGTCACAAATGTTGAAGACGCTCTAGATATTTGTACAAAACAGAGAGGAGCTAAAGCAATTTAGCTCCAGAAAATTTCTTTATTACTATTTTTGATAATCTTGTTCATCTCTTAAATTCAAAAAAGTCTCATGGTTTGTGTTTAGTATGTCAGTTAGTAAGATTTTAGTTCCTCTTGATGGTTCCAAAAACTCTCTTCGTGGATTAGATCATGCCATTTACTTGGCTAGACAATGCCAAGCAACAATTACTGGATTGTACGTTACACCAATTCAAGAACCGAAAACAAATGATCAGATTTCTTATGTAGAGAGATACCTGCTAAAGCATGCATCACAATTTATGCAAAAGTCAAAAAAACGTGCTGCACAAAATGGAATTTTGTTTGAAGATAAGGTTCTCTATGGGGATGAAGGTAAAAAAATTGTCAATTATGCAAAAAAAGGAAAGTTTGATCTAATCGTAATTGGTTCTAGAGGTGTAGGAACAGTAAAGGGTTTCTTTTTAGGAAGCACGTCTAATTATGTACTTCACAAATCATCAGTGCCGGTTTTGGTTGTAAAATGAATATTGTCATCTTTGAATATTACTTTATAGATAGGAGGGACAAGTAGGAATTATGGCACATACATTCGTTAAAGATGTAATGAATAAGAAGATAGTATCCATTGATCATAATAAGAGCATTAAAGAAACAGCAGAATTAATGAGTAAATCAGATGTGGGTTGTGCAATCATTACAGAGAATAATTCTCCAATAGGCATCATTACTGAGAGAGATTTTGTAAAGCGAATAGTTGCTAATAACAAAGCCGGTTCAGATTTAGTAAAAGAAGTTATGTCTTCACCATTAATCACTATTGATTCGGATGAAACAGTTTGGGAAGCAGCTGAAATAATGAAAACAAAAAATATTCACAAAGTGGTTGCTACTGAAAACGACACAATTGTAGGTATAATCACGACAAGCGATCTTGTAAAGATTTGTAGTGCAGGTTCTGATTCTGAAATGAGAAGAATTTGTGATCAAATTCTTTTACGAATGGAAAAATCTCAGTAAACAAAATTATTTTACTAATAATACTGGACATGTCGCATTATGAGATATCAAAGTAGCAACACTCCCTAACTGTAATCTTAATGGAGAGCCTGTTCTACCCCTAGTTCCGAGAACTATTAAGTCAACTTTGTATGAATTAGCAAATGACAATAATGACTCAGCTACAGACGAAGACAAGATTATTTCTGAAATAAATGGAATTTGGAATTTTTCCGCTGCAAGTTTCAGTCTGTTAAAAACATGAGAAAGTCTTTTGAGTCTGGTTTTCTCAATGTAAGTTTCATGAGCAGGTATATCCAGAAATGAGCTTCCAAGGACACTGCTATACATGACAGTGACAACTGAAAGACTAGAGTGGTATTTTTTTGCAAGATCCAAAGCAAAATTAAATGCGTTAAAAGATCTGTCAGAATCATCAAATGGTACCAGGATGTGCTTTATTTCCAACCCTATTCACTTTACAACCAAAACAGGAACTTTTGATTTGTGAACTATACCGTTTGCGACACTTCCAAGAAATGTTTCCTTAATTCCAGAATATCCTCTGGAGCCAATTACGATTAGATCAAATTTCTTATCTTTTGCAAAATTAGGTATGTCAATACTAGGACTTCCATAGTCTATCTTTGAGCTAAAGGCAATTCCTTTTTTGGCTGATATGGTTTTTGCCTTATTCATGAATTTTGTAGCCTCTTTTTTTAGGACTATTTGATAAGGCATGATAGAATCTGAGAAACTTCTTGGATAAATCGGCATTATGTAAATGCCAGTTAAAGTTGCTTGACATTGTCTAGCCAAGTAAATGGCATGATCTAATCCACGAAGAGAGTTTTTGGAACCATCAAGAGGAACTAGGATCTTCTTGAAATTTTTTTTAATCATGATATGAATAATTAATTTAAGAATTTAATATCCAAACAAGATTCTCAATATTAATAATTAGTTTCAGGCATATTGACAATTCTAATTATCAAGTCTGGGAAATGATATAAGATTAAAGTGATCATAAGTTAACTAACTATATGAAACGGTTACAATATACAAAAATTCTTGTTCCAGTTGATGGTTCCAAATTTGCTGAAAAAGCATTGCTTCATGCATGTGAATTGGCAAAAAATTATCATTCTGAAGTTACTTTGATTTACGTTGTTGATAAATCATATACAATAAGCTTTCTTGATAAAAAAGAGTATTTGTCCATGGTTAGAAAGTTTGCAGACAAAATAATCAAGAAATCATTATCTCTGACAGTTCAAAACGGAATTGATGCAAAACATCTGATTAAAGAAGGAAACGTTGCAGATGAAATTATTAAATTTGCAAAAAAAGATAATACAAATCTGATTGTAATGGGAAGTAGGGGTTTAGGAAAAACACTTCGTTTGTTTTTGGGAAGTATTTCAAATAAGCTTGTAAATAATTCTCCATGTTCAGTTTTGATAATAAAAAATTAGTGTTGTGCTATAGCTTTAACAATATCTGCTTTAGTGATAATTCCAACTAATTTTTTCTTTTTCACAACAGGAATTCCACTGATATTATTTCTAATCATCAACATGACTGCCACACCTACATCCTCATCATCATCGATAGTTACGGGATTTGATGACATGATGTCTACTGCCTTAAACTGTAAAAGATGACTCATTTGGTTTACCCTCAATTCAGTGAGTTGAGAATGTAATCGATAATTTTCAACCTCTTTGGGGTCAGCTGATTCTACTAACCAATGGGGTAATTTTGCAGGTACAAAATCTCGAAAGGTGATAATTCCTACAGGAATGTTGTTCCTTTGGACAACAACTCGGGATATTCTATTGTTGATAAGAAGTGTTTCAACATAAAGTAAAGAGTCACCAGGCATTGCAGTGATGACTTTACGAGTCATGACCTTTGATACCTTGATTGGTTCAACAACTTGGGTCAAAAAGATTGATGCGAGATCTGTCTTCGTAATTATTCCATAAAGGGTTCCATCTTGGTTTACGGCGATAATTGAGCTGATTTTATTTCGATACATTAGTTTCGCACATTGGTAGACTGAATCAGTTTTTTTGATAGTAACTAGATTTTTTGACATAAAACCTCCTACCTTTACTGATGCAATGGACTTGTCACCTAAGGCGTAAACGGTTTTTACAATGTCTTTTTCGGTAATTATTCCAACAGGGATTTTTTTAGAATTTATAACAATAAGGCGTTTTAATTTGTGACGAAGTAGTATTTCTCTTGCTTCTAATAGCGTAGTACTTGGAGTGATGGTGATGGATTTTTTAATAATAACTTGATTCAAGTCTGATTTTTTTAGTAGCAATAAATTCATGTGAATTTTTGTTGTTAAATATTTGGGTAAGAATATCATTGATGAAAATCAATGATGAAAATCATCTCATTTGTTTTAATTTAAAACACAGACAAGGTAGTATAATGCTAGCAGATACAATATATGATCATTTTAAAGAGATATACAATTATCCGATTAAATCACTAATTCAGCCTGCGATAATAATTGAATCATCAGATACCGTATCTAAGGTAATCAACAAAATTTCAGAAAATGACGCATATGATGTATTTTGCATTGAAAACGATTCTGTTTTGTCAACAAATGTGCGATCATTATTGCTTGGAAAAGACATCTTGGATATGAATATTAGACCTTTCCTAACAGTAATTCCTTCTTTATCAATAAATGACACTGTTCAGAAAGCAGCCAATATTCTAACACATTATCGAGTAAGATCGGTACCAGTTGTTTCAAAACAAGAAATTATCGGAGTTGTTTCAGGTGATAAAATTCTAGAATTAATCTCTAAAAAAGATAACAAATGGATTAATGCCAGTGTGGTCTTTACTAGCAACCCAATCACGATTGATTCGAATGAATCACTTAGTGCAGCAAGAAAGATTATGACTAGTAAAAGGATTGATCATCTTCCTGTATTACACAAAGGAGTAATCAAGCAAGTTTTAACATCATCACATTTGGTCAAGGCCATAATCCCCCCAGAGAAGCTTACCAAGGGTTCAATTGGAATGAAAAAAATTCGCAATTTACAATCAAAAATAGGCAATATCGGCAGTTCCAGAATCCCTCAATGTTCACCAAAAGACGACTTGAACCACGTCATACAGCTAATGCAGAAATCAGGTACGACTTGCTGCTTGGTAAATCTTTGGGAAGAAACTCATGGAATAATTACTGTTCGTGATATAGTAAGTCTTCTTGCGGTAAAGATGGAAAGTGAAATTCCATTATACATAGTAGGCTTGCCTGAAGATCTAAAAAATGATGATCTGATTCATTCAAAATTTGTTAAGGCTCTAAAGAGAATACAAAAAGTCTATACAGAAATACAAGAAGCACGTGTTACAATAAAACAAACAAGAAAAAATGGTCAGAGAAAATTTTATGAGGTCTCAATCAGAATCATAACGCCTCATAATACCTTCAGGCAAGAAGGGACAGGTTGGGATCTTAGCAATGTAATTGAGGAGCAAAGTCAAAAACTTCTTCGAAATCTTTCAAAACGTGCAAAACGACGTTACAAGACTAGTATTAGAAAACTAGACGCTCCAATAACGCAAGTATGACACAGAAAATAAATAAAAAAAATAAAAAAATTCTTCTTGTCGGATTTCCTAGTAGTGGATTGATTGGTACTTTTGCCACATCATATGTTGTTCATACATTAAAAATGAATCAGATAGGCGAGATAGATCATCCAGATCTTTTACCCACATTGTTTGTGGAAAATGGAGAGATATTAGAACCCATAAGAATTTACAATAAAGAAAATTTGTTTGTGATTTTATCGGACATTCCATTTGAGCCAGATCTTGCATCAGATTTTGCTGAAATGGTTGTGAATTATTCAAAAGAGCAAAAAATAGACATGATAGTAATGGTTAGCGGTTTAGAAGCGTTAAACAATCCCCCTGCATCTCCAAAAGTTTATGGATTAATCACCGACAAATCACTAGAAAAGACACTATATGAAAATCAAATTTCAAAGTTTTTGGCAGGCTCAATTTATGGTACTGAGGCTAAATTGCTCAGTAAATTTAGAAAATTAGGCGTACCAACACTAGTAATTTATGCAGAATGTCATCCATTTTTTCCAGATCCAAATGCTGCAATAAACGCAATTACAACTCTAAGCAAAGTGTTAAAGATCAAACTAGATACTGAGGATATAAAAAACAAGATGGAGACTCTTAGAATTCAACATAGAAATCTGATGCAAGAAACTCTTAATGCATTACAACAGAAACAAGAAAAACATCCAAAACCAAAGGTTCCACAAATATACAGATGATAAATTTGGATGATGATACAAATAATTTCAAAAAATTGGTTCATTTGGGACTAAATGTCATTTCAAGTGATGATATAGAACAGCAGATCCTGTCACCACTATCATGTCTTAGAGAATACGAATCAAAATGGATACTAGAATTTGATCTGCCATTGGTAGAAAAAGAACACATATCAATAACTTTGGATTCTGGAAATAAAATAATCGTAGAGGCAAAATTAAAAGAAAAATACTACATATCAAATTTTCATGAAAAATACGAATTTAATTATTTTAAAAAAAGTGTTAATTTGCCCGACAATATTGATGAGGCAAAAATTTCTGCAAAATTTGATAATGGTAGATTAGTCATAATTATTCCAAAAACATCAAAAGGAAATAAAATCAGAATAGAATAGTTATTTGAAAAAACTGTTTACTTCCTCACGAAATTTTTCTGTAATCTTTCCAAATTCTGTAAAATCATCTGATGATGGATATTTCATTCGCATTGCATATTGATTAATGAATACTGTTAGTGCACTGCCCATTATTACACTGAAACAAGCGTCAGCTAAATTTGTAGTGTAAGGAAATGCAATTTTGATACAAGGTATGTAAATTCCCATATTACTGATCATGGTTTCAATATGATTCTCCATGTGTGAAACAATTTCTTTATCAATCGCCATGTCTATTAGTTACTCGAACTTTTATTAAACATTAAGCATTTTGTTCTCATTTTTTAAATTACCAGCAGGTTATTATCAAAACAGAAAATCTCCATTATCTAATTATTTATGAAAACGAAATTTAGGGTAATGACCAAAGTTCAAAAAGCAAAAAAACAGGCACAGATTTCGCCCTTTTGGCGAACAGGCTGGACAGATATTGACAGAGCTTTTGACAACTTACGCAGGGATTTAGAGAGATCTTTCGCATCATTTCCTCCAATGCCAAAGATGCCTGAATCAACCTGTGACGTAATTGATGAAGGAAAACAATTTCGTATAAAGTTGGATGTTCCTGGAGTTAAGAAAAATGAAATAGAACTAAACGTTACTGATAATTCTGTAGAAATTTCTGCAGAGCACAAGGAAGAATCTGAGGAGAAAAAAAAGAATTATCTTACAAAAGAACGAAAGCAGGTTTCATTTTACAGAACAATTCCATTAACAGAAAAAGTAATTGCTGGAAGTGCTAAAGCAAAGCTTACAGATGGAGTTTTAGATGTAATAATTCCTAAAGTGACTCCAACATCAAAACCAAAAAAGACATCAATATCAGTCCAATAATTTTTTTTTGATTATACATTAGATTTGTAATGCTAAAAATATCTAGTAATCATGTTCGTTAAAATCAGATCCTAATGGAATTGATGCAACGACAGTATTTGATGTTGTTTTAAAGTTGAGATTTTTATCAGGTACAAACGAATGGAATATTTCCTTGAGTAATGCTTCTGTGAATAGTGACCATTTGATCCCAAGATTATGCTGAATAATAAAATGATGAATGTTTCCTTCTATTCTGTGATCTGATTTCATACCAGACATCTTCATGTAATCTTCTAATGTTTCTATACACCGCTTTAGATCGTATCCTCCTTTCATAAACAAGACAGTATCTTTGATCATTGGCAGAATTACCTCAATAATTTCTTCAATATCTTCTCCTTCCATCTCTTTCCCCAAAGAATCAAGAATTCCTTTTGGAATTGGTATCATACCAATTTTGTCACCAAATCTATCCCATTGAAGATATTTTTCAAGAATCTGTTTTACTAATACATTTTGTGAAATATTCTTTTGAGTAGCTTCAGTCTCTAATCCTTCAACGATTTTGGCGGGTAATCGATATGTGATACTGCGTGTTTTTTCTTTATCTGTAGTGTGAGGTTGTCTATTAACCGTAGATTTCACATTAAATTTTTAGAAACTGTGTGATATCAGGTTTATGCTTTGGACAGATTTCCTTCTAGCAGGCCTTTTCCAATATGTATGTCATCAATGTGCTTTGATAGGGCTTTTTTCTCTGAGAATTCAGATGAGCAGTAAGGACATGTTACCTTTTCAGGAATCTCAAGTTCTGGCATATCAACTGAATATTCACCCATATTTCCAATCACCACTTTTCTTGAAATAATACCGATTGGTCGTTCATCATTTGTAACAATTAGTCTTCGAATATCATGCTGTTTCATTAATTTGAGAGCATCCTTGACTTTGGAATCTTTGTGAATTTTTAGAAGAGGTTTATTTGCAATGTCGCCAACTTTAATTTCATTTGGGTTTTTTCCTTTAGCCACAACCTTTGTCAGGATATCTTTGAGTGTAACAATTCCTATAAGATCATTATTTTCATGGACTAGTATACTGTCGGTCTTCTGCTTATCCAACTCTTTAGCAGCATCAGTGACAGAGACATCGTGGGAAACAGAGATCATATGAAGGTGAGTAAATCGCGATACGGGATCATTTAACATTTGAAACGACATTTGGATTAGATAATACCAAACACTACTTTAATTGTTGATTAAATTCCAAAACTGATAATCAAGAGTTATCGTTTTTTAAAGAAGAATTCATCAGATTCTTCTTTGTCTTTAACATAATCATCCATGTCTAATCTAAATTCCTCCTCATCAGAATACGCAGACTCTGCATGTTCACTGATGTCTAGTCCAGCATCTTCGACTTCTGGCGTGACTCGAATTCCAATAAGGTGTTTTATCACTTGCATGATTATCCAGGTACCTCCAAACCCAAGTGCAGCTGCAACTCCAACACCTATTGCTTGAGGTAACATTTGATCAGGGTTTCCAAACAAGAAGCCGTCTGGTCCGCTTGGATTTATCATAGAACTTGCAAAGATACCAATTGCTAAAGAACCAATTATTCCAGCAACTCCGTGAACAGAGCTTACATCTAGTGCATCATCAATCTTTAATTTTTCTTTGAATAGAACAACTCCAGAATAGGATGCAATTCCGATTGCAATACCAATTACAAAAGAGTGCTCAACGCTAACGAATCCCGAGGCGGGTGTAATTCCTGCCAAGCCAGCAATCGCACCGTTTACGGCCGCAATTACGCTTGGTTTTCCAGTTCTCATCCAAGATAGTCCCACCCAAATGAGGGCAGATACTGAAGAAGCTAAATGAGTTACAATTACAGTGTTACCTGCCAGTCCACCTGAAGCAAGTGCACTTCCAGCATTAAACCCAAACCAGCCAAGCCACAATAATGAAGAACCAATTACAGCAAGTGGAATACTATGTGGAACCATTATCGAAGGACCATAATGCCTTCTCCTTCCAAGAACTAATGCTGCAGCAAGAGCACCCATACCTACACTTGTGTGAATAACAATTCCTCCTGCAAAGTCAACAACACCCATCTGTGCTAACCATCCGCCACCCCATACCCAATGGACAAGAGGATAATAGATCAGCATCGACCATGCGGCAATAAAGATGATAAAAGAACTAAACTTCATTCTCTCAGCAATAACACCGGTTAATAGAAGCGGAGTAATCGCTGCAAACATTAACTGAAATTTAACAAATAGCATGCCAGGAATTGTTGGAGCATATTGTTCCAATGGCCCATCAGATGCTATTCCTCTGAGGAAGGTCCAATCAAGATTTCCAACTACG
Source organism: Thermoproteota archaeon (assembly GCA_003352285.1). Taxonomy (NCBI): domain Archaea; kingdom Thermoproteati; phylum Thermoproteota; species Thermoproteota archaeon. Next base: position 204,496 of record QQVN01000002.1, on the reverse strand, counting down.
CCCATGGTATCAGGACCAAATGATAGACTAAATCCAAATGCAAACCACATTACACTAAGAAGAGCTAAACCAAAGAAGATCTGCATAAAAACAGATACAGTGTTTTTCTTTCTCATTAATCCAGATTCGAACATTCCTAATGCTGGAATCATCAAAAGTACTAAAGAACCGGCAACAAGCATCCACGCTGTATCCCCCGTATCAATTGCCATGATGATTCAGATTATTGAAAATTTATAATGATAGCTAAAAATGATTATCAAATGATTATCAAATACTGAAAGTATATTTGGGATTTTTGAAAAAACCTGATATGCTCAGAATACAAGTCCTGCTTGGAAATAACGATGTGATGGCAATAAGTGAGGCGTTAAAGAAAGTTCCAGTTGGAGGCCTTACAGTATCCAAGATGAAAGGACGTGGAAAGAATCCAGGTCCAGAAATTCACGCATCAAAGGGAACTGAAGTGTTTGTACCACAGTTTACTGAAAAGTATGTAATTGAGCTAATAATTCCTGAATCAAAGGAAGATACAGTAATAGAATTAATCAAGAAAAATGCCAAAGTTGGCAAGATCTTTGTTTCTCCGATTCTTCGTGCAATCGATATTGGTAGCGGGGATGAGGGAGAATCAGTAATCTAGACTAGGGATTTTGTTGTATATACAACCCAAATAATATTGGTCCAACTATAATTCCGGCAATAGCAATAAGTTTCAGATAATCTTTAGGTTCTAATGGTTTGATTTTTACCATAGTGAATCATTTATTCTGACATATGAAGGTCTCAAAGTTTTTTCTTGCAAAGCTTGGATTGGCCATAGTTGGAATGACTTTGATTGGATTGTATCTTTTCTTGCCATATAGCTAAGTCTAGATTTGTCCAAATTTATCATTGTAAATAATTGTTGGATGTTTTAGCTGTTTTTCTAATGTAGGTAGATAACCCATTATGCAAAAATTAACAAAATCACTAAATGATCTTATTCTATAATCTGTTTTTAGAAGCTCAGCATTTTCTTCATAGATTTTTTCTAGTTTCAATAATGTGTATTTTTGTAATGGGATTAGCCTACTGCGTTTGGATTTTTCTTTTCTTTCTGATGTACTTTCTTCAAGGTCTTTTTTGCCCTCCATTGTCTGCATATCTACAACTTCGGTCATCTCAGAGATGAAGATCTTTCCCTCAGAGTCACTTGATAGTCCGGATTTTTTTGATATAATTTCAACAACCTTTCTTGCTTGCTTATCAGAAACAACTAACTCGACTTTTGATAATGGGACTGCCATTAAGCTAGTAAAGCCTGCTCTAGAACCACTCCTAGGTTTTGAGATCTTACTGTCCTCAAGGTTTCGTCTATCAATAATTGTAATACCAATTCTTTCTAATTCACCACTAATAATAGGGAAATTTGCTCGTTTAATTATAGCCTCAATCTTCTTCAATGCAAGTTTGTGACTGGTTGATTATTTATGAGAGTTTCTAATTCTCAACTTCTAGATATAGAATTAACGATATTTGGAGAGTATGATTTTTACTTCATTATCAGAAACTTGCTCAAAGTTATTGAAAAACTGGCCTACCGCTACAAAATCAACTGGTTTTTCTAAAAATATGATTCTTTGAGTATGATTCTGTAACACTTCAAATGTGCTTTGCGGTATCACCGGAATAGCCAGTATTATTTCTCTAGGCCTCATTTTTTTAAGCCAATTCAGAATGGCAAAAATTGTAGCGCCTGTAGCTATTCCATCATCAACCAAAATTACAGTTTTTTTATCAAGAGCATAATCTGCATTTCCTCGATAAATTTCTAATCGGCGAATAACCTCGATTTTTTTATTCTCTATTTCTTTTGCAAAATCATTTGTGCTGGAATAATACTCCCAGTTGGGTCCTTTGTATAATGTACCATCATGAACTATAGCTCCAATTGCATATTCTGGATTATCTGGAGGAGTGATTTTCTTGGCTATTATAACATCGAGTGGACATCCAAGTTTTATTGCTATTTCATGTCCTACAATCACTCCACCTCTAGGAACCGCTAAAACAATTGGATTAGAAACAATTTTGTTTAATTTTTCCGCAAGCATTTTGCCTGCCACAGTTCTGTCCTCAATCATTTGACAATAAGAACAGGCATCTTGGATTTGTGCAATACGTAATTTGATACACTGCCTAGGAAGACTTGTTTAAGATGGCTTTGTCCCCTGGCTCCAATAACTATCAGATCATATTTTTTACTATTAGAGAATCTAACTATGTCATATCCAGGATCTCCTCCAATTATTTTGGAATCAAATAGGATTCCTTTTTTTGCGCATCGTTTTTTTGCGTCGTTAAGAAATTTCTTTGCCTCCTTATTCAATTCAGTTTTGATAAATCCTATTGGGTGTAGAGCATAAACTGCAGGTACTGGTAAAATGTATAGGCCGGTAATTTTTGCATGACATTGTCTTGCCAAGTAAATTGCGTCATCTAATCCTCGTATAGCATTTTTTGACCCATCAAGGGGAACAAGGATTTTTTTGATTTTAGTTACCATGGTTTTTCTAACATTCTTTTGAATTTAAGACCAAAACAAGATTCTCATATCTGGGGTTAGCTAGTAAAATTCCTTGTATTTTGAACGGAGGTACTCATGAGAACCAACTACAGAAAATGCTTTGACAATGTCATCCTTAGTTACTATTCCAACTAATTTTTTGTCGCTTACCACAGGAATTCCTCCTACTTTGTTTTTAATCATCATTCCTGCTGCTGTAGCTAAATCTTCCTCAGGCTCTACGGTTAGCAATTCATCATCAAGAAGATCCTCAACGCGCAAATCCTGATTATTTACAGAAAGAAGGTAGTCTCGTGAACGTGTTTGGCCTTTAGAAAAGTAATCGCTATGCGTAAGAAATGTATTTGTAGAAATAAGTCCTAACGGAGTCCCATCTTCATTAGTAACTACCAGCCGTGAAATATGATTATTATTCATCATGCTTAATGCAAATTTTAGAGAGTCAGATTTTCTGCATGTGATGACTTTTTCATTCATGTAGTCTTTGACTTTGTATTTTCCTCCGTATACTACGGAAAATGCTTTTGTAATGTCGGTCTTGCTTACGATGCCAATTAATTCTCCATCTTGGTTAACCATAATTACAGAACCAATTTTGAATGTCTCCATTCTAGTGGAGCACTGGTTAAAACGATCATCTTGACCGTCAGTAATTGATATAATATTTTTCTCCATCACATTTTTGATAGGAATTTCATCCAATGCTTTTGCAGTCTTGTCATTCTCAAGATAATGATTGATATCACGTTCAGTGACAATTCCAACTGGCTTGTTATCAACAGCAACTACGACACGCTTGATAAAATTCAGCTGCATTTTTTGTAATGTTTGGAAAATGGAATCGTTTGGATCTACAGTAAGAACTGGTGAAGTATACTTTTGCTCCATGGTATAGGTTTTCATCATTTCAATTTAAAACGCGTTCTGATTATCAGGTCTGATTGCCAAAAAGGAAAATATTTTGAAGTTCCTAATTTTGTGGTTTGTTAGGAACGACTTCTATTTCTACATAATTCCCATTAAAATGGGTCGTGATTGCTTTTACTTTGCTTTTGTAAAGAAAGTATTTTTTTCCATCATCACTAATAGAGCCAGATATTCCCAATAGTCGGTTATCATGAAGGGTCTGTAATCTTCTATAGACTGTGCTTATTGGAATTTTTGCATCAGCGCTAATCTCCATTGCAGATTTTGGTTTATCCATGGTTGATTCTAGGATTGCTCTGCAGTACTTGTCAGACATTACAGTCAGGATAGCATCCTTTCTTTCGTCTTGCTCTATTTTTGTGCCTACAACTAATGTTTGCATACATGGTAATACTCAAAATTGGATATATCGAGTGAGACTGCATTGCAATGCAGTGCAAGATTCCTAAATCGATATTTTGGTATGAGCATTATATAGTACAGGAAGGAAAATTGGGCATGATTTCTATAATTGGTAGTGGTCGGGTCGGATCTGCCCTTGCATTTCTTTGTGCCAGCAATACACTTGATGATATAGTCTTGGTCAATAAAACTGAGAGTGAGGCTATAGGTGAGGCGATGGATATCTCAAATGCCATTCCAAAAAATTCTTCAATAACAATTTCTGGAACTAGTGATTTTTCAAAAATAAGAAATTCCGAGATTGTGGTAATAACTGCAAGTAGTGGTACTTATCTTAAAAGTAGAACCGAGATGATCGGCCAGCAGGTAAAAATGTTGCAAGAAATTTCATCAGAGGTAGTAAAATTTGCTCCAAATTCCAAAGTTGTCGTTGTATCAAATCCTCTTGATGTTCTGACATATGTTTTTCTTAGAGAATCAAAATTTCCAAAGAACAAAGTTCTAGGAGTTGCATCCAGTCTTGACTCAAGTAGATTTCAATTACTGCTTGCTGAGGAATTAAAAGCAAATCAATCAGAGATTAAGGATGCTATAGTTTTAGGAGAACATGGGGATTCTATGGTACCAGTTTTTTCTCGTGCAATGTGTAAAGACACTCCAGTAGAAGATCTTCTAAGTGAAGAACAAAAAAAATCCATTACCTTAAAGTTAATTGGCTACTGGAAAAAGCTAAGAGACTATAAAGCAAGATCTGTTTTTGGAATTGCAAAGAATACCTACGATGTTTTAGAATCTATAAGTAAAGATAAACAAATTTCAATTCCAGCATCAGTGTTACTGGAAGGTCAGTATGGAATATCAGATGTCTGTATTGGGATACCGGTAAAAATTAGTAAAAATGGAGTAGATGGTATTAATGAAATCAAATTATCAGATTTTGAGCTAGATTCATTGAAAAAATCTGCCAAAATAGTAAAGGAGTACTTGTAGATTTGAATTCATTGTACTTGTATTATCAATATTGAAAATTATCCCAAGTTTATTATGTAAAGATTAAAGATACTTCAACATGGCAAAATTCACCAAAATTTTAGTTCCACTTGATGGCTCAAAGAACTCTATGAGAGGATTAGATAGAGCAATAGAGATTGCTAATGCAAGTAATGCAGAGATTACCGGTTACTATGTATTTCATTTACCCTTTGCTGCAGGCATAAAATACACCAAAAAAATGAAGGATGAGGCACAAGATAGAGCGGTAAAGGCAATTGGTCCGGCAATGAGGAAATGCGAAAATGCAGGTGCAAAATTCAAGTATCAAACGGGCGGTGGAGGAAATACTGGAGAGTTGATTACTAAATTTGCTCAGAAGGGAAAATACGACATGATAGTAATTGGTGCCAGAGGACTAAGCGGAGTCAAAGAAAAATTCCTTGGTAGTGTGTCTAATCATGTCATGCATGAATCAAAGGTGCCAGTTTTAGTAGTAAAATAATCACTAAGAATAATTGGAAAAAGACAAACGATTCATAATCATAGTTTTGATAGTCGGAGTAGTAGCTCTAGCTGGTATAGTTGGTTTTATTGGTTCAGGAAACATTAGACATGTACAAATTTTTTGGCAAGAGACAGTAAAGCAAACAGTTGCCTTTCAAGATACCGAAGAAGGTGTCAAAATAGTTGGAATTAAAGGGATTCAGGGAGAAAATCCAGAGCTTATTTCCAGAACAAGTTTTGCATATTTGCTTACTGTAATCAACCAAGGCGATAAACATCATAGGTTATACATTGAAGGTCTTGAAATTCAAACAGATCTTTTGGCGCCAGGTGAAAATCAAACTTTGGCGATATATCCAGTAGAAGAAGGAACATACAACTATTATGATAAGAGACAGTACCTTGAAAAATTAGGACAGATAAAGATTCTAACGGTTGTACCAAGTGATGGATTTCAAGGAATTTGGAAGGACCTGATTTGACTAATTCTCAATGTTGATACTTGTACTGTATGTTTTAAACGATAATTCATGAATATATTGTATGAAACAACGAGGGTATGTAATAATTATTTTAATAATTGCCATGATTGCAGTGCCAGGAATTCATGTTGTTTCAGCTGAAAAAATTCCTAACTGGGTAAAACAGGCTGCATTATGGTATGGGGAGGGAAAAACTACAGAAGATGATTTTCTCAATGCCATAAAATACCTAATAGAACATGAAATTATTGTAATCGAAGAAACGAAAGTAGAAAAAGTTGATACTACAAAGAAAACCAAAGTAGCAAATGTTATCATCCCAAATGGTAACTCAAAAATGGGTAATGCTGGATTTTACATACCTTTGAATTTAGAAGTTGAAGTCGGAACTACTGTAGTATGGATTAATGATGATGTAGTAGGGCATACAGTACAAAGCCAAGATGCTTCAGGAAAAATCATAGGCCTCTTTAACAGCGATATGCTAAATACAGGAGACAGATTTGCCCACAAATTTGACAAGGAAGGAGTCTACAATTACTTTTGTACCTTACATCCATGGCGTGTGGGAATTGTAACTGTAAGATAATTTTTCATAGTTGCTATTATAAGACTCGGTTTAAAACGAATACTAGTTGATTACAAAAGTTCCCTTTAGCATAGATAAGAAGTTAATATTATTGGTACTGCTTGTCTCAGTAACTGCATTATTTGTTACGGCATTTCTGAGTTTTAATTATGCAGAACAAATTCTAATTGAGAGAATAGGGGAGCAATTAATTAGTGAATCTTCAATTCGCGGAGATGCTGTAGCTGATATCCTTGATACCAGAGTTAAAGAGATCAAGGTCTTATCAAGAGACAGGCTGATTCAGAATTTAGTTCAAGAGATCAATAACGATAATGTGAATTATAAGCAAAAAATTAAACAAAGTGAAGAATTATTCCTCGGAGAGATTAAAGAATTCCAAAACATTGTAGGATTTTCAATTGGTCTTGAAGATGTAAAAATTATTGGAAAGAATGGAATTGTATATTTTTCAACAACAAAATTACCAACAGATGATTATTCAAATGAGGAGTCATTCCTCAATGGAAGAACTCAGTCGTTTGTAGATTTTGAACCTACCTCAAATAATGATAAAAAAATGATTGTCTCTGTTCCAATCTATGTAGCAGGAACAACAAGCATTTCGGAACCCATAGGTGTCTTGGTAACAAAAATGCGTACTACACAAATTGACGAAATTTTACTAAACAGAGGTGGATTAGGCATTACTGGTGAAACATATCTAGTAAATGATGACTACTTGATGCTTTCAGAATCAAGATTTATCGAGAATGCGATATTCAATCAAAAAGTAGAGACATTGCCGGTAAAGGATTGCTTTGAAAATGGGGAAAACACTGTTGGACTCTACAAAGATTATCGTGGAATAGACATTTACGGTTCGTCTTATTGTGCAAAAGATCTAGGATTTGTATTACTAGCAGAAATTGACTCCGAAGAGGTAATAGAACCAATTTTAATTCTTCAAGATAGAATTTTCCTGACTGGTATAGTAATTACAGTGATAATGGCAGGTGTTGCTTTTGTCTTATCAAAAAGTATCTCAAAGCCACTAAAGAAATTACAAAATGCGGCTAATGAAATTTCAGAGGGTAACTTTGGAGTAAGGACCAACATTAAGACAAATGATGAGATTGGAAATCTTTCTGTTACATTTGATGCAATGGCAAAAAAACTACAAGATTCCCTCTTGGAAATTAAAGATAAAGAAAGCGTAATCAGACAACAAGAAGATATTCTTTTACAATTTTCAGATTACAGTGAAAATTATTGTGTATGTATGGTAGACATTATGAATTCTACAAAAATAACTTCAAAGTTATCAGATGAAGATACAAGTGAATTTTATAGGATATTTCTAAATTCAACTGCAACAATTGTTAGGAATTTTGGCGGCATCGTTGTAAAAAATATCGGAGATGCACTGTTATTTTATTTTCCAAAACTTCCAAATGATAAGAAAAACGTATTCAAACAGACAATAGAATGCTGCCTATCTTTGGGAAAGTCAAGTGATAAAATCAAAGAAGATATGAAAAAGGCAGATCTTCCTACATTTGACTACAGAATTAGTGCCACATTTGGTCCTGTACGGATTGCAAAGATGTCAACATCCTCAGTTAATGACATTTTTGGTTCAACTGTTAATCGTTGTGCCAAAATAAACAGAGCAGCACCTGCAAATGGATTAATCGTGGGAGACGATTTTTATGAAAATGCAAAATCCCTTGAAGAATATTCGTTTAAGAAAGTGAGTGGTGGATTAATGGATGAAGAGTATGGGTTTATTGCATACATAGTTAGCAAGAAATAACTAAATCTTCTTTTTTGTAGTTATGCTGTAGGCATCTTCTATGTTAGATACAAAAATTACGCCATCGCCTCTTTCTCCGGTGTGTGCTATTTTTGAGATAAGAGATATCGTAGAGTCGACTTTGGAATCATCCACTATGGTAATAATTACATCTACAGCATTAAATTCAATTCTGTGACCATGCTCTCCTCCTATCCAAGGACGCTCCCCAGAGCCCTTTCCCAAGGATTGAATCAAGGTTACTCCATCAATGTTATTTCTGTGTAGTTCGTTAGCAACATTTTTTGCAACCTCGCTGCGAACAATGGCTTCAATCTTTTTCATAATGAGTTTAGAGATTAATCTTCTTTAAAGTGAATATTTGATTATCGAATCTGATATTGATAATTATCAATACTAATAATCAGAACTAAAAACATGAGCATGATTTATGTAAAGAATAGATTCGATTTCAAATAATGAAGATGTTCTTGTTTGCAATTTTACTTTTTTCTTTTGCCGTAGTTAATCTAGTAAGCTTTGCATCAGCAGAAGAGTATTTTGTTAGTATTCCTTTTGGTGCATACGATCCAACATTTGATACACCTGTTGAAAATTGGTTTGAGCCACCAGTAGCCAAAATCAATGTTGACGATACTGTAACCTGGATTAATGATGATAGGGAGGGCCACACTGTAACAAGTGGTCAAGGGACAGGAAGATTTGGCTGGATGAGTGGAACAAAGTTTGGTGAACCATCTGGAGTATTTGATAGTGGAAGATTTCTAAAGGATGAATCATGGTCTTTTACTTTTTCAAATTCAGGATTATTCAATTATTATTGTACAATCCATCCTTGGATGGAAGGAGTTGTTTTTGTTGGAGAATCTATTCCAGATTATCCTCATGATGCAAACGGTCAAAAGATTGACGAATTTCCAATAATTGGTTATACTCATGATGGTCTAGTAGAGCTTGATCTAACCTGGGAGCCTGATGTAATTCTAACCCATGAAAAAGTTGCATTCATTTATCACACCTATGATCCTGCAACAAATTCTAATCTTGATAAGATGAAATATGATTTCATTTTACTTCAAAGCGGAGTAGAAATATTTCGTGATGAGGGAGTGACCTCAGTTGGAGGAGATTATAGAAATTATATTTTTGACAAGCCAGGCCAAATTGAGATAAGATTTGAAAACATACAAAGTGCCGGAAGCTCAGGTATTGAAAGTGCTGCAAGAGGTCCCGCAGCTGATCTGTCAATGAGAACCATAGTTTTTACTGCCATGGTTTATGATAATACCCAAAAACAAGAGCATCATGAGATAGTTGTTCAGCCTGCAAAGAGGGTAGAATTACAATATGAGATACTGATCTTAATAATTACCATTCCTGGTGCGTTGGCAATTATTGCAGTACTTTACATGATGTATGGAAAAGGAAAAAGATCATTTAGAAAATCAAGTGCGGTTTAGTCATATGATACAGAAAAAAAACGTAACATGGGAAGACATAGAATCTTACTGTTCTATGCTAGAAAATTCAATCAAGAATTTAGGAATTAGTTTTCAGAGTATTTCGACTATCAGCAGGGGAGGTTTAGTTCCTGCTAGATTACTTGCAGACAGACTAGGAATTAAAAAAATTCTTGTTGATGGCAATGTCATTCCAAGGGATTCATTATTTGTAGATGATATCTATGATACAGGAAATACTTTTGAAAAGATTTCACCAAAAGCTGAGGATTTGGAGGGAATGATTTATGCAACTATCTTTGCACGAAAAGGAAAAAAGCTTCCAAAGCAGCTAATTTATGCAAAGATGACAGAAGGTGATGAATACATTGTTTTTCCGTGGGATAGATTTGAACATAAATAATTAATTTGTAATTTTTTCTAATATTTCGTTTGGCTGAAATGGTTTTGCAACATAATCAGTTGCTCCAGCATCCATGCATTCTGAAATAATTTTTTCAGTTCCATTTGCAGTAACCACAATTACTTTGAGTTCAGGGTTTTTTGGCATTATCTCACGCAAAACTGTAATACCATCTTTTTTTGGCATGGCAAGATCTAAAAGTAAAACATCGGGTTTGAATTTGTTAAATTTATCAATTGTATCTTGACCGTCTACTGCTTCTGCAACCAGCTCATGTTTTCCCATAGCAATAACATCTCGCAGTAATACTCGAATTGATTCTGAATCATCAGCTACCATTACTTTGGCCAAGTGAGAATCATCACAATTCTATATTATTAACAAAATATTTGTCAGTTTCGAACAGGCTAGCAACCGATCAGTCTATTATGTCCACTTTTCTGGTTCTTTTTTCCAGATTCTTTTTCCATCAATTACTACTTGATCTTCTTCCTCAAACACTGTATGCCACTTTCCATTGTGAGGAAAGATTTTGTTCATCTGCTCGACTTTATCATTTGTAGGAGCTTTGTTGAGTAAAGCGCCCCATTTCATGTTAGGAATCTTTGGCATGATATCATTAATGTCTCGCATAGTATCACCTTTTTTCTAAACTGAAATTATACCGTTTGCAATCAAGAATTGTAGACCGTTTGCAAAATCTTCATCAGAGATCAAGCCTTCTGACCACCAGCCCGCATTGTTTCTAACCCAATCAGGAATCACAGATTCTCCATTTCCTTTGCTTTGAGTTGTGGGAACCTTGATAATTTTTTCTTTGATCATGTATTCAATGCCTGATGCAAAGTCAGAGTCTCCAATCTGTCCATCAGCCCACCATCCTGCATTGTTTCTAACCCAATCAGGAATAGATACTGCAGATGTTTTTGGGGCAGACATTCCTGTGCTAGGACCGACTTCAATTAATCCAGATCCTATTCCAGCATATTTTTGTTCAAAGTTTATTCCCAAGCCTAACAGAGCAACATCAATTCTATAGCTGTCCTGCTTTGGCAGCTTGATTTTTTGGATATCAATTCCCTCAGAAGCTACTATACCATTAGCTTGTTGAGAATCAGTTCCTCCGGATGTTACAACTTTATTTTTAGAATCAATTACATAGTATGCATAACGAACATCCTTTAGCAGATTTCCTTTTTCATCAAAGAATGTAAACTCAAATGGAATTTCATCATTAACTCCATATCTGCTATCCCAAGATATGTTAACATTGGTTCCAGATTTAGCTCCAGAATCTTTTTTGACTAGATAAAACTCTACAGAGTTCTTTTGTACTTCACTTTGAGGAACTAGCTCAAATTTCATAATGCCACTTTTTTGGTTAGTAGGTCCTAATTTGTTATTGATTCGTTCAAGCTCTGCACCAGTTACTAGAAAATGAACAACGTTGGAATCTTCGTACGAATATGGATCTAACAGTAAGACGCGGTTATCAACTTCTACACCATTAACAAATCCTTTGAATTGTTTACCTTCTGAATATGGAGAGAAGCTCTTTGGCACTCTAATTTCCTCGTGAACAACTTGGACTAGATTAACATATTCTGGATCCCAGTCAAATGGCATATCAAATGAAATAGAATCATCTTTGGTGTCAAAAGAGAAATTATCAACGTGATCATAGTATGTTTTTACAATTACTGGAACTTCTTGTGCATATGCATTTATCACAAAGTCCTGTTCCTGTGCAACACTAACAAATGTATCATAACTTAGAATTTGTGATAGTTGTGTTTTTGGACTGGTTGCTCCTTCAATGTCTACTCGAATGTTATACAGTCCGCCTTTATCAAAAATTGGACCCTTTACGGTTGGTCGTCCTTCGTTTTCTACAAACAATGCTCCAGGTGCACTAACATGTTGTGAACCATAGTAGGTTGTACATCTCCAGAGATCATTCTCAGTACATCCTTGAACTGGTTGAATCTTGACATTCAGAATTCCATCAAGATCATAAAACAAGTTTCGTGCTAATAGATCACCGCTTCGCCAAACTTCTACACGATAGGTGACTTTTTCAAATGTAGTGTCAGTAAGGGTGTCAAAGAATCGAACTTTCATGTTTGCTTCATTGACTTCACCTACAGTAATATCGGCTGGACTAAGTTCAGTACTAACTGTAACTTTCATTCCACCAAAGTTAATTGGCGGTGCCATGTCTCCTCCTAGTCCATGAGCAAATGCTTCATCTGCTATAATTGGAACTGCGATAATTGCAGCTAGTGCAATAAACAATGGTAATTTTGATGACAACTAGAGTAATTAGTCGAAATTCCTTATTTAAGTATACGACGAATTTATCACTTTTAACACTGACATCATGGCAAATTATTATATCTGGTATAGAGTAAAATGACTTGTGAAAATTCTACTAGCAATTTTGTTTGCATCTTTTCTTATATCTCCAGCATTTGCACAATTAAACTCGCAGGTACTTCCAACCGATCAAGGAACATTAAATGTTGATTTCTCAACTTCTCCTGCAAGTCCTAATCCAGGAGATATCACAAAGCTAAGCATTGATTTCCTAAATCCAACTACAAATACTGTTCAAGAGCATATTGATTACAGATTAACAGTTCTCAAAGATGGCGTTACCATGTTTGGGCCAATACCACTAACACATACATCTACTGGTTCCGTAACAATCCCAGTGGAATTTGGACAAAAGGGAACTTATGACGCAGTGATCGAAGTTGAAGGAATTTTGTTTCAGCCAATTCCATTAGAGACTGTAACTTTTGCAGTTGCCGTTGGTGAAGAAGCATCACAATCTATGCCGCCAATTTCTGATGGAAAAGAAGGCGGAGGGTGTCTTATCGCTACTGCGGCATTTGGATCTGAGCTTGCTCCACAGGTGCAACAGCTACGAGAGATTAGAGATAATGTAGTATTATCTACTCATTCAGGTACTGCATTCATGACAGGATTCAACCAGTTGTACTATTCATTTTCACCAACAATAGCTGACTATGAGCGAGAAAATCCAATATTCAAAGAAACAGTAAAGCTTGCAATTACTCCATTGGTATCAACGCTTTCAATTTTGAATTATGTTGATGTTGATTCTGAAGAAGAGATGTTAGGTTATGGAATTGGAATCATTATGCTAAATGCTGGAATCTATATAGGACTACCAACTTTTGCAGTTCTAAAAGTGTACCAGTTTAGAAGAAAATAGCCAAGCCACTTGTAATAATCCTAGGAGAGGTTTTTATGTTACTGGAAGGGGTATTGAAGCAATGAAGACAATAGCTATTAGCTCAATCTTCGTTCTCTTTGCAATTATGGCTGGCGCAACAGTCCCATCAGCATTTGCTGACCATGCAACTGCTACAGTTGAAATGGGTATGGGTTCTAGTGTACCAGGTTGTGAAGAAACAAACGAATGTTACATTCCATATGAAGTAACCGTAGATGTTGGTGGCGAAGTAACATGGGTAAATGATGACGCAGGTCACACAGTAACTGCTGGAGATCTAAATGAAGACAAGGATCTAGTTGGAGTTGATTATCCAAATGGATTTGATAGTGGCTTCTTTACAGCAGGTAATTCATTCTCTCACAAGTTTGAAGTTGCAGGTGATTACCCATACTTTTGTCAAGTACATCCATGGATGGTAGGCATTGTACATGTACAAGCCGAAGAAATGGAAGATGATCACGGTGATGATCACGGTGATGGAATGATGCACATGGAAGGCGATGCCTCAGCTATGGGAATGACCGCAAGCGGATATTCAGTAATGATCTGGGCTGACAAACCAGCAGCAGGTGCAGGACTAGAAATTTCTCTTGAGGTAAAAGATCCTAATGGTATGACAGTGGAACATCTAAACCACGATATCAAAGTAACACAAGCAGGTGCAGTCGTATTAGATGACAAAGGTGCACATCATCATGAGGGAACAGGATCTCACACTACAGCTCCACTAAAGACTGCAGATCCAGTAGATGTTGAAATTACACTACAAGGACTTGGAGTAGGCGAGCTTAGTACAAGAACTGGCCCAATCGGTGAAAAAGTAGTATTTACAAAAGTTGTTCCAGAGTTTGGAGCAATTACAATGTTGATACTCAGTGTTGCCATAATCAGCATCATCGCAGTAACTGCAAAATCTAGAGTTATTCCAAGACTATAGGAATTTTCTCTTTCTTATTTTCTTTTTATCATTGCCACTACTGCTAGTACTACACCTGCGGCACCAAGTGACAATCCAAATATTGCAAAGTCATATGCAGGTCCAACATTATCCAAGTTAGCTCCAGAGCCAGTTTTCAAAGAGTTAATTTCTTTTTGTAGTGATGATATTGCATTTTTCATAGATGTAATGTCTTGATTAGATGAACCAGTAGACGGTGGAAAGTCAAGAACAGCTGTTGTCTCTACATCCTCTACGGGGATTTCAACATCAATTGGTACGCCGTTGATTTCTCCCTTGATGTCAATTAAGATGGAGCCAACTTTGGTTGGAATTACAGGTGAGTAATAATGACCAGGTCTAGGGTCAGAATTAATATCAAGAACTTTTGTTATGCCGCCAAACTTTGCAGTTGCCTCTAGATTTCTAAATGCATTGATTACACCCGACTTTACTCCTTCATTAGCTCCAGATTCAGAGATTTGGAAAACAAAGTCGTTTCTTATTCCTACTACTGGTGGTTCAATGCCCCAACCAACTTCAATTTCATACTGTTCCACATGAACTGTAGTATGGGCAAAAGCAGGCGTAACTCCCATGCCTATAATCAGAACTGCAAATAGCAAAACAAGATGATTCATACTTTAATTCGATGCTCAATCGATTTTAAGATTTCCCGTATCTTGGTACAAACATCGAATATCATGTAAATTGTTTAAATTAGCAGCAGCCAATGGAATAATAAATGAACAAGTTTTTGATGATTCTTTTACTAATTTCAGTAACTAGTCTTCCACTAGCGTATGCTCATCCATTCACAGAGGAAACAAATCCAGCAAGATTTTCAAATGTTGCTGCAGGAACATCTGAAGTCATTGTTTACTATTCAGAAGGAATAGAGCTAAACTTTAGTGTACTCAAAGTGTTAGACAGTAATGGAAATCAAATCGACAATAAAGATACAAAATATTTTGAAGGAGATTATTCATTAATTGTTACAACTCCTCCTCTTGAGGATGGAACATACACAGTAACCAGTAAAGTTCTATCAAAGGTTGATGGACACCTCGTATCAGATGCCATAATCTTTGGAGTAGGTGATGTAGTTATTGACGAGTCAGCAGGTGCATCATCACCAGCTGAATTAATTTTCTTTCCTGAAGCAGGTGCTAGGTTTCCAGGATTAGTTGGACAAACAATAGTCCTAGGGGCAGCAATAGCTTCAATGTTTGTGTGGGGAACACAAAGAAAAGATTTGATAAAAGACGACATGAGCAAGGTCCAAGAGTTTTTTCATGGAAAATTTTTATCAGTTACGGGTTTTGGTCTTTCCATAGTTTTTGCATCAAACATTTTGATGTTAATTGTCCAGTCGCTAAGACTTGAGGCCTCTGCATTTGATGTATTGGAGACATCATTTGGTTTTACATGGATAATTAGAATGGGCATCACAGTCATCCTACTTGGAATTTGGTTTGCAATGGACAGGATGGGAGCACTTTCTTTCAAAAAACAGATACCGCTTTTGATATTGTCCTTGGCACTGATTGCAACTACAACAATGTTAGGACATGGAATGGCAAGTGAACAGATGCCTGCTGTTGTATTAGATTATGTTCATAATTTGGTTTCAGCCGCATGGATTGGAGGAATAATCTTCTTTGTCTTTGTTCTGCTTCCAACTTTTGGAAGACTAGAGGAAACGAAACGAGAGATAATGTCAGTTCTTGCCATACCAAGATTCTCAATAATGATTGTAATTTCAGTTGGAATAGTGATTGTTTCAGGCCCCACCTTGCTGTGGTTGCTTGAGAGCAACATTGGAATCATTACAGAATCAACCTATGGCAAGCTAATCATGGCAAAGATACTGCTTGCAGCAGCCATGATTGCCATGGGCGGATATTACCAATTTGGAGTAATGAAGGATGCCGAATCTAAGATTAAATCAAAAACTGTCAAGGTTCACAAAAAATTAAGCAAGTACCTAAAGGCAGAAGCTGTCTTAGGCATTGCACTTTTGGGAGTTGTTGCTTTGCTTACTAATGGAACGCTACCAGCAGGTGAGATTCAAACTGTTTCTGCAGAGCAAATTAATTTTGGTTTAATCTCATCAGAATTCTCTGATACGATAAGATTTGATGTGGAAATTTTACCATTTGTTACAGGTTCCAATACGATATGGGTCACAGTATCAGATGTTTCAGGAAAAGCTGTTGTAGATCTTGACGAGGTAAAGATCAAAGTATCTAATCCTCAACGGGGAGTATCACCAATTGAGATCCCCACAGAAAAGATCAGTCAAAATGAATCTGGAGAAAAATTCAGGGGAGATATCACGTTTGGATTCTCAGGCACTTGGCAGGTTGAGATTGAAGCAA
This sequence comes from Thermoproteota archaeon, assembly GCA_003352285.1. Lineage (NCBI taxonomy): Archaea > Thermoproteati > Thermoproteota > Thermoproteota archaeon. The sequence continues at coordinate 187,789 of QQVN01000002.1, read as the reverse complement.
AGCGTACTGAAAGTGCAAACGAAAGTGTAATCATGAATCCATTTGTGAAACCGAGATTAGCTGATCTCAAAGCAGATGTTATAGAATATCAATTTCCAGAGCCAGGAGCTCCGTTGTATCCAGTCTTTGATGGGGCAGGAAACATTTGGATTAGTGATTCATCAGCGCCAAGAGTTTGGAAGTTTGCAATAGAAACACAAGAGTTTGAAAAGTTTGAATTTGATGGCAAGTCATCAATTACATTAGCAGTTGATAATGATGGAAAGATTTGGTTTACTGACATTCCAGGAAGTCAAATTGGTTTCATTGATCCAAAATCACAACAGGTATCATTAGTTGAGCTGCCAAAATTAAAACCACTTACACAGGATTCATTTCCAATTGCTTTGGCTGCAGATTTGAATAATGACATCTGGATTTCAATTGTAAACAAGAATGTCTTGTTACGATATGATCAGGAAACGAAAAACTTTGAGGAGTTTGGCCTTCCTACTGCAGATTCAGCACCTTTTGCTCTAGCATCTGATGCCAAGGGAAAGGTGTGGTTCTCACAGCAGGTTTCAGGACAGATAGGATACATCATTCCAGAGACTGGTGAGATTAGAGAAATAAAGCCAAGGACGCCTCTCTCTACACCTGAAACATTGACATTTGATGCACAGGGAAACATCTGGATTGCAGAACACCAAGCTGGAGGATACATTACAAAGTTTAACCCAGATCTAGAGACTTTTTCAAAATATTCGGTTCCAGATTCTAATGCATTTCCAAATGGTGTTGTATTTGATAGATACCAAAACGCTTGGTTTGCAGAGCATACAGTAGACAAGCTAGGAGTGTTTAATCCAGACACCAAACAATTCATCGAGGTTCCCATTCCAACATCAGAGTCTTGGATACAGTTTACCACATCTGATAGTAATCAAGACATCTGGTTTGTAGAACAAAAGCCATACAAGCTTGGAAAAGTAGAGCTAACAGAGCTTCCAAATACCAGTACAGTACGAATTGATGAATCAGAATTTTCATTGAGATATTCTGAAATTGCTTCACCACTAATTGCAATGGGGGTAATTGCAACATCACTCTTCTTTGTCAAAAATGTATACGATAAGAGAAGAATAAACTCACTTGTTGATTCAGAATAATCGTTTCAGCCTTCTACCAACTAATAGAATTGGCAACAAAGACGCCAACAAAACTAGTCCTGCAATTTCTCCAAATTCAGGAACAACAACGACTCCAAATTCTGTTTCATATCCAGTATTTCGAATGTTTTCAAATCGAATTATTGTTGGACCTGTCTGGTCTTCTGAGAATGTATAGTCTTCAAATGCGCCACCAACTGCGGCGTTTCCGCTGTTTCTATGAATCTCGTTTCCATTTTGAATAATTACAAAATCATATGTTGATTGCCTCATTGGCTCACCAGTTCTTCCATCACGTATGGTAAACACAAATTTCGTTTTTTGATCGGGACTTATCTCTGGTGGATCCCAAGACAGATCAACTTGAAGCTCTTCATTTTTTGTCATTGCAATCATAGGGAAAGCAGATTTTTCGCTTTTCGTTAATGAAAAGATCATCTTATCAGGAATCTCTTGCTTGTTTTTTTGCATCTCATTTTTTACGTATTTCAAATGATCCCCAAGTAAGACAAAATGAACAATTCGCTCATCCTCCTCAGTATAGTCATCAATGGTAATTGATGACTTGAACAGCTCAATTCCGTTTACTTTACCTACATAGCTGGGACTCCAAAATTCGACAAAATCCTTTGGAAAGTGAACTTCTTCATGAACTACAGGAATGTGCGAGATGGTGCCATCACTCCAGTCAAAGGGCATCTCAAACTCTACTAGCTCATTTTCAGGCTCGTATCTGAACTCATTGATGCTATCAAAGTATGATTTCATCCTAAAATTTACGTCATTACCTTTACTGTCCTTTTGTGGATGAGTGCTTACTTCTATCACACTAACATCTGCAGAATAGGTCTTTTCGTTTTCAATGATATTTGTTGGCTCATCAATTGTTCTAATCTCAATCTCAAATTGGTATAATCCTCCTGACTCGAATACTGGACCACTAATGGTTACAGGTTGTGAATCTGTGCCATGCCATGCACCCAAAAGCGAATCCTGATTTCCAGTAATTTTGATCGTCTCATCATCTGTAGGATTTAGAATTATAGTTGTCACACCATTTGGTGCAAAGAAATAATTTCGAAAAATCATTTCATCGTCATGAAATAGTCCTACGAGAAACGTAACATTTTGAGCAGGTTCCTTACTTTTTTGATCAGTTGCAGTAATTGTTAGTTGTGCATCTTTCTCAGGATCAAAATCAGTTGGCATTTCTATAGTAATTGATAATTTTTTGTCATTGATTGTAACATCTGAGATTGTATCAAGACCAAAACCATGACCAAACACTTGTGGTACTAGTGGAAAAAACACTACGGATAATGTAAAAAGAACAATGAATTGATTCAAGCTATCGCCTCTGGAATAGCTCTTTTACCTTTTGTATTAAATCGTTCAGATTGTCTGTCTCAAGAAGCGGTTGTAATTCGTTGGGACTTGCAGCACCCAATGCGGCAAGTGAGTATACATAATCAATTGTCGGGATTTCAGAGATTAAGCTGTATTGTACAAGTATTTGATCCAGTTCAAATGGGTTTAGAACACGTGGCAGTGCTTGCAAGATGATTTTTTCTTTCCACAGTTCCACCAGTTCTTTCCATTGATCAAGCTTTATCGTTTCAGTAATCTCTGGAATCATTTGAATCTCAGCGCGGATGTAGAGCTTTTCATTGATTCCAATTTTTTCATGTAATTGCCCCATTCTCTCCAATCCTTCTTCAGAGTTTGGATCATAGTCATATGGTAATGATACTGCAGGCTCGATTATTTTTTTAATCTTGAACTTGCCCCTTCCTACTGTCTCTATGGAAAGATGTCTGCCAGCAATGTCAATGTCTTGGCATTTTGTGATCTTTGCTATTGTTCCAATGCTATGTGGTGCCTGCCATCCTTGAATTTTTTCAGAATCATCAATCAGGCACACACCAAATTGTCCATCGCCTAGCATGCAATCATCTACAAGCTGCTTGTATCGCGGCTCAAAAATTCTAAGCGGTAATTCCTGACCAGGAAATAGTACTAGATCTAATGGGAATATTGGGATAGTCTTGATGCTCAATACTCACAGTATCTATTCATTGGATATATGACTGTCAGTTTTAGGAGCCAGGATATCCCATGGCACATAGAGGCAGTGAAGACGCCCAGAGATTAAAGAGGCTATCCATGTTGTTAAAGTCCAAATTCTTCTTGAATGCATCAAGGCTACAATCAATTGAAACATCTTTTAGATCAGACTCTGCAATTTCTCCACCTGAATAATGAACAGCAATTATCTTTGGCCAGAGTGGTACCTCGTCAGGGTTGAGTTGTCCTCCTGAATCATTTTCTTCAAACTCATTGAATAGTGCTATAGCTACTGCATCAATGTCTAGTTCTGCACCATTGAACATCTCATCATTGTAGATCAAACCGTTTAGTACATCTGCCAACACCAAGGAATCAACGCTTTGATTCAGCTCAAGATTAGCTAGAATATTTTTGATTGTATCAGGCTTGATTTGATTGTTAATGTCAACTTTTTCTAAGATCACTCCAAGTGTAACAGGATCAATTTTTTCATAGCTAAGTAGTATCTCTTCTAATGAAGAAAAGATTGCCTCAGAGTCTATGTTTTCATTATTAGACAGATTTTGTAATATTGCATCAATTTTTTCAGTATTGATGACATTTTGTGAATCAAGATTATCAAAGATTTCCTCAAATGCATCTGCATCAATTTCAATACCAAAATCACGTTTTTCAATGATTCGTGATAACGTCTGAGAGTCAATGTTACCAAATCCATTTGTTACTCCCTGTACTATTGATACCAAAGTTTCGTCATCTGTGTCATAATGTAAGGCAGTATTTTCAAGAATCTGATACAGTATATCTGAATCAAGATTATGGTTTGATTGTAATTGATTTAAGATTCGTAGCAAGGCATCAACATCAATTGAGGTTGAAGGTCCTTCTACCATCGATATTGAATTTGAAAAGAGATTAGTCATGTAGACCTCGTTTGTAAATGGATTTACGGCAATTCCTCTAGGAGCAATATCGGTCTGAATTACATTGGATATCTCATTTGTCTGACCATCAATTACTGAAATTGTGCCAGTATTCTCATTTGCAACAAATATGGAATCAGTCAGTGGATTTACAGCAATTCCCCAGATGCCTGAGCCAACTACAATTGAATTCTCAATTGCATTGAGGTTTCCATCGATTATGGTTACTTTGTCGGAATCCCATCCGGTAACGTAAACCTTGTTTGTAAAAGAGTTTACATCAACTCCCCAAGGGCCTGCGTTAACCGTTATTTCTTGAATTTTTGTATTTGTATTTCCATCAATGACTGTCACAGTATCGGACAAACTGTTTGCAACATATACAATGTTGGTATTAGTATTGATGCTAATTCCCCATGAACCGCTACCCACTGGAATTGTTTCTACAACTTGATTTGTGCTTGCATCAATTACCGATACAGTGTTTGAGAAGAGATTTGTTGTGTAAACAAAGTTTGTGTTAGGATTAATCGTTATTGCCCATGGTCCACTTTGTACTGGAATGGTTGCCACAACATTGTTTGTTAGACCGTCAATTACTGATACAGAATCGGTAAATCTTTGTGTTACATAGATTAGATTGTTGTATGGGTTTACCGCTATTCTTGCGGCTCCTCCTGTAAGAAATAATCCTCCATCTAATTCAACTGTATCTTGAAGAGTGTTTGTTTGACCATCAATTACTGAAATTGTATCTGAAACATAATTTGCAACATAAACTGTATTTGTGTAAGGGTTGATTCCAAGACCACGCGGTCCTTCACCAACATTTACTCCAGCATTCTCACCAGATGCATCCATGAATACAAAGTAAGAACCAGAAATTGTTGCAGTAATTCCAGCTATAACTAAAAGAATTACAGTTCTTTCAGAAAAGCCGCTAGTATTACTGGCCAAAAATTTTCCTCCAGTGCACACTGGAAGAAAGTTTTACAGTGATTGGAAATTCTAAGACACAATAATGTGTCAATTCCATACTGCCTTCTCGATAAATAGAGTACCCCTCCATCATGCCCAATTGCCCTGAACGGGCTTATTCTATAAAATATCAGGCATATTTACCAAGTTTTTAGATCCAATTTGGCACATCCAAAGGATTCAAGAGTCCTTTTGGTATTGATTATCTCTGTCTTAGAACTTTGTTTAGAACCAATGGTACTGCAGAACGATCAAAGGGTTTTACAACATAATCCCTTGCCCCAAGACGCATAGCATCCTGGACAATGTCTTTTTGTTCAACAGAAGTCACCATGACTATTTTTGCTGCTGGATTAATCTTCATTATTGCACGCAAGGCCTGGATGCCGTCTGCTCTTGGCATGTTTACATCCATTGTAACAAGATCAGGTTTGTGTTGTTGGTATGCTTTGACACCTTCAACTCCATCACCTGCTTCTAAGATCTCCCCTGCCAAACCGTTCTTTTTTACAATATCTTTGAGTAATGTTCGCATAAATGATGCGTCATCAACGATGAGTACTTTAGGAGCACGGCTACTCATGGTACAATCCTCGCATTACTTTTGTTCCTGAATTAAAGTAATATCCCTGAGTATGTCCAGAGCGAACATACATTTTAAAAAAATTCTTAAACGAATTTTTTGCAATTTTTGAAGACTTGATTAAATTCAAGAAGAGTCTCCCCTTGCTTTTATGTAAATTCGCTCCCTTGGGTATAATGGAAGAAATAGACTAGTACCGATTGTCCCAAGCATTGATTCATCCATTCCTAAAATCAGATGCCCCTCTTGTTTCAATGATTTATGGAATTTTTTGAATAATAATTCTTGAGCATCACGACTATAATAGATTAGCAAATTTCTACACACAACAAGATCCATTGAGGAAATGTCAACGGAACTTACATCCCCTACAATAAAATCAACATTTTGTTTTAGAACATCTCTTACTTGGTAGAGTTCATCATCTAATTTTTGAAAATATTTTGGAAATAGCTCAGTCGGAATGTTACTAAGACTTTTTGGATCATATTTTCCAGTCTCTGCAATACTAATTGAGACCCTATTCATATCAGTCGAGGTAATTTTAAAATGAATTTTTTTGGCTCCAATTGCTTCATTGAGCATTATTGCAAGGCTGTATGGTTCTTGACCTGTTGCACATCCTGCACTCCAAACTTGGATGGTTTCATTGGTATTGATTTTTTCAATCATTGATGGAAGAATATTTGCGCGAAAAGTTTCCCATACGTTTGGATCTCTGAAGCATTTTGTTACATTGATTGATAAGGAGTTGTACAGGTTAAGTGGCTCTAGAGGATCCTCATCTAACAGTCTGGCATATTCTGAGCCTTCTCTAATTCCCTTGAGCTGCATTCTTGCATTAATTCTCCTTGATATGAAGGGCAGTTTGAAATCAGAGAGATCAATTCCCACATTATCCTTCATGATATTACTGATCAGAGAGATCTCTTTTTCAGAAAAAGTGACATTAGCTAGCATGTTTTTCCTCCTTTAAGGCATCCTCTACAAGTGAATCTAGCTCAGAGTTTTGGCCTCCAATAAAATATTCTTCCTCGTGTTTTTCTACAGAATTTTTAGAATTTTGATGTTTTAGTAATTCACGTATATGAAGAATATCCTGCAAGATCATCATGTGAATTTTTATTCCGCTTTCTTCTCCCACAAATTCTGCATCGGTAATCACTACAGTATCAATTGGGTTTGCTATGTTTTTTGCACAGACGCTTACCAATGATGGAAGTTCTCCTTTTGCAAAATCAGGCGTAGATAGTTCTACCCTAAACCCTGTACAACTTGACATTGCATTAAAAAATGAGCCGGTCATGATGTTTGCCACTTCTTGTATTGCAGATGTACTTAGATCATCTAGCTCATCAATTGGTTGATCAAGGAGTTTTGCGGCAATTTTTTTTGCATATTTTATCTTGATTGTATAACAAATTTCAATGTGTGTGTCGCCTTTTCCGTTGAGGCTAATTCCGCACATCTTTATCTCATCATCAGGAATTTTAGTCTCTTTTATGTTACAAATTCCATCATCAAGTATCTTCACTTTGTGAAAAATTGATTCTGAAAATAATGTGGATAATGCAGAAGAGGTCTTTGCTGTGATGTATTCATTAAATGTATTTTCTAGTTTTGTAATTTCATCTGGCTCTAGTTTTGTTAACTGCGTCAAGAAAAAGCTCCTATACTAATAATGCTGGATCTAAAATTAGTGCAACACGTCCGTCAGGCAATATGGTAGCATTAGTAAATGAATCAGAAGAACTCGAAGTGTCAGTTAAACGTTTTACAACTATCTCTTGTTTTCTATCAAAGGAGTCAACTACCAAGCCGTATGGCTTTCCATTTTTGTTTATTATAACAACAGTAAGAGTTTCTTTGGTAGTGTTTTCATCATTTTGAATTCCTAATAATGTTGCAACATTAACCAACGGTACCACTTCATCTCGTAGCTGAAAGACATTCATTCCATGAACACTTTGTATTTTCTCACGTGGAACCTTGACAGTGGTTGTAATGCTAGATAGTGGTAGAACATATTTTTGATTTGAGACATTTACAAGTAATCCGCCCATTATTGATACGCTCAGTGGGATGGTGAGAGTCATGCATGTGCCTTTTCCCTCCTCTGTCGTAATTTTCACACTGCCTCCAACCTCTTCTACCTGCCTAATCACAACATCCATGCCAACGCCTCTGCCTGAGATATCGGTGACTTCTTTTGCAGTTGATAGTCCAGGCGTTCCAAGTAATGCAATTGCCTCATCCTTACTCATGGATTTTGCCTCTTCAGCAGAAATCAGACCATTCTCTATGGCCTTATTTTTGAGACGCTCAAGATTAATTCCTCTGCCGTCATCTTGTATCTTAATCTCAATCTGATCACCCACTCTGGATGCAGTCAATGAGATAGTTCCGGAAGGGGGTTTGCCAGCTGCGGTTCTTTCAGATGGGGTTTCAAGTCCGTGATCGACGCAGTTTCGAAGTATGTGTAATAGTGGATCAGTAATTGAATCCAAAATTGTTCTATCAAGCTCAATGCCTCCACTTTTCATGTCTAGATCAATTTCTTTGCCCAAAGATTTTGAGGTGTCACGTACGAGTCTCGTAAAACGACTAAAGATTTGATCAATTGGTACTAATCTAATCTTCATTGATTGATATTGTAAATCAGTGATGAGTCTGTCAAGCTCCATCATTATCTGTCGCGATTCTTCTGAACGATTTTGGTTTACAATTTTCTCCATACGCATTTTTGATATGACTAGTTCGCCAACTAGATTGACCAGCGAATCAAGATCTGACATTTTTACTCGAATTGTTGGGGATTTGCTTGATACAGAATCTGTTGATGCTATGTTTTGTGCAGAATCAGGATTTTCAAGCATGTTAAGATATGGAGCAAGATCTACCTTTTTGTTCTCATCAGAGATGAATTGTTGAAGCAAATCAACGCATTTGAAAAGCGCACTAGCAAGATTTTGAGTAAGCTTTGATTCTCCTTTTCTAATATTATCAAAGATATTTTCAATGTTTTTGCATAGTTCACGTGTTTGATCATATCCCATAGTAGCTGCCATACCTTTGATGGTATGCGCTGAGCGAAAAATGAGATCTAGATGTTCTCTAACGTTAGGTTCTTCTTCAAGCTTTAGCAAGGCATCATTGATAATTTCCACATGCTCTAGTGCTTCAGATACATACATTTCACGATAATTATTTTCTGACAAGTTTTTCCACTCCTTGACAAATTGCGTTAGGTATTTTTTCAGTAGAGAGTGATTGATCAACTGCATTAAGCTCAGCTGCTGCTTTGGGCATTCCATAAACTACAGCAGAAGTACTATTTTGTGCGATAGTGTTTCCTCCACGTTTCTTAATCGCCTTCATTCCAAAGCCTCCATCATGTCCCATTCCTGTGAGTAAAACTCCAAGGGTGTTTGTACCAAATACCTCAGATGCTGAGACCATAGTCATATTCACCGAAGGGCGAACGCCAAACCTCTTTGGTCCAGTGATGAGCTTTACCCTTCTGTTTGGTTCAACAATCATGTGATAGTCTCCAGGTGCAACCAAAGCCACTCCATTTCTAATCAAGTCACCATCTTTTGCTTCAGATACAGATAGAGAGGAACAATCATCCAGTCGCTTTGCAAATTGAGTAGTGAATCCCTTTGGCATGTGTTGAACAACAAGAATTCCTGCATTGATATCCTCAGGCAGTGCGCTGATGATTGATTGGACTACTTTGGGACCTCCCGTAGAAGAGCCAATTACTATAACCCTTTCAGCAGCGTCTGCAGTGATAATTGCTTTTTGTTTTGGTTTGAGTTTAGTAATATTTTGAGAGATTAATTGAATTGGATCAGACTTTGAAGCAATCTCTATTTTAGAGATCAAGGAAGATTTTAGCTCATTCATGTTTACTGATGGGGTTTGTGGAATGGGAACAAAATCCAGTGCCCCGTTTTCGAGTGCATCTAAAACTACCTTTGCTCCATCCTGCGAAAAACTGCTAACAATGATTATTGGAACTAATTTGTTTTGTTTAACAACTTCTTCGATGAATGTAAGACCATCCATTTTTGGCATTTCCAAATCTAATAAGATTACATCGGGTTTGGATGAGTCAAGTCGTCGTAGTGCTTCTGCGCCATCTTTGGCAGTATTTGTAACTTTAATTTTTTCATGAGATATTAAATCAATAAGAAGTTGTGTCATGTATCGTGAATCATTGACAACCCATACGTTGATCTGGTTTTCAACAGACTTTGTCATCATGATAACATTACCCCCCAAGTTGGTAATCCATAGGATTTGTCCAATAGATAGAATCTAGTATGCAGTTCTACGTGAACGCCTAACATCAATTATCTTTTGAATATTTTGATATATTGTCAAGTATGTTCGCCGTGATCATACATTTTAAAAAAATTCTTAATGTATAGAATATTTTTTGAACTGTTTAGGAGCGCAATGTGCCAGAAAAGATTTTTTCTGATTCTTGGTCAACTCGTGTCTGAAAATCAGCGGTTGTATCAGCTTCTTCATTACGGATAATTTCAGTAGGAGGGGTTCCACTGGCATCTTCCTCAAAAACAGATTTTAACTCATCTGGTATATCGTCAGAAATCTCTTCAGTTTTAGTTTCATTTTGAATAATTTCCTTTTTTACTTCGGGTTTTGACTCTTTAGGCTCACTTTTTGGTATTTCTACATCAGCTGCATCCTGAATTAGAGGTATAACGTCAATTAATACGAGTAATTTCTGATTTGTTTTTGCAATTCCTTTCACATAGTTATACGAATCAAATGCTCCTGGGGGTGGTGCTCCTATATCATTTGATGAAATTCTTAGAACTTGGTCTACGTCATCAACAAGCAGTCCATAAAGTGAATCATGTACATCAGCTACCAAAATTCTTTGTTTTGATGATGATGAGATTTCAGTTGTTCCAAAGCCGAGTTTGTCTTTTACATCAATAACTGGAATTATCAAACCGCGTAAATTCATTATTCCTCTAACATAGGATTTGGCTTTGGGAATCTTTGTGATTTCTTCTAAGGTACGAATTTCTTTTACTTGTTCAATTGGAATTGCATAATCTTCTTTTTTATTATTAGTGCTATTGATTAGAGAAAATGTTACTACCTGAATAGAATCCGTAGTGATTTGCTGGGTCAATTCTCATCGTCTCCTAATGTATCACTTGCAAGTTGATCAAATTCACTTTTTGTGTTTGTCTTGTCCTTTTTCTTTGAGAAGAGTTTTGTCATCAAACCATTTTTTGTCTCAATAATTTGCTCTTGTGGAGCAAGATTTTGTGATTTTTCTAACTCTTTTATTGGCAAGTCAGATGGGGATTCCTCAGAATTATCAGACAGCTTGAATTTACTTACTTTGTTTTCTAGCTCTTCTGCTAGTGTAGCTGTACTTTGACTAGAGTGTGATATCTCTGCAGTGGCAGTAGTTTGCTGATCAACTGCTGCAGAGGCCTGATCTGTAGCAGATGCATTCTCTTCAGCAACTGCAGCAACTTCTGCTACCTTATTTCCAATCTCTACAAGTGCCTTTAGTGACATGTCAACTACTTCCCTTCCTTCCTCAATTTCTTGAGCACTGGAATCAATTCCTTTAACAGTATGCTGAATTTCCTCTTGAATTTCTCGAATTAAGTTATCAATCTCTTCTGAGGATTTTGCAGATCCTTCTGCTAGTCTTCGTACTTCATCTGCAACTACTGCAAATCCACGTCCAGATTCACCTGCTCTGGCAGCTTCAATTGCTGCATTTAATGCAAGAAGGTTGGTTTTCTCTGCAATGTCACGAATTGTTTCTACGACAGAAGTAATTTTTGCACTCTTATCAGCCAGACTTTTTACTTTTTCAGAAGATTGATTTGTTAGTTCTATAATTCTTGACATCTTATCTGCTGCAGAAGAGCCGTCTGCTGAATTTGTATTTCTAACATTCTCTACAATTGCTTTAGCGCTTGCTAATTCAAGTGCTTGTGTTTGTGAACCACTTGCAATTTGTTGTACAGTAGCTGCAACTTCTTCAACACTGGAATTTAGCTCCTCAGTGGCAGCAGCAGATTCCCTAGAATCAGAAGCAACCTTGATTGCAGTTTCACGTACGTCTGTAACAAGATTTCTCAAGTTTTCAGACATTGAGTGTAAAGCATTTGTTAATTCACCAAGCTCATCCTTTGATTTTGATTGTGAGATCATTACTGTAAGATCTCCTTCGCTAATCTTTTTGACAGCATTAGCGGCTTCTATGATGGGGTTAGTCAGTTTTCTAGCAAACAAAAATGAGTATCCATTAACCCCTACTGCAATTGATGCAAGACTAATTTGTATAATTATTACACTTTGAATTGTCTGCTCAATTTGGATTTGAGTGATTGCACCATCATGGAGTTGTTGACCCAGGTTTATGAATTGAGAAATTGCAAAACCACTTGCCAATAGTGCAGCGGTAAGTAAAATACAGTTAATGAGGAATAATTTCTTTTTAACACTAAACTTGGTACTTCCTTTAGCCAACGTAATTTTAGATTTTTTTGCGTGCCAATAACCCTAGAGATGTTTGCATTGAACAAACATTTTGAAAAAAATTATTAATTTACTACTTTAAGCAATCTCTTGAATAATTAAAGAATGCCAGCCTGTTGAGTATCCTTCAAATCCAGGAGAGATGGCATGACCTATGCAGAATGTTTTACCATCAATTTTTTTAGTGATAAAATTTTTTTTCATCTTAAAGACTTCGTCTATTCCATCAAATTGTATTTGATCTTCAAGAATTTTATTTTGAGTATCAGCATAAACTTTTCCTTCCTTATTGACTATACACACACGTGTACGTGGTTTATCATCTTCATTGATTGTCGTATCATTGACAATTTTTTGAGCCAGCCCTGTCCAGTTAAAGACAGTTCCCAGAACTCCAATGAATGGTTGGTTGGTATCTCCATTTGAGTGAACTTTACAAGAGAATGTAATAATATTTTGATTGTTTATTGGAGGCGAGTTATGAACAGATTCAAAGCCAAATTCATCCCCATTTTTGGTCTTTAAAGCACTTTGATACCAAGGCCTTTCAGAAATATTTCGTCCCTTTAGATTAAACTGGGGATTTCCATTTGCGATAATGTTTCCATCTGCATCTGCTAGAATTAAGTCATGATAAATAGAATAATACTTTAAAATTGTATTTAGTCGTCCTGATACAAAATTTATTGCTTCAGGAGTCTTATCAGTTAGTGCATTAACTACACTTTTTTCTGTAGCCCACCACCTAACATCGGCTGTTCTCTCATAGAGGTTTCTATCAATTAGATCAATGTTTGTTAACGCGAGATTTGCGAGTCTATTGCCTCTTACACTAGCTGCCTGAGTTGTAAGAATTTCTTCAAGCTCTACAATATTTGTTTGACTGTTGTTATTCATTTTTTTTGTAATTCTTGCAGTTTCATTTGATAGCTCACCCATGTGTTCTGCTACAACTCCGAATCCTTTTCCTGCATCACCGGCACTGCTTGCTTCAATTGCTGCATTAAGTGCCAAAATGTGTGTCTCTTCATTTATGTCTTGAATTTTTTTAATAGCATTATCCATCTCGCTTGACATTGTGTTTACAAGCTTGGATATGCTTTCCAAAGTAACATTCTTAGAGTTTTCATATGCTGATTTTTGCACAATTTTTTAATTCTAAATTAAGTAATTTGCTTGTGTGCGTTTATGATGAACAGATTGATTTGATAAAATATGATTAAATTCTGATTAGTTATTTGATATATCCTGTACTATTACAGAATGCCAACCAGAGGCATACGTCTCATATCCATGAGATAAACCATGGCACACAAGTTGTTCTTTTCCCCTTTGGGATATTTTCACGAATCCCTGTTTTTTAGCGAATAAATCATTCATTTTAGGAATGCTAAATTTATCAAGGATTCGATTTTGGGTATCTGCTAGAATTGTGCCATTTTCATCAACTATACAAACACGGGTTTTTTCCTTTTCATCTTGGTTAATTGGGGTTTCATTTACTATTCGCTGAGCCAAACCATCCCAGTTGAATACGGCAGCCAACACACCTATTGCTGGCCTGTTTGGATCACCATTTTCATGAACCTTACAGGAAAATGTCATGGTGTGTGAGCCACTAGTTGATGATCTATGAACAGATTGGAATCCGTATTCACTACCATTTGAAGTCTTTAAAGCAGTTTGAAACCATTGTTTTGAGGCAAAGTTTTGATTTGAGATATCAAATTTGTCTGCTTGAGCATTTGTAATAACATTTCCTTCAAGATCAACTAGAACAAGATCATAGTATACAGTATAGGATTTTAGAATGGTACCCAGTCTATGTTGTGCTTCTTGAATGGATTCTTTGGTTTTACTCAGCAATGCTTTTCCAAAGATGTTATCTGTTGCCCACCATCTGATATCAGCTGTTCTCTCATAGAGGTTTCTATCAATTAGATCAATGTTTGTTAATGCAAGATCTGCTAATCTATTTCCTGTAATGTTTACTGATTGCTCTTCAATAATTTTTCCAAGCTCACTCATCTTTGAGATTGTTTCCTTTCGCATCTTTTCTACAGCCTCTTTTGTTTTAGTAGCTAAGACATCAATTGATTCAGCAACGACTTGAAATCCTTTTCCAGCATCCCCTGTTCTGCTTGCTTCAATTAATGCATTAATTGCTAAAAATTCTGTTTTTTTGTTTATGGTGTTTATTGTGTCAAGTGCCTTTTCAGTATCATGACTCATCAGCTTTGTAATCTCAATAACTCTATCAAGTGAGGTATTCTTTGTTTCAGAATTTGAGCTCTCATCAAGATTCTCATCCAGTGAGTCTATGGTAATTTTTTCCTCAGTGGCAGTTTTCTGTATAGAATCCACGTTTTTTATACAAAGAAATTACTATTCGTACATGTGGGTGTTCATATCATACGATCATATTACGAATTCTCTTACGGGACGACTGTCTCATCCACAAAGTCAAGAATGTGGGTCTCAAGAAAGTCAGCCAGCATAAAGTTCATCACAAATGATACTATGGCACCAAGTACTGCAAGTATTGCAATGTTGTAAAATACTGTCTTGTACAATCCTCCTTGTGCAACTTTGATGGCAACTGCACTTAGTACAGATGTCATGATAATCATCACAGGCATCATTGCTGCCATAAATTCTGGATCAATTGGGGTTAATTGGAATGTGCTGTTTGATACATCAACTGTATTGATGAGCTCAAAGAATATCTCAGTTAATTTGTTCATGAGTCCAAATACTGCAAGTGTCAAAATGTGAAGTACGATTACGACTGTCTCAAATGTTTTAGCAGTCTGGGCTCTCTTTGCACGAAGCTCATTCATCTTTAGTGTGATATCTGCAACAACGTTTCCTGTCTCATTCATGTCGCCACCTTTATCCATTGCAGTGGATATCACTTGGTTTCCATTGGCAATGATTTCGCTTCCCGCATCTCTAGATAACAACTCAAAGCCCAACTTTTGATCAATTCTGTTTTTGACTCTGTTCTTGAATCCGATTACGTGTTTTTGTAGTGGTCCAAAGTCACTTCGTAGTACAGCATCAAGTGCTTGACCCATTGAACCTACTGTAGCATAAATTTCTCCAAAGTGTCTGATAAATTCCGGATAGGCTTGGTTTAGCTCCTTTATCTGGGCCTCCATCTTCTTTGCCTTTAATCCGGGAATTATTAGTGGTGCAACTGCAACGCCTACTGCTAAAGTGTTAGGAAAATCAGGAATCATAAACAAGACAACACCAATTCCTGCACCAATTCCTGCCATCATGTATACACGTAACCGAAACTTTAGATCATCATCTGCTGTTGCATATGCAAGCTTGTCCCTTGGGAACATCATGTACATCAAAAATACAAAGACAGTCATGCTGATAGAGACTCCAATTAATGATGATAACAGAATGTCTTCGGCATCATTTGAGCCCATTAACATTGTCATGATAGAGTTTGCAGACACCATAAAGGCTGCAGTAGACATTAAAGTATAGAACATCTCCAAGAAGAGTTTCTGAGTCTCTAGCTTTCGTTCATAAATTATTTCAAAGTTCATAATGGCTGACTTTACTTCAGCATGAAAGAATGTCTTTAGATCATCACCTAGTCTTACTACCTGTGCAAGTTTGACTAGGATTTGCTTTAGTTGAATTTCATTATTTTGTGCAACTTTATTTGCAATCATCTCAAGTGATTTTGATAAGCCGTATGACCAGCCTACACCAAGTCGAAACGTATCCATGAATGCTTGAGAGAACTTTCCATAACCACTCTTTGATGCAGTCTTTATCATGTCTACGGACTCTACTTCACCAGTTGAGATAGAGTACAAAAACGCCATAAAATAGACAAATTTTTCATCAATTGCTTCTGCGCCACCACCCGTAGCTAGCTTGTTAAAAAGTGGAAATTTTGCTAGCTCCATTATAGAGTGTCAAGCTCCTTGTAGAATGCTTCAAGTCCAATCTCTCTACAGTGTGAAATAGAATCAAAGACGTCGTAATAGTTGAAGATCTTCTTTTCCATCATTCTTTCCAAAATTTTTGCTCGAAGTTCTAGCTCATCGTAAAGTTTTCCCTCATCTTTTCTTGACATTCCTCGTTTGTGCAAAACATGAGATATGAATAGTGCACTGCTTCCTTTTCCCTTGAATTTTACCTCATCTGTTCCAGGATCCCATGAGAATGAAGGAATGAACATGATGTTTCCACCATCGGGATTATACCCCAGGATTTCATTAATTGATAGAACACGTCTTACTCTTTTGCCACCTGGTCCCTGTACTGCACCTTGGAACAGTGCAATGTTTAGGTTCTCCATGTGAGTCTTTGGAATGTTAATTGGATCATTTGAAAGTCTTTGAATTAGTGCAACCATGTTTGCTGCGTGGAATGTACTGATTACAGGGTGACCTGTCTGCATGGCTTGAAACGCAATGTTGCCTTCTGCACCTCTAATTTCTCCGACGAGGATATAGTTAGGCCTCTGTCTCAAGGCAGCCTTTAACAAGTCAAACATTGTCACACTGGATGAGGGACTGCCAGTGTCACGGGTAGCTTCTGTAATCCAGTTAGAATGTGGTAGCGTAAGTTCGGGGGTATCTTCAATTGTTACTACTTTCCAGTTTGATGGGATAAATGCAGTAAGTGCCATCAGAGTTGTGGTTTTACCTGATGCAGTTTCTCCGTTGATAAAGACACTCATTCCTTCACTGAGCATCATCCACATGTATGCTGCCTCTCTAAAGTCAAGTGCCTTTGATGTAAGTACCTGGATGATTGATAGTGGTGTACTTGCAAACTTTCTGATTGTAGCGTTTGTTCCCTTTCTGCTGATGTCTTTTCCAAACACGATGTTAATTCTGGAGCCATCAGGCAACACAGAGTCTACTACAGGCTTTGCATGAGATACAGTCTTTCCAAATTGCTCTGACATGCTGATGATAAGCTCATCAATTTCTTCAACACCCAAGAATAGTGGTGACTTTAACGCTCCAAAGGACTTGTGAATGACGTAAACGTTTCCTGCACCGATAATTGAGATATCCTCAAGGTTTGGATCAGAAAGGAATGGATCCAAAAGACCAGTACCTGCACGTTTTTGTAGAAAATGATACTTTAGAGAGTTCCATTTACTCTTTTCAACTGGTAGTGTCTTTAGCTTGTAAACATCACCTACTTTTTCATAATCCACTGGCCCATCTTGGACAGATACTGCCTTGTCAAGATAGTTTTCAACCATGTTGAATCGCTCTGTAATCTCAACTGGGGGATCCAAGGAGCCTGACTGAACTGCAAACAGCTTGTCTGCCATTTCCATTAGTTTTCTTTCTGGTGGTGGAGGCTCTATGATGACATACTCAAGATATCCATCATCTGAAGTAGTATGTGGATTAATGTGAATAAATGCCTGCTCTGATATTGGATACATTAGGTTTGGTTCTTTTAGCTTTTTGTGTTCAGGCTTTAGTGTCTCAGTGAATAGTGGTAATGGGTTTCCCCTAGCAGAGTAGCTGTCGATATAATCCAAAAGATGTGGCGTCTTTTTTAGAACTTCAGAGAAATTTTTGTCCTTAACTTGAGAGAAATCAAATGCCATCTCCTAGTCCTCCATAATTTTGCAAGCACACCTCAAGCGTTTGCCATTGAGATTGGTACGATCTTTATTCCAAATGTCATATCAACCTCAAAGGCAAAACCGGATTCTGATGCGTCTTTTGAACCTATTAGCTTGATAACTTTAAGCGTCTTGACGTCCTTTCCTGCAACGTTTGTTGAACCTAGCTGCAAGTAACAGTCAACACTTCCCTTGACTCTTTGTGCAATATCAGCTGGAATATCATCTGGATGAGTTGTGATAATAACAGACATTCCATTTGCAACTAGATACTTGCATTGTGTGAAAAAGTCTAGTATCTGACTTGCATCTGCAAAGACAGTTAGTAAAGTTAGTGAATCAATGACAACACAGTTTGTTTCCTTAAAGCTGTTTCCAATGTATTTTCCTATAACGGGCAATAGAAATGCAGATTGCTCCTTTGTCCATTTTACACCATACATGTGAAGAGGAAGAATCGTTAGTCTGTTTTGTAAAAATGCATTTGAGAAATTAAATGTAATAGACTTCATGTTTTCAATGTATTCTTTGACAGTGTTTTCTGTGATGCACAGAACATTTTTTTTGGCATCCAGTATTCCTTTCATGAATTGTGCAGTCATTGCACTCTTTCCTGTTCCATGTCCACCTTCAAGTATCATCAAACATGGAAATGGTACTCCGCCTCCTATGGCTCTGTCTACTTCTTCGTTTCCACATGGAATAATCTGCGTCATGTATCGTCACATCCATTCTTTAAATTACAAATTATACAATCTAGATCCATTACTATCACAATAGGATTGAGTGGGAAAATCGATATAAGATACTGTTTGGCTTTTTTGAACGAATCTTTAGTGTTGTATCATTCTAAGCTTGTACGATTCGGACAGGCGATGTGATTTGATTTGTTAATTCAAGGTATAATGATATCAAATGGGCTTAGGAGTAGCAATCGGTGGTGCAATTGGTGCACTTACAATATTTGTCATGATACTTACATATCCAATGATTTCTGAAAACATCTATGAATCATCTGATTCTAAAAAACAGATGAATCAGATAGAGAACAAGATTTCAAGAACGTCATTAAACTTTAAAGACAATATTCATGTTCAGCCAGGTGTTTCATTTGTAAATTTTTCAATTAATAACAACGGACATGAAAAATTTTGGGATTTTGATGATTTTCATTTAGCTATTACATATGATGGAAACGTTGCAGGAACAAAGACTCGCCTTACTGAGATCTTCGATTACAACACTGCAGGCTTTTCTGGTACATCTGTTGAAAGTGTAGATAGAGGAGAGTTCAAGATTCAGAGAGGAACTGCAGTAATAGCCGCAGGTGCAATCAATGCTACACTAGTTGAGGGTGTTGATTTTGATATGTGTACTGGAGATTGCTTCGTAAAGCAGGTTACATCGAGGCATTCAGGTATTGGACCAACTAGTGGTGGAGGTTCACAAGATATGCTTGATTTTACTACGTTTATCAGCTATGATGGAGGTTTGAGAAATGCTGGTGATGACATAAACTTTACTCGTCACAGTACAGCAGCTGACAATACCAGAACATCTTGGGAGATTTGGGAGTATATTGGAACTGCAAGTGGAGTAAATGAGATGAAAGTATTGGATACTGGAATTTGCACATTTGGAACCGGCACTTATGATTATACCTGTGGCGGTGGAATTAGAATCGATAGAATTACCACAGCCAAGGGAACATGTACTCTTACAATCTGTACGTTTAGTCATACAGTAGGTTCAGGACCTAATAGGTTGCTAGTCGTTGGAGTTTCAACTCCTGGTGCTGGCGTATCCTCAGTAACATATGGTGGAACTGGAATGACAGAAATTAGATCAGATGACAATGGTGCATCAGCAAATACATCATTGTGGTATTTGGAAAATCCCACACCGGGTTCAGCTACTGTTCAGGTAAATACTGATTTGCTGACAACTGCTGTGATGGGTGCAATATCATTTTTTGATGTTGATACAACTTCCCCAGTGGATGTACACAATGGTGCCACAGGTACTTCCAATAATCCAAATGTTTCATTAACTACAACAAATGAGAGAACTTGGGTTTTGGATGTAGTATCTACACAGACGGGACCAATTTCAGCAAGCTCAGTCCAAGATGTAAGATGGAATGACAGTCAAGGAAGTCTTCGAGGAGGAGGGAGCACTCAGGAGACGATAGCAACAGGAGTAAAAACAATGAGTTGGACCAACGCTGGTGGCTCACAACCTTGGGCAATAAGCTCTGTTGCGATAAACCCTCATCCCGGAACACCTATCGCAGGAGTTACAGATGATGATGATGTTTCTGTATTTATCACAGGGCAAGCAAATCCAAATACAAGTAATAAAGACATTGAATCATGTTTAGTTACTTCAGAGTGGGATTCAGAAAATGATCGTCCCATATTTAGAAGAGGAGGAGTAGGAAATGATGATGGGCCAGATGCATGCGATGTTAGCTATGCTGTACTAGAATGGAGTGGAGCGTATTGGAATGTACAAAGAATTGATCATGAATACACTGATGCATCAGCAGATCAATCACAGGAAGTATCAATTTCTTCTGTAAATGATATTAGCCAGGCATTTTTCCATACCCAACAAAGAAACAGCGATTCTTCAAATGATTATAGAAAAGTATGTGCATCAGGTGCAGAAGTAGAGATAACTTCACCTACAGAATTAACTCATACCATTACATTTGATTCAGGAAATAGTGCATGGACAAATCCTGCAATGAATGCAGTAACATGGATTATTTCCAACTTACAGACAGATGCAGATGATAAAATGATTGTAAATCATTACTCACCAGTTCAGCATCCAAGTGGAGGAGATGAAGAAGACAATTGGGAGGTTGGAATAACTTCACTAAGAGATGGAATGTCAGAAGCTGCATTAACAGGTTTTTCAGTACAAACAGAAAATTGTGATGAAAATTATCCTAGATCATTCTTAGCTGCAAGGTTAAACAGTTCATCAACTGTAGAGTTTTGGCAATCAGACTCTAATAGACCAAATGAAATTAGTATTCAAGTGACAGAATTTCCACACGTAGAGTATACTAATGTTTTATCATGTAATGGAGATGATTCACTTGGAGTTAACCAATGGATGATTGGAAACGTTACTTCAGACTATTTGGATCCGAACATTTGGAATCCTGGTGAGTCAATTCATGTGTGTAGCAGAACACAGTATCCGATTTATCCGACTTCAACTATAACAGTTGTTCTAACAACAGATAACGGATATTCAGTTAATGGTACCAGAACAATTCCATAGATTAGTTTGTAGTAGACTTTGATGTAGAGACTCCATTGTCAGTAGAAATTATTACTGCAACAAGTCCAGCGTTTGCATTCTCAGAAACAGTACTTCGCAAATTCATTGATTCACCTTCATTGAGAATGCTTGGATCAAGCAAGTCATTTGTAAAAGAATTTACACACCAGTTTCCCGAAGAGGGATTTCCAGAGCAGGTTCCAGAGTAACTAAGCTGTTCAGTCTTTAGTCCAGATGTGGCTCCATTGTATGTTATGAATAGATCAAAATTTGCATAATCCCACAGTTTTTCATTTCCTGTATTTGATACTGTAAATGTAACGAGATTAGAGCCCAAAGAGGAGCTTAGAGAAGATATCGCAATATCTGTGTGGTAAATTTTAGTCTCAATCTCAGAGATATCAGTAGAAGCATCCTGAACTATCGAAGTTGTTCCCACTATTCCCGGAACAGTTAACAATACTGAGATTAATGCAACCATGATTATTCCTCCTGATAATGCATTACTTAGTCCCATGATATCACCACGGTACTAAGGAATTGAAAAGATATACTCATCAGAAACACCTTGTGGAGTAATTACACGCACCTCATATGTTGTGGATTTTGCCAAGCTGTCCTCATCTAGTTGAAGCTCCAAGGTGTCCATTTGTTGCCAAACTGCCGGACTTGGGATGCCACCGTTAATCTCCCAGGTTTCATCAACATCACCAACGGTGTATGCAAATCTTTGTACTGCATTTACTGGGCCAAAGTAGACATCAATTTTATCAAGGCTGGTGATAGGGTTTTTACCAATGTTTTTCACCCAGACTTCGGCATCATTATCTGTAGAGTTTGCAACATAGATTATCTTTATTTTTGTCAAGAGTTTGTCTTTTTGATCCTCAGATGTTTGGGTAATAGATGATTCAAAGACACCAATCTGCGATAGGACAACTCCAGCTACAGAGCCTGCAACAATAACTGATGCGATAATTAGAATTGCCTCACCAATTAGTCCTGATGCCATTTACTCATCCTCCTCGTCTCTTGATTCTAGTAATTTTTTGTAATGAGCATCAGCCTGTTTGTCATTGATTCCAACTATTTTGGCAAACTTGTATAGCTGAATTAGGGTATCCTCTACATTCATTCCAGATTTTTTGAGCATGTCAATTATATTGTAAATTGTATTTTCGTCTTCGTCTTTTAGTCCCATAAGCTTGCACTGCTCAATTAATAGATCAATACAGTCATCACCATTTTCTTTAAGCATCTCGCCTGCTAGCTCCACTATTGACATTAGATTGCTAACGCTAAGAGTGCCAGAAAATAGTGGCTTCATGACAGAGTCCATTGGATTATCAAGGTCTGTTCCTTTTTCGATACTCTCCATCTCAGTTGTCTTTGGTTTTGGTTGAGGTTGTGAGGAAGTTTGTGGTGCAGGTTCTGGTACTGGTGCAGATACAGGAGCGGGCTGTGGTGCAGATACAGGTGCCTGAGATGCAGGCTGTGGTATGGGGGCTTGGGATACTGTTTGCTCTGGTGCTCTGTTTTGTTGTCGTAACGGCAAGGATGGGTCGGATAAATTCTTGAGATCAATTGATTCAAAGTATTTTCTCATAAAGTTGAGCGGATTTGCAATTTCAGCCTGAAATGCCTTCATGTCAGTTAGTGTTCCCTCAAAGGATTCAGTCAAGCTATCAACGTTTTCTTTTGTAATCTTCATGTCTTCCTTAATTTTGTTCAAGTCTTTCTTGAAAGAAGAGAGATCCTTTTCGACTGGCTCAAATTTTTGGTCAATCATGTCTCGAATGGTATCTTCATTTAATCCAGAGATAGAGCCGCCTGAGGTAACGACATCTGCAGATACAGTACTTGAATTTGATTCTCCACCTCCTAACAAGGCATCAAGTTCAGCATTTGGTCCACCGACTGATGCAGGCTCTAGTGTAACTCCTTCAGAGTTTCCAGCCATCACGCCTGTAGAATCTTGCTGTACTCCTTGTTGAGTTGATTCACCGGAATCGTCTCCGCTAATAATTTCATTAAGCAAGTCCTCACCTGACTTGTTCTCAGTCTTTTTTGCCTTTGGTTTAGCGGTTTTCACTCCACGATTCATGAATTTTGGTAATCCAATCAGTACACCGGCTATTGCTGCAACGGGTGCAACAAAGTATGTCAGAGAATAATTTGGATTAAATAAAAATTCTGGAAACAGCTCATAGAGAATTAGAGTATAAGTTCCTGTTATACTTGTTACAAGAAAAATTCTAAAACTTTGCGTTAGGTTGTTTAGAAAAGAAAAAGAAAAAGAAATGCTTGGAGTGTGCATTTTATCACTCCTTATTTCTATCCGAGATCCACCACTGAAGTTGTAATTGATGGTACTTGTCGTTCTACGGTCAATGATGCACCAGTTGGCAAGATGATTTCTGCTCTCATTGTATCTAATGCAGATGGTCTATCGTCATCAGCAAATACAATTGCTAATACTGCATGTTCACCTTGATCTAAGATGTCATTATTGTTACTGTTTACAGTCCAATAGATGAATGCACATGTCTCATTTGGAAAGTTTGCACCACCTGCGTCAAATGGATCGTTAGTACAATAGTTTTGTCCACCACCTGCGGCAGTAGCATCATCAACTGCTTGACGTAATTGATACCATTCACCGTTGTCGTTTGGATCGCCATCACCGTCTGCTGCTGCAGTTAAGGTACCTTGGTAAATATCATCATATGTGATGGAATTACTAAGATACTTTACAGATGCAGTTCCTGGTGCCAGATTTACTGATTCACCACCTGAAGCAATTTTTAGAGGTACTGCAGTAACGTTTAGTTTTGCATCAGTAATATGTCCTGATCCAATTACTTTACCTGCAACTTCTAAGCTGCTAGATGCTTCACCAAGACTGGATATGATTGTGGTTTTGGCTTTTTGTGTTGTGGAGAAACCCATGTTGAGAACTACAAAGGCCAAAGCTGCTGCTACAATTACAAATGCAATCATAACTATTGCAGACTCTACACCAATGACTCCTCTGTGGGTGTGTCCGTGTCCTTTTCTAATAAGGTTCATTGAAATGTATTGATGGTATCAGGGTATATCCTAGAGTGTGTTCGAGATGATCGGACATGAAAAATTTGGAAGTTCTGAACCTATAGTTCTTTAATTCTTTTTAGAATTTCAATTCCATTATTTTGAAGAATTTTTTCTGGATAGCAACTCAACATGTATCCATTATCAATTTTATAAAATTGATAATCAATACAGTCCCAATCGCTCATAAATTGGGAATTATCAAATTCCCAATCAAATCCATTTTTGATGTCACTATCAGGGAAACCAGGTCCTCTTTGAAGAGATATTGTGTTTGTTTCATAATCAGTAGTAATCAGGGAGCTTAGTGCATTTGGATATAGATAAATTACATTTGGATGACTAGTTATTGCATTAAATTCATTTTCGGTTACATACTCATTATGGAGTAGGATCACTTTTTCATATTGATTTAGAATGTCTGGAGTTTTATCAAGATCAATATCATTAATTATATTATAGCCTAAAAATTCCAATACAGAAAACGCGGTACCGCTTGATGCGTATCGCTTCTCAAAGAATGGTTGAATTTCTACACTAGTGCATTCAGTACATCTATCTTGGTAAAAATCATGAATGCCACCCCATTCATAGGCACTTTGAGTAAAAATTGGATAGATTACGACTATATTTTCATTAGCCTTGAGTTCCTCATAATTTTTATGATAATTGGTCTCAAACATTATATCTTTGTCTTGATGATTTGCAGAGTATGATAACATTTTATTTTCAGAATTAATACTAATGAAGATAATTCCAAGAAACATAGTGATAGTAATACTGAGAATAATGGCATTCAGATGTGAATTCATAATTAGCTTTAGTGATTAACAATAAAAACAAAGTTGTGTTCAGTTTGAAATTTTGAAAAAGTAAGAAAAAGGAGTGTTGCTCCTAACCAAGGTCGACAACATCATGTGTGACGTTTGGTACTAATCTCTCAATTGTCAATGGAGCACCTGTTGGGACAATAATCTCTGCTCTTATTGTATCAAGTGGTCCTGGTCTCTCATTAGCACCATGGACTATTGCCATAATAGCATGTTCACCTTGATCGATGATGAAATTATTATTTCTGTTTACAGCCCAATATAGTATTGAAGTTGTTTGTCCTGGATTCGCAGTGTCATTTACAGGGTTACTTCGCAGAAAACTTTGAGTTACAGCAGTTTGCATTGCATTTGTGAGATTAACATAACTTCCTGTTTGTAATGTTCCATTGTAGATATTATCATATTCAATGGAATTACTAAGATATTTTACAGCTGTTAATTGTAGATTCATGTTTACAGAATCACCACCTGAAGCAATTTTTAGAGGTACTGCAGTTACATTCATCAATGAAGCTGTTACATCTCCAGAACCAGTAACTTTACCTGCAATTTCTAAGCTGCTAGATGCTTCTTCAAGACTTGCAATAATTGCAGTCTTTGCTCTTTGAGTAGTTGAGAAACCCATGTTGAGAACTACAAAGGCCAAAGCTGCTGCTACAATTACAAATGCAATCATAACTATTGCAGACTCTACACCAATGACTCCTCTGTGGGTGTGTCCGTGTCCTTTTCTAACAAGTTTCATTGAAATATAATTATCTAGTATGAGTATATCCTATTGTATGTGCTACTTGAACAGACATTTTTGAAAAAATGTATAGTATGAATGGTATGAAAAAACCATAGTATTATCTAGCTAATTAAAAATAAAATAAAAAAGGTAATTGAATTACCTATCCAAGATCAGTTACTAGGTGTGTCAATGTTGGAATATCTCTTTCAACAGTTAGTGATGCACCAGTTGCAAGAATAACTTCTACTCTCATTTTATCAAGTGCAGTTGGTCTTTCTTCTGGGGTAGCATTACTGTCAAATCCAATTGCCAAAATTGCGTGTTCTCCTTCATCTAGGATTGCATTTTGAGTTCCTCTAGATACACTCCAATATGTGAATGCATAAGTTCCAGATGTCAATGCTTGATCAACTGGGTTATCTGCAGTACCAAGTTCTGAAAATGCTGTTATTCCAGCATCAAATCCACCTTCTAGACTAGAAGCAGTGGCAGTAGTGACTGCACCAATGTAAATATCATCATACTCAATTGAGTTACTAAGATATTTTACTTGAGTATAAGACTCCTCAAGGTTTACTGCATCACCACCAGAAGCGATTCTAAGTGGAATTCCTGTTGCATTAAGATAAGGTGTTGAACATCCTTTTGCGGCGGTTGTACAAGCTATTCCCATTACTTTACCTGCAACTTCTAAGCTGCTAGATGCTTCACTCAAACCAGAGATAATTGTGGTTTTTGCTTTTTGTGTTGTAGAGAAACCCATGTTGAGAACTACAAAGGCCAAAGCTGCTGCTACAATTACAAATGCAATCATAACTATTGCAGACTCTACACCAATGACTCCTCTGTGGGTGTGTCCGTGTCCTTTTCTAATAAGGTTCATTGAAATGTATTGATGGTATCAGGGTATATCCTAGAGTGTGTTCGAGATGATCGGACATTGACATTCCACACCCTTACAACAAATATTATGAAAATATTTAGAATTTGGAATAAATAAAAAAGATAGTATTTTGTGATTATTTACATAATCACGGTTTTCTATCCTAGATCTACAACAGTGTTAGTAATGTTAGGAACGTCTCTTTCAATTGTTAGAGGTGATCCGGTTGGTAAGAGAATTTCTGCTCTAATTCTATCTAATGCCGCTGGTCTTTCCTCTGGGGATTGATCAAATGCAATTGATAGTACAGCATGTTCTCCCTCATCTAAGATTTGGTTACCTGCTCCAACAGTCCAATAGAAAATTGCTTTGGTACCACCTGTCCAAGTTCCATTTACTGGATTTGCTGGTACATCAACTACATTGAAATGTCTGTTTGCAAGTTCCCATCCTTCGGTAACATTGATTGCATTAGTTGATGTGCTTGCCGTACCTACTAGTATGTTATCATATTCAACAGTGTTACTAAGATACTTAACACTAGCAGTTGTGTTTTGCAAGTTTACTGCGTTACCACCACTAGCGATTTTTAGTGGAATAGAAACTACATCTAATCTTGCATCACCAACATTACCAATTCCAGTTACTTTACCTGAAATTTCTAAGCTGCTTGAAGCTTCACCTAGACCTGAGATGATAGATGTTTTTGCTTTTTGTGTTGTAGCGAAACCCATGTTGAGAACTACAAAGGCCAAAGCTGCTGCTACAATTACAAATGCAATCATAACTATTGCAGACTCTACACCAATGACTCCTCTGTGGGTGTGTCCGTGTCCTTTTCTAATAAGGTTCATTGAAATGTATTGATGGTATCAGGGTATATCCTAGAGTGTGTTCGAGATGATCGGACATTGACAAAGTTTTCTGGTTGTACAAAAAATAATTGATTAGAAAAAGGAAAAAAATCACAAAGTCAGATGTTCGTTTAGTCCATACAGACAAGAGCTCAAATTATTTTACACAATTGAATCTATATGGAAATTTTACGATTAAACAAAATGATCCTACATAAATACAGCAAATTTGTCATAGGTGAATACACACAATGAATGTTAACGAAGAATTGGTAAATTCATTATCAAATTTTGGATTAGAAGAACCAGATGCAGTGATGTATCTAGGACTGCTTCAAATGGGTTCTGTTACAGTAGGAAGCATGTCGTCAAAATTAGAAATAGACAGAGGCAAAGCTTATCGTGCACTTAATAGACTACGAAACTTGGGATTAGTATCCACTACATTTTCTAATCCTACAATATGCCAAGCCGTAAATCCAGAAGATGCATTAAGTATCATGATCCAAAAAAGAGAAGATGAAATCACAACGATGCAAAAACTTGCAAAAAAGATTGCAAGTGATTTGAAGCATGTATCAAAGGAAAATTCAACTAATGAGGTATCATCATTTTCCATTATACAAGGAAGATCAAATATCTATGCAAGAATTGGAAAATTAATTCAAGTTTCCACAAATTCACTGTTTATTGTAACAACTGTCGAAGATGTTTTACGAATGTATCATACATCAATTCCTGAAAAAATTGCCTTGTGTAAAAATAAAGGAATTGAGGTAAAATTGCTAACAGATACTAAAAGTGATAATTTATTACCATTAATTGACAGATTAAATGCTTCTGAAACAAGAGTTGGAAAACTTCCATCAAAAAGTAGAATAATTGTTGAAAAAGACACTCAACTAATCATGTCAGGTTCAATTAAAGAATCAATGGATTTGAATGATGAGAGTGATTCCATACTGTATACAAATTCATCAGAGATGGTAAGTAACATGCATAGTTTATGTAATCATCTCTGGAAAAAATCAAAGCCTTTGGAATTACTAATGAAAAAATAAATTAAATTTTTAGTATATTTTTGAATTGATAATTACTTTGTAATTCTGCAAAGTCTGATTCTTTCATGATAATTTCTTTATAGATAGGATCTATAGTAATGATCTTTTTGAGTAGAGTAATCGAGTCGACAATATTTCCAAGCTTTACCAATAGTTTAGATTTTTCATACATTGCAGACATGTTTGTTGATTCTACGTTTAGAATTTTATCAAAGCACTCTATGGATTTTTCATACTTGCATAATGAAGATAATGCCCTAGCTTTGGATGATAAAATTTCAATACTTTTTGGATTTGTTAGTAAAGCCTTATCAAAGTAAGTTATAGATTCTGATGTTTTGCCAGTTCTCATGCAAATTTGTCCCTTGGTAAATAATGCCTTTGAATGATTAGGATTAGAAATTAGTATTTTTTCTAAGAATGCATTTGCAGAGTCATATTTCCCTAGTATCGATAGCGTCTTTCCCATGAAAAGTAATCCTTCTTGATTAAATGGTTCAATTTTGAGCACGTTTTGGAATATTTCTATGGATTCTTCATACTGACCAGTCTCTAAAATTGTAATTCCTTTTTGAAGAAGTGCAGGCGTAAACAATGGATTTTGTTTTAAAATTTGTTCAAAACAGAATAGCCCTTCATGATACTTTTCTAATTTTGTAAGACATATTCCCTTTTGAAGTAGTGATTTTTCATCCTGGGGAATTTTATCAAGAATTTTATCAAAGCAGGAAAGCGCCTCTATATTTTTCCCTAGATTCTTTAATGAACATCCCTTGTGGAATAATGCATCAGAATGATTTGAAATTATTTCTAATACTTTATCAAATAGGGATACTGCTTGAGATAATTTTGATATTTGTTCTAGGCATAATCCTTTTTGGTATAATGCATTGATACTTTGAGGCTTTATAGATAGTACTTTGTCTGCATATGAGATAGACTCTGAAATAAGACCAAGATTCATCAAGGCTAATGATTTTTTGCTTAAAGTTTCAATGTCATTTGGTTTAATCTCCAATATTTTATCAAAACATGATATTGAATCTTCAAACTTTTTTTGTTTTAGTAAGATTACTCCTTTATGGAATAATGCAGGTGTATATTTTTTATCAATAAATAAAACTTTATCAAAATAGATTATTGCATTATTATGATTAGCCAATTTTTCAAAAATTAAACCCTTATGATATAATGCACCAACATTGTCAGAATTTATTAAAATAATGCTATCAAAAGTGTTTAATGCATTTTGGTAATCTGAAAGTAAATAATATGAATTTCCTTTTTGGTATAGAGCTTCAATATGATTTGGTTTAATTTTTAGTGCCTTATCAAATATAGATATAGCATCTGCATGAGTACCTAGCTTTGATAGCAGTTTTCCTTTTTGCAGTAATGCATCAAAATAATTTGGATTAATTTCTAGTATTGAGTTATAACACTGAATTGCATCCTTGTATCTTTCAGTCAGTAACATGATTTTTCCTTTTTGCAGTAATGCATCAAAATAATTTGGGTTAATTTCTAATACATTCTCATAAAATACAAGTGCCTCATTCAATTTTCCCAAAGATGATAATGAATTTCCTTTTTGGTATAGAGCTTCAATATGATTTGGTTTAATTTTTAGTGCCTTATCAAATATAGATATAGCATCTGCATGAGTACCTAGCTTTGATAGCAGTTTTCCTTTTTGCAGTAATGCATCAAAATAATTTGGATTGATTTCCAGTGCTTTGTTTAAGGAAGATATTGCATCAGAATTTTGATTTAATCCAGAATAACATAATCCAACATTATACAATAGGAGAGAATTACTTGGTATAATTTCCAAGGCACGCATAAATGAAGAATATGCCTGCTGGAAATTCTCCATAGATAATAGAAGCATTCCCTTCTGAAGTAGTGCATCAGAATGATTAGGATTAATTTCCAGTGCTTTGTTTAAGGAAGATATTGCATCAGAATGATTATTTGTGAATGCAAAAGATAATCCTCTTTTATAGAAAACCTCAGCACTTTTACAGTTATTGAGAATTGCTTTATCAAAGTATTCTATGGCTTCATTGTGTTTTTCAAGTGATGCAAGAACTATGCCTTTTTGAAATAAAATTTCAGGATTTTTTGCATCAATTTTTAATGCATAATCAAGACATAACAAAGATTCTTGTTTATTTGACTCAGCAAATAACTTGGCTTTGTTGAATAGTGCATCAATGTTTTTAGGATTAATTTTTAATGTTTTATCCAAAAACTCGAGGGCAGGGTTTTGTTTGTTTAATTTTGAATATGATAATGCTTTGTATAATAAAGTATTTTCATGATCAGGGTTATTTTGTAAAACTAGATCAAAATAATGTATTGCATCATTATATTTTTTGGTCTTAAAGTTAACAAATCCCTGTTCGTATAATGCATCAAAATGGTTTGGAATAATTTCTAATGCTTTATCTAAAAATTGTTTGGCATTATTATTTTGGTCGAGTTTTGAAAGTACCTTACCTTTTGCTAGTAGTGCATCAAAATAATTTGGAAGTATGTTTAGAGCTTTGTTATAGAATTCAAGTGCATCAGTTGATCTTTCTAATTCTGTAAGTGATTTAGCTTTTCTATAGAAAACCTCAGCACTTTTACAGTTATTGAGAATTGCTTTATCAAAGTATTCTATGGCTTCATTGTGTTTTTCAAGTGATGCAAGAACTATGCCTTTGTATAACAAAGAATCAAAATTTGTTGGGTTAATGGCTAATGACTTGTCAATATAGAATAGTGATTTTTCTAAATCTTGTATATGCAAAAAGATTTTTGCAGTGTCAAGAATAATCTTGAAATTCTTGGGGTTCTGTGCTAATGCCTTTTCAAAGAATTCAAGGGATTCAGTGTAATTATGAAGATTACTTAATGATTGAGCTTTGATCAAAAGGCTCTCATAATGATTTGATTTAATCTTGAGTGCCTTATCAGCAAAATTTACAGAATCTTGATATTTTCCTAATTTTTGTAGTGATTTTGCTTTACACCACAATGTATCAAAATGATTTGGTATTTGCTCCAGAATTTGATCATAATTTACAATTGATTCTTCATATTTTTCGAGAAATGAAAGAGTTTTTCCCTTTCCAAATAATGCTTCTATCTGAATTGGATTTTTTTGTAATACATGTTCGTATGCTTTTAGTGAACTTTCATAATCTCCTAAATTGAAGCATAAATCACCTTTGGCAAGATAAGCATCTGTTAGGGAAAATTCAAGTTCTATTGCAGTGTTAAATTGAATCAGGGCTTCTGAAAGATTGCCTACCTTTGATAGACATTTTCCTTTATAGTAAAAAGATAATGCATGTTCTGGATTAAATTTTAATGATTTTTCCATGAAAGATAAAGCAAGTTGAATTTTTCCAAGATTATACAAACACAGACCTTTGTTGAATAAAGAACCAAAATGGTTAGAATCTATAGCAAGTGTTTTGTCAAATTGAGTTATTGAATCATTGAATTTCTCTAGCTTTCTAAGTACGACACCTTTGTTAAAAATTGCATCAAAATAATTTGGTTCAAGTTCTAACACTTTTTCAAAGCAGACAAGTGCGTTCTGGTTTTTACCTAATTCCAATAAACATAAGCCTTTTTGGAATATTGTTTGAAAGTTGGATGGTTGAAGGCTAAGACCTTGATCAAAAAATGAAAGAGCCTCGGTGAATTTTCCAAGCTCCTTTAGTGCCATACCTTTGTTAAATAATAAATCAAAATTATTAGGATCAATTTTGAGTGTTTGATCATAACAAGAGATAGCTTCTTCGTGTTTTGAAACTGTAGTAAGTGAGTTGCCTTTACAATAAATTGCCTCAAAGTATTTTGGATTAATAGCTAATACCTTATCATAGCAAGAGATGGCTTTATCATGTTTTCCTAGTTTAGCAAGAGTAAGGCCTTCATTGAATAATGGTTCTAAGAATTTTGAATCAAATTTTTGTGCAGATTGGTAAAATGAAAGTGCTTTATCATGGGAACCTGAATAATAATGATAATTTCCAAGTAATGTCTCTAATTTTTTATTTGAAATTGTTTTATTTCTTAATTTTGGGTTTTTGCCAAGTAGGTTTTCTCGAATTTTTATCATGCTATCAATTTTTATTTTTTTGTCTGTTGCTAATGTAAAAGAATCATCTGGAATTAATTCTAGAGAAATTTCCTGTTCTTCTAACAATCGTTCAAGAACTCCATTCATTAATTGAAGCTGATTTTCAATTACCCCTGTGTCTGAAACCATTACATCCAGTTTAATTCATAAGAAAATTTCTAATATCGTAGTATCTGTTCAGAAAATCCAAACACTGTGTTATATGAGTAATTTATCCCTAAAATATGTTTGAAGGCAGGATTAGTACTAGTATTTGCTATAGTAATTAGTGTATTTTCTACACTGGAGTATGCTTTAGCTGCAGAAATGGAATTTGATACAAGATTCATTCCACCTAAAATTGTTGAAGGTTCAGAAGCAAAAATTCTAGTTTATACAACGCAAGATGGTAATGTATTTCCAAAAAAAATAGATAATTTGCGAGCAGTGAGTCTTGATGCTTCTATAGTTAAGGTGACTGATGTAAACTCAAATACGGGAAGTTTTGTTTCAGAGATAACTGTTAAAGCATACAAGGCTGGAAAAACAACCATTACACTTGTTGCGCCAGGTTTTTCTCCCATTGAAGTCCCAATAGAAATTTTTGGAAATAAATTTAGTCAAACACAGCTTTTGATTAAAACAACACCAGAAGAATATTCATTAGATGGACTAACCAAAGGATACGTTTCAGTACAACTTGCAGATGAAGATGGATTTCCTGTGCTAGCAAAACAAGATACCATAGTATCACTTAGTTCATCGGATAACAACATAATTTCGATTTTACAACCCGAAGTAATAATTAAAGAAGGACAGAATCATGTGATTACACAGTTTGAGATTATTGGTTCTGGAGATGCAGACATTTATGCTTCATCTCTTGGAATGAAACCAAAAAGTATTGAAATTAACATTGATGATGAAGAGGATTTAGATATTGCTCTGCATGTATTTCCTAAAACAATCAATACCCATACAGCATCAAAGGGACACATCATAGCACAATTGGAGAGAGGAGGTCAACCAGTTATTGCTAAAGAGAATATCAGGGTTGATTTACGAATCACAAATGATGATTACACCACAAAGACAAATCTAAGTGATGATCTTTACAACTCGATTAAGACAGTCGGGTATTTTGAGATAAAAAAGGGAATGTATTGGGGATATACTACATTTACAACTCTTAGTGGAATTGAAGATACATACAATATTTCAATCTCTGCAAAAAAGCCACTAGTAGTCAAGACAGAGACATTTGATACAAAAAATCTTGAATTGTTTGATGAAAAAATAGTAAAAATTGAAACATTACCAATTTTGGCTACTGGAGAAAGAGAATTAATTGGAATTATGTATCTAGAGGATGAAGGCGGAAATCCTATCAAAGCAAGTAAGGATATTCATGTTTTGATTGATTCAGCTGATGAGACTTTTCTTCAAGTTGAAAGCGTAGTACTACGTAAAGGAGATGGATCAGTTCCAATTTATGCAAAGGTTGGAACAAGTGTTCCAGAAAAAATTGAAATTTTCCCCAGAATTGAAGAAGCAGATATCATTACTCCAACAGTTTTTGGCCCAAATAAGAAATCGCTAGATTTGAAAGTAGAGCCACTGATTGATAAAATAATCTCCGGTAGTAAATTTCCTATCGCATTGTACTTAATCGACGGTGATGATGTTCCAGGATTCCCAGAAAACTCAGAATTGTTTGTTTCACCAAGTGAATATGTATCAGTGGAAAAAAGAACAATTAACAAAGGAGAAAAAATTGCAATCATTAATGCAGAATCTTTGAAGGAAGGAGATGATGACGTACAATTTAAGATTAAAAATTATGCAGAAACAATTAACATTGATAGTGTTTCAAGTAGTATATCAGAAGTAGAGCTTGTACATTCTGATGTAATATTTTCTGGTACAAATGATGTGTTTTCAGTCCAGATTCTAAATGATGCTGGCTCTCCAGTATTTGCAAGCAAGGATATAGAAATTCAATTTGTATTGAAAGATGAATCATTACTAGAGATTCCAGACTCGGTTACTATCAATAAAGGAGAATACTACAGTCTATTTGATGTTGCAGCAAAAGCTAGTGGAGAAACCGAATTATCAGTTCTTACAGACGGATTACCAATTGAAACATATGATATTGAGATTACATCACTAGAACCAACATTAGAATTAGCAGTACCCAGCATCATTGAAGGCGAAGAATCATTTTCTGCCACATTGAAAGTGACTCATGATAATAATCCATTATCAGATATGAGTGTAAAATGGAATGTAGAGGGGGGTTTAGTTACAAATGCTTCTCCTACAACAGGGTCTACAGGTGAGGCATTGTTATTTGTTTTAGGGCAATCAAAAACAAACATCAAGATTTCAGCTGATGTATCTGGTTCATGGTATTCTCCAGTAAGTATTACAAAAACCGTCAAAGTGAATTCAACTAGTGATTCAGAGTTTATGGCCTTTGGTGAAGAATCAGAATCATCAGAGTACACTCAATTTGAAATATTTGGTTTTGATCCAGTATTAATTTTAGTTCCAGCTGCAATCGGAATTGGCGGATTTATGCTAAAAAAGAAAGGCATGTTACAGATTAGACAATAGTTAAAACAAAAAAATTGATCGTTTGTTTTAAACAAAGAAAATAAAAAAATCATTTGAAAGATTAATTTATCAAAACGAAAAAATCGTGTGTCCACACTGAACACCAAATTGGATATCAACAATATTTCAACAGTAAATTTGGGTTAAAGAGCTGTGAAGGAAAAAAGGATTTGGAAATCAAACTTTGGAAGTATTCTATCAAAACAAGGTACTAGCTCTCTTTTAGCATTTAATTCATCATACACTGGCAAACCAATTGAATTCAATGATTGTTTGTATAATGATCTTCTTCCATATGAGCTAAATTCATCTCCAGTATCCATCTTAATGGGAGATGACAATTTGTGGATAGCAGCATCAATGCTATCGAGAATATCAGATACTGCAAATAACATCGTAGTCATGGAAAAAGAATTTCCTGTTGGTATAATCGGATACAAAGAGATCATCAGATCAATTTTGAAGAATCCTACAAATGATGTATTCAATCATACAACTGCTAAAAAAATTATGAATCGAGAATTTTATTTGGATAATAGGAAGGTAAAATTAAAAACAATTTTACAACAGATGAATAAAACAACCAAAACTTTTTCGATCATTCAAAATTCACAATATGATTTCTCTGCCGCATCCATTCGAGAAATTCTTGAAATTGGTTCAATGTGTAATTCTGAAATCATAGCATCAGAGGAACCATCTAGAAGATTAGTAAAAATATCTAGAGATAATTCTGTAAAAGAAGTTTTAGATTTACTCTCAAAAAACGAAGTGGAATTTGTAATATTAGATAATGATTCGTTAATTCTTGATGCAAGAACCATCCTAGAAAAAATTACAACGGACCTAAATTTCCTTGAGGATGAAGATAACTTCCTAAATTTGAATGCGAGTATTTTTCAATTCCACACTCCAAAATTAATTCCTGAAAAATTATCATTTGCTGAACTTTGTAAAGTAATGCTTGATATGCGGTATCCATATCTTGCTACAAAAAATCGAATCTGGACTCCTACTGACGTTTTAGATGTTTTAACAAAAGGGATCGAAAAATAATGTCAACAAAAATTTTCCAAAAAAAGAAATCAGATTCAATTGGTAAACTAAAAAATCATCTAGAGTTAATGAAAAAAGAGCTTGATGATACACATAAACAAATTTCTACTCTGAAAAAATCAAATAAAATTTCTGACTGGGAAAAAATTGATCATGTCAATGGTAAATCAATTAATGACTTAAAACAGTATGAAGAAAAGCTCACAAAAGAAATTAATGCAACAAAGAAAGAAATAAAATCTCGCTCTAAGGTTCTTTTACTAACGGAGGTATCGATTCTTCCTGTTGTGTTTTTACTATTGATAATTTCTGGAGTAGGTCCTGATTTAGTAAACAATACACTACAAGAAAACAATTCATTCAAATCAAGATACTTTGTGGAGAATTTACGAGGAGACACTCTTGATACATGGAAGTCATGGAGGTTAATTGGCACAACTATGAATGTCAACATAATAGCTCCTAGTAACATTCCCCAAGAAAAAGTAGAAATTGTAAAGAATGCAATTAATTCAATGGAAGCAATAGAGATTGATGATTCCTTGACGCATAAAGGACCAAAGGGCAGCTATTCCAAGTATTATGTTGGTTGGAAAGGTGCATTAAATGACATTCAAAGTCAGATAGTATCTACAGAATATCAAATTCCGCTCGACTTTAACATAATGGGGTCAAATGGTGGAGAGGGTGACATTGTGATTACATTGTCAAGTTTACGAGATGTTGACGGATACTCTGGATACACTAAATCAGTTGTAGAGGGAAATGAAATTCTAAAATCATTTATCACAATTTATGATACAGGAAATCTTGATGAAGAGGAATTATCCACTATTACTAGGCATGAATTTGGTCATGCACTTGGATTAGGTCACTCAACAGCACCTGAAGATCTAATGGCGCCAACTATCGATATGACTTATCCATATATCTCTGAATGCAATGCTGCAGCCTTAATAGAATTGTACAATGGCGGTCAGGACACTCAAGTTGTTTGTGAAAAATAATCTAAAAACCATTTTCATTTAGGATTAGTCCAAGTAGTGCAGCTCTGGTGTATTTACCAAATTCGGCTTGCTGGAAATATTTTGCTTGAGGTGTCTTGTCAACTTCAGTAGAGATTTCGTCTAATCTGGGTAGAGGATGCATGATTATTGCATCATCTTTCATTTTTTTGAGAAGGTCTAATCCTATCACATAACTTCCCTTAACTTTGATGTATTCTTCCTCATCAGGAAATCTTTCTTTTTGAATTCTAGTAACATACACCACATCAAGATCATCAATTACATCCTCAAGGTTTGTTGTTTCAGAGAAATCCAATCGTTTCTTTATTTCATATACAGAGTCAGAACGAATTTTGAGTGGTTCCGGTGAGATAAGACTCACATTTACATCGTAATTTCCTAAACCTTGTAGTAAAGAGTAAACAGTTCTTCCATATTTTAGGTCTCCAACTATTCCAATTTTTAGACCATCGATCTTTTTCTTTATGTTTTTTATCGTATACAGATCCTGTATTGCTTGAGTAGGATGTTCTTCTGTTCCACTTCCGGCATTAATTATTGGTTCTGATGAAATTTCAGCTGCAAAACGGCTAGAACCATCCAAGGAATGCCTCAAGACCAAAACATCGGAATAGATTGACATTATTTTTACCGTATCTGCAAGGCTCTCACCTTTTTGTGTAGAAGATGATGTAACATCTGCTATTCCAAGTGATGTTCCGCCTACTGAGGCCATAGCTGCTTCAAAACTCAGTCTAGTTCTAGTACTTGGTTCAAAAAACAAATATCCCAAAGTTTTACCACGGGCAATTTCCCGTCTTTGATTTGGATCT
This sequence comes from Thermoproteota archaeon, assembly GCA_003352285.1. NCBI lineage: Archaea > Thermoproteati > Thermoproteota > Thermoproteota archaeon. The sequence goes on along the minus strand of QQVN01000002.1, from coordinate 149,532 downwards.
AAATTAATGACTTTATCTGTTGCCTTGAAGATAGTCTCTAGTTTTTGTTTATCTAGATCGCGAATAGAAATGATGTCTTTTTGAAAAAAATCATTCATTCTTTCAATCATATATACAGGTGACTATACAAAGTATTCTGATGCAAGAGTCTGAACTGATCGTAAGAAGAATACGTGAAGGTACAGTAATAGATCATATTGACGAGGGTAAAGGCCTTCGTGTTTTAAACGCCTTGGACATAGATGGAAAAGATGGAAGTTTAATTACCATTGCATTAAATGTTCCAAGTGGAAAATTTAAGAAAAAAGACATAATCAAAGTTGAAAACCGATTTCTTAGAGATGATGATACAAACAAACTGGCTGTAATTGCCCCTAAAGCAACTGTAAACATCATTAAAAATTTCAAGCTGGTTGAAAAACGAAGAGTCTCACTTCCAAATGAAATTGGTAGAATTTTCCGATGCTCAAATCCAGATTGTATTACAAACAGTACTGAGCACATAGAATCAGTAATGCAGGTAATTGATAGAGATGGTTTGGTTCTAAAATGCAGATACTGTAGTAGAATTTTAGATGTGAATAAACTAAAATATAATTAATTTTAAAAAATTCTTTTTAGAATGTTTCTGGTCTATTGACCGAGAATAATGAACATCATTACTATACCGTAGATTGCAATGGATTCTACCATACCTACAAAGATGAATACTTTAGATTGTAGAGCTGGATTTTCACTGATTACAGCAAGACCTGCTGCACCTACTTGACCCAAACCAATTCCTGCACCAAATGCTGCAAGACCAAATGCTAGACCTGCACCTAGAATTTTTAATGAGTCAGAACTTCCACTTGCAGTCTCGCCTTCTGCTGCATATGCCAATCCAGTAAATCCTACTGCTGACAATGCAAGAGATGCTATAAGAAGAGTTGCAATTTGTTTCATTTATGACTCTGCTCCAAAATTTCCATATTTAAATCATGATAATGTTTTCTAATCAAACCCGATCTAGTGTCTTTTTTTTGAAAGAGTTTAATTCACTTTTCACATTCTTTGAATGCTGTTCAAAATCTTGCTCTAGAATTTTTTTAGAATTTTCGACTAGTGATTTAATTTCTTCTTTTGCCATTATTTTCTCTTCTCCATGGCAGCCTTCACTTTTTTTAACTTTGCGAATTCTTCCCTTTCTCTCTCTTCTAATGTTGCCAAAATGAATTTGATTCTTTGGTGATATTGTGGAATAATTACGTTTTCTAAGGCGTTAAGCAGTTTTTGGGTCTTTTCAAGTGCCTTTGCCAAGCTAAAGATAGAGTTCTCATATTCTGCAGCCTTGCAAATTTTAGGCAGCAAAACTTTGATTTGCTTTGATGCTCGATCTATTGAAGAGTTTGTATCGGCAAATCCATAAGGTACTGATTTTGTATCTTTTTCAGTTACAGTGAGAGCAGGAATTTTTACATCAACAACTCTTCTGATATTTACTTCAACTTCCATTACTGCAGGAGTTGATTGTGCAACTGAATCTACAGTGGATGTACCTAGAGAAAGGTACGCCTCGTTAACAGATTTGTAAATGTCTTGCAATGGATCCCAGATTCCTCCTCGAGCCTTTGAGGCTTCAACAATCATCTCTTCAATATTTTTTAGTAAAACTTTACGCTTGTCGTCAAGAATTTTCTGTACCATAGTGGCAACTTGGCTTGAGCGTTTGTATTTTAGTAACTCGATTTTAGTTGCAGCTACGTTCTGCCCAAAAGACATTCTTAGCTACCCTTGTAATGCTGTTCTACAAATTTGTCTTTTACTTTTGTAAGTTCGTTCTTTGGAAGATTGGAGACAACTTTCCAGAGAATTCCTAATGTTTCTTCAATAGTTCTATTCTCATCAATATCTTGAGATAAGAATTCTTTTTCAAAAACATCACCTACATCCATATACTTTAAGTCAATCTCAGTAAGACCTGCTTTTCCTACAATACCAGCTAATGCGCGTACCTCTTGTGCTCTGGAATATGCATCGTAGTTTTGGTTAGAAATTTCTTGGTGATCATCTCTAGTTCTACCTTCACCAATTCCATCTTTCATTAATCTGCTAAGACTCATCAAAATGTTGACTGGAGGATAAACTCCTTGACGGAAGAGATCTCTGCCTAATACAATTTGGCCTTCAGTGATATAACCAGTAAGATCTGGAATTGGATGAGTAATATCATCAGATGGCATGGATAAGATTGGAACTTGTGTTACACTGCCTTTTCTTCCTACTAGTCTTCCTGCTCTTTCATAGATTGTAGATAGGTCAGTGTATAGATATCCTGGGTATCCTTTTCTACCAGGAACTTCTTCTCTTGCAGCACTAATTTCTCTTAATGCCTCTGCATAGTTTGTCATGTCAGTAAGAATGACAAGTACATGCATTCCTAGATCAAATGCTAGATATTCTGCAACTGTAAGTGCTACACGAGGAGTGATAATTCTTTCAATAGCTGGATCATCTGCAAGATTAAGGAATAGAACACTTCGTTTGAGTGCACCAGATTCTTCTAAACTTCGTTTGAAATATTCTGCTTCGCTATACTGCACTCCAATTGCTGCAAAGACTACTGCAAAGTCTTCTTCTGTTCCAACAACAGATGCTTGACGTGCAATTTGAGCTGCTAAAATATTGTGTGACATACCAGAGCCTGAAAAGATTGGAAGTTTTTGTCCTCTGACAAGTGTAATCATTCCATCAATTACAGAAACGCCAGTTTGGATAAAGTCCTTAGGATATTCTCTTTGTTCTGGGTTCATTGGTTCACCGTTAACGTCAATGAACTTGTCAGCAATTGGTTCTGGAAGACCATCTTTTGGTCTGCCTAATCCATCAAATACTCTTCCAAGTACTTCTTTTGATACTGGCATCTCCATGACTTTGCCGACAAACTTTGCATTAGTACCTGAAACAGATAATCCTGTGGTTCCTTCAAAGACTTGAACAATTGCCTGGTGATTTCCAACTTCTAATACCTTACCCAATCTTCTTTCTCCATCACTGGTTTCAATTTCTACTAGTTCATCAAAAGCAGCGTTTTCTACATCATCAACAATTACTAGTGGACCTTTGATTTCAGCAATTTTGCTATATTGAACTCCGCCTTCGACTGTCAATTTGTGACCTTCACTCCTGAAATGCTTTTGAATTGTTCATCCATTGATTGGAAAAGCTGATCTAGTTTTGGAATTTCATCATCTTTGATTTCCATTCTAGCTTTGAGCATTGAAGAAATAATTGACATTGAGCGAATATCAGCAAGTGATGCTCCTTCCTTGAGTGCCTGCTGACCATGTTTGTAAAAGTCTACTAGTAATTTGAGTAACTTTACTTGTTTCTCAGGACTGCAGTAAGTGTCAACATCATCAAAAGAGTTCTGTTGTAGGATTCCAATCTTGATCATCCTTGCAACTTCTAAAATTAGTTTTTCCTCATCTGGTAATGCTTCTGGTCCAAGTAATCTTACAATTTCTTTTAGTGTATCCTCTCTTTGTAAAACACCATAGGCTTCGCTTCTAAGACTAAGCCATTCATCACTAACATTTTGTCCCCACCATTTGGCAATATCGGCCAAGTATCCAGAGTAGCTGTTCATCCAGTTAATTGATGGATAGTGTCTAGAGTATGCAAGTTTAGCATCAAGAGCCCAGAAAGTTTTGATAAATCTCATAGTGTGAGTTGTTACTGGTTCTGTAAAGTCACCACCGGATGGAGACACTGCACCAACAAGAGTTACTGAGCCATCTCTGTCTGGACTGCCTTTTGCTCTTACTCTACCAGCTCTTTCATAGAATTCTGCTAATCTTGATGCAAGATATGATGGATAACCTTCTTCTGCAGGCATCTCTTCTAATCTACCACTCATCTCACGAAGTGCTTCTGCCCATCTGCTAGTTGAATCTGCTACAAGTACAACGTCTTTTCCCATGTCTCTATAGTATTCTGCAATGGTGACTCCAGTGTAGATGCTTGCTTCTCTTGCTGCTACTGGCATGTTACTTGTGTTTGCAACAAGAACAGTTCTATCCATTAATGGTTTTCCAGTTCTTGGATCTTTTAGGTGTGGGAATTCAACAAGAACTTCAGTCATTTCGTTTCCACGTTCACCACATCCAATGTAAACTACAACTTGAGAATCAGCCCATTTTGCTATTTGGTGTAATGTAACTGTCTTTCCAGTTCCAAATGCTCCTGGAATTGAACCTGTTCCTCCTTTTGCAATAGGGAAGAAAGTATCAATAACTCGTTGACCAGTAAGTAATGGAACAGTAGGATCATATCGTACTTTGTAAGGACGTGGTTGTCGCACAGGCCATTTATGATACATTTTGATTGGAGATGAACTGCCATCTTTTTCTGCAGTGGCTATTTCTGTCTCTAGATCATAATCACCTTCACTTACGATATTTGTAATCTTTCCACCAGAATGATTTGGTGGAACCATTATGCTATGATCGATAAGATCAGTTTCTTTTACAACACCAATGATATTTCCAGGTTCTACTTCATCCCCAACTTTGACACTAGGAACAAAATGATATTTCTTTGTCATATCAACTGGCGTAGTAGTAATTCCACGTCCAATGAATGAGCCTGATTTTTTGGATAATTCTTTTAGGGGTCTCTGGATTCCGTCATAGATTTGTCCTATAATTCCTGGTCCCAGTAAAACGCTTAATGGGTTACCTGTACCAACTACAGGTTCTCCTGGTTTTAATCCACTAGTAGATTCGTATACTTGAATAAATGCAACATCACCTGTTAAACGAATAACCTCACCGATTAGTTTTGAATTTCCAACAGATACAGTCTCATACATTTTTGCATCAGACATTCCATCTGCCTTTACTGCCGGTCCACTAACCCAAACAATTCTACCTTTTGCTACCAAATTAATTACCTAATCCAAATTGGGTTGCAATTTCTTTCCTTATTAAAGGCTTCATACGTTCAAGTCTTGCGTTTAGTGTATTATCAAAAGTCATTGCTCCATTTTTGGATTTGACTTTAATTCCTCCAAGACAGTTGATTGATTCAGGAGCTAATTGTGCTCCTGAAAATTTTGGTAAGATTTTTTGTATGATCTCTTTATCTGTTGAATTTGAGTAAACTGTAATTTCCGAAGTTCCAAGAATTTTGGTGGATTCTTCGATTAATTTTGTGATTAATTGCGTATAGTTTTCATCTCTCTTTGTGTTTTTAATTTGATCTGTGGCTTTAGCAAAGGCTCTTTCAATTGCTTCCTCAACGAGGACGATTTGCTTGTTTCTCATTTCTAGATCGGAGCTTCCTACGATCTGTTTTTCTAATTTTTCTGCCTCTTTTTTGCCGTCATTGATAATCTTATCATACTCTTGTTGTAATTTTGGTATAGAGTCATCAAGGGTTTTCTTTGAGGCTTCTAATGATTCTTTGAGGCCGGTTAAGGCATCATTTTCTGTACGATCAAGTATTTTGTCAATAGTTCGTTCTAGGGAAGAAGCTAATGCCAACGAAGTGCGGTCGTTCCTCAATGGATTTTAATGTTTGGAAGATTCCGGTACGATTCAGAAAGATATTAAAATCTATTAAAAAACACAGATATGACTTGGTAGTTGCCGATCTTAAATTAGGTACTGTTATTCTTCCAAGATCAGAATCTCCACAAGCAATTTCTAGACTAACTGAATTTGAGTGGTTTCAAAAGATTGATTCGGAAAGTGATCTAGTAACTCCAGAAATTGATGATCTACTATTAGAAGCACAAAAACTATTCCAATCAGTTGATGATGTTGTAAAAGGACTTGATGTTCCCTTACGGGTTGGTATCTTAGAGATTCTCTTCAAAGGAACCGTAATCAAAAAGAAGGATCTTGAGATTAACGAAGTTGAATCCATGATAGAAGACTTGGAGAAAAAAGCTCCAAGTGTGATTGATAAGCCGGCAAAACTTTTGGAGGAGGCATCCACCACAAAGAGATCCATAGAAGAGTATACATCATTAAGAGATACTCTTGATATGGTAAAAAAACTCCAGATTGATCTTTCAGGCTTTGGATTAATGAAATATTTCTACACCAATCTATTTGTGATAAACTCTGCAGATTACAATGAGATAGTAAGAACATTAGAAGGAATTTTAATTCAGAAATATGATTTGGGTAGTAAAGAGAAATCTGCAGTGTTGGTTATTGCAGATACCCAAGAAACTGATAAAGTCCTAAAAGTATTTCGTAGTTTTAACGCTAATCCATTTGTAATCCCAGAAGGTATGCCGCAAGTTCCCAGTGAGGCGTATTCTCTAGCAGTATCAAAGATCAAAGAGCTTACCGAGAAACAAAAATCCATCACCAAAGAAATTATGAAGATCAAAAAGAGCATAAGACAGGAATTGCTGGCATTGCATGAAGCTGCATTTGTTGCAAAAGATGTGTTAGAAACCTTACGAAAACCAGCAGGGACGAAAAATTTTGCAGTGATTAGAGGATACATTCCAAGTAAAATGGAGAAGAAGTTTACTGAGAGCACAAAGCAGTGGGCATCTATAGTAGAAGATGTTAAAGATCCAAAATTAATTCAAGATTCACCAACCTTATTTGATAATAAAAAATTTGTAAAGACCTTTGAAGTAATTACAGAAAGCCAGGGAATTCCAAAGAAGGGTGAGTCTGATCCTACACCAATGATTGCCTTGATGTGGCCAATATTTTACGGATTAATGTTTGCAGACCTTGGACATGGACTTTTGTTAATGGGTATGGGTCTCTTATTCAAGTTCAAAGGACAAGGAACACTCTCAAAGTGGGGAATGTTGATTGCAATATCTGGTGCATCAGCTGCAATTGCAGGAGTTGGTGCAGGTGAAATGTTTGGTTATCATATTGATCATATGACACCGTTTGAGTCACTGTTAGAAGAAGGCGGTGCACTGCATTCGATTTCATGGCTAGTTGGAATTCTTAGTGTTGCAGAATTAACATTTGATCAAGTAATTAATATTCTCAAAGTTTCACTATTTCTTGGAATTATTCATCTAGTTTGGGCAATGGTACTTAGAGTGAAAAGATTAGCTCAGAAAGGACAAAAGTTTGTCATGGCAATGGAAGCAATTCCAAACATTGCATTGTATGGCGGAATTGTAGTAATTATGATGTGTGCTATTGGTTCCCAATACGATGTAATGAACATGTATTCAAAAGTTCATGATGAGCCTGTTCCATGGGTTACAGTGTTTCTTGGCGATTGGGCCCAAGTTTGGATAATTACCAGAATAGCAGTTGTAATAGTAATTGGTTCAATGGTTATGATGATGATTGGTGGTATTTTACATGCTAAACACCATCCAGAAGAAGGAGGCAGTGCAGCAAATGTGGTAATGGAGGTCTTGCTTGGAAAGACTGTTGAAAGTTTGGCTCATACAATTAGCTATGCTAGACTTGGAATTATGTTACTTGTACATGCTGCATTATTACTTACGGTAAACAACGCATTTAGCTCACTTGGAGGAGCAGAGTCTGCTGGAGCCTGGGCAATGATCATTGGAGGAAACTTGGGAATTATGATGATTGAGGGGTTGATTGTGTATATTCAATCTCTCAGATTGCACTTGTATGAATTCTTTACAAAGTGGTATGATGGTGGAGCAAAACCATTCAGACAAGTAAGACCAGAATTAATCTATAATCAATTTAATTGGAAAAAACACTAACAGATAGGAAGTTCTAGTTTATTTCCCCATTCTCCCCAAGAGCCCAAGTAGACTTTGACATTTTGATATCCAAGTTTTTTTAATGCCAAAAATGTGTTAGCAGCTCTGTACGCACCCTGACAATATGTTACAACTGTTGAATCTTTTGGAATTTCATATAGAGTACTGAGTTCTTTGGAATCCTTCATCTTTCCGTTGGTATCGATATTCATATTCCAATCAATGTTGATTGCATTAGGAATATGACCTCCTCGTGCAGCTCGAATTAACGTTCCATCGAATTCTTCTTTAGAACGCACATCAATAATTGTCAAGTTATCCAAGTTTTTTTGCAGAAACTCAAATCCCACTAAAACATCGGGGTTAATTTTGGCCTTAAATTTTGATGGCTTGAATGGATTAATTTTTCTATCAATTGGTAAATCTTCTAATTTCCACTTTTTGAATCCTCCATCTAACATGAAAGTTTGAGTATGGGAAAAATACATCATTATCCAAACTCCCCTAGCTGCCAGCATTCCCGAAATATCATCGTAGAATACAATTTTTTTCTCATAGGTAATTCCAGCAAAAGAGAATATTTTTTCCATTTGAGATGTAAATGCTTCAATTCCAGTTTTTGATGAATCTAGCCAATGAAGTGAAAAGAGATCAAGATTAACAGCATTTGGTATATGGTCTTCAGAATATTCTTTGAATGATCTAGTATCAATAATTAGAAGATCTTTTTCGTCAATAATTTTTTCAAGTTCTTTTGTATCTAGGAATATGGACATGATTCTATACATCTAGTTTTTGGGAATTGAATAATAAAAAGGAAAAAGAATTGTTTGGAATTTTATTCGTTGACGTATGCTCGTTCACCGTGCTGGGCAAGATCAAGACCAATCTCCTCTTCTTTTGGAGTTACTCTGATTCCGCCTGGCCATACTGCGTCCATGACTTTGAGAATCACAATTGTGACACCAAATGCATATCCGATTGATATGGCTGCACCGATAATGCTGATAGCCTGTTGTTCCATTCCTTCTGGTGTACCTGTCCATGCACCAATACCGTCTCCAGTATCCCATATGTGTGGACTAGCTAGTGTTCCTGTCAAGATTGCGCCTGTAAGACCGCCCATTCCGTGTACTCCCCATACATCGAGTGCGTCATCCCACTTGCGTGAGTTCTTGAATGCAACACAGCCATAACAGATAGTTCCTGCGGCAATACCTATGATAATAGATGCCATTGGTCCTACCCAACCAGAAGCTGGTGTAATTGCTACCAATCCTGCAACGGCTCCTGTAGCTGCACCGACAATGCTTGGTTTACCTGTATGTGCCCAAGCCATTAATGTCCATGTGACTGCTGCAACACCTGTAGCTGTATTTGTTACAACCCAAGCGCTAACAGTGATTCCGTCTACCATTACTTCACTTCCTGCGTTGAAACCAAACCATCCGAACCATAGAATGGATGCACCAAGTACAACCATTGGAACGTTGTGTGGTTCCATTGGAACTTTACCATAACCAAGTCTTCGACCTAGTAGTAAGGCTCCAGCTAAAGCAGAGAATCCAGAAGAAATGTGTACGACAGTACCACCTGCAAAGTCAAGTGCGTAACTTGGCGACAATTCAGGATCTAAGTCAATTGCTCCTCCGCCAATGTATCCGCCACCCCATACCCAGTGGGCAATAGGATCGTAGACAAATGTACCCCATAAGAGTACAAATATGACTAGAGCACTGAATTTGATTCTGTCAATTAGACCACCAACAATTAGTGCTGGGGTGATAATTGCGAATGTGCCTTGGAATGCCATGAATAGTTGATGTGGAACAGTACCTGGCCAATCTTGACTACAGATCTCGTCCTCATGGAATACTTGCATCTGGTACGCTGCAGACCATGTATCAGTACAAGGTCCAGGAGTACCTAATGGAGCATAAGCTGAAACCATGTTTAATCCTGCATAGTCTAGGCTACCCATGAACATGTTTGCATCACTATCTGATGGACCAAATGCCAAAGAGTATCCGAAGACAACCCATTGGAATGCCATAAGACCCATGATAACAAAAGTCATGCCGATAACATTGACTGCGTTCTTTGATCTTGCAAGACCGCCATAGAAGAATGCTACACCTGGAGTCATGAATAATACCATTGATGAAGCCATCAGCATCCATGCTGTGTCACCTGTATCAATTCTACAGGGCAACATGTTGCCTTCGCCGTCATCAAACCAGCATTCATTTGGATTTCCAGTGTAAATTCCACTAGTTCCTTTAACATAGCCATCCATTCCGTCTGTAACTTGTTGTGCAAATGCCTGTGACATTGCACCTGTTGCAGTTACGGCTACCGCTGCCACAAGTAATAGAGCATACTTGTGGTTCCTAGAATTCATTAAAGAGCATCGGATTTGAAAATTATATAAGCATTGAGATGTGTAAAGTTCAAAAAGCGTAAATTATTATATTTTAGGAAATAACGATAGTAACATAAATTTTAAAAATTATGTTATAATACAGATTGAAGATGAAGAAAAATCCCAGATTATCCATATTTGATACCTTCAAGACAAAGAGCACAGAACTAACCGGAGAGGCCAACAGACAAAGGGCAATCATAGTAACCTTAGCAACGATGCCAAGTCCAGCAGATAGAACAAGAACTGCCCTCTCTCAAAAGATTGCTCAGGAAAATGGAATTATTTGGAAGAATATCTATTCTGGAATTTTTCGTGATTTAGATGAGATTCTGATACCATTAGAAATTGTAGAAGAGGATGGCAGGCTGCCCTTGAAGCGTGGTCCAAAGGCTCTTCAAGAAAAAGGAATTCCCTACTATCGATTATCCAAAAAAGGAATGCTGGTAGCTTTATCCTTAGATGAGATTATCGGTAGAGATGTACTGTTTGAGCATTTTTTCTCTATTCTTGAAAAGCAAGAACAAGAAGCAATAATGATGCTCAAAGAGATTTCAAAATTTGCACCAAGATTCTGTTATTCATTTATTGAAAAGTATGTAAGAGGATTTTGTAATGGAGAGTTGGAATTAGTTCCGTTCTCGATTTCCAATCTTAAAAAGACTTCAGATGAGGCAATGTTAACCCAAAAAGAGTTTTTAGAAGGGTTCCTGAAACTATCCAAATCTGAAAAAGAAAATGTGATTAATTTTCTAAATCAGCTTACTTGAATCTAAGCAGTTTCACCAAACATTAAAATCAGTTACTCATAGAGAACCAGAAGATGGCATCTCAGAAAGTCTATGCTTCAGTAAAGTCTTACAGCCAAAGAGGCAAGCTTTTATCAAAACCCGATCTGCAGACTTTGGCAGAATCAAGAGATTTGGATGAATTGCTCACCCGAATTAAAAATACAATTTATGCTGATGCTGTAACTGATGTATCAAAACCATTCACCTCTGAAAAAATCGAAAATGCACTTCGAAGTCATCTTGCAGATACTCATTATTCTATCGCAAAAACAGCAGGCGATTCAGATATTTTAGATGCTTATTATCTAAAATTTCTAATTTGGAATCTAAAGCTAATTCTAAAAGGTAAGATTCTAGGTCAGACTCAGGAAGAGATTGAGCCACGTCTAAATCTTCACGCTGAAGAACTAATTAAACAACGAGATATCATCATTAAAGCACTTGTAGCTAAAGACATTGAAGAGACAGTAGCAAGTCTAAATACAATGCAGCATGGTGAAGAGATTGCAAAAGCTATCTCAATTTATAATGAGAGAAAAAATCTCCAAGTAATTGATACATATTTTGATAAAATTTTGTTCCAACAATTAGGAAGAGCAATCAAGAACACAAGAAATAGAGATGTTATTCGCCTTGTTGGAATGGATGTAGATTTTTACAATTTACTTAGTGTATTGAGGGGAAAGTTTTGGGGATTAGAAGAGCAACAAATTCAGGATCTTTTAGCGGCACACACTCCAAGCATTCCAAAGGAAATGCTAAACAAGATTATTGCATCAGCAACCATCAAAGATGCCTTTACTGAATTATCATCAACAAGATACAAAGATCTTATCCCTCAGACTGAAAATGAGATGGATGCAATTGCTGAATTTGAGAGAAATTTTGAGATTGCCATTTGTAAGGCAGCAAGTAGTTCTTTTACTAAGATGTTTAATTTTGCAACAATTATTGGAATCACAAAGTTAACTGCTTATGAAGTAAGAAACTTGAGTGCAATTGCCTATGCAGTTGAACAGAAAATCCCTGTAGAAACAACCATGTCAAAACTCATTTTAAAAGATCTTTGATTCTTGGATTATAATGATTAAATTTCATAAAAAGAAAAAAGACATTTCCACTGATGTAGTCATTAATACTATCTGGGTAAGTGCTTTTATGGCAATAATTTTTGCATTGCCGCCTTTAGGTTTGTTTTTGGGGATTTATTTTACAACAGGAAATATCATTCTTGGAGCCATTATCGGATTTGGAGTACACTTTGTAATTTTGGCCTTTTCCTCTAGAATTTCAAAATTTCTCACAGATGTAATGAGCTAATTTATAAGAACATGGAATGTGTAGCGGATCTACCATGATGGGAGATAGAGATTACAGAAGTTTCATTACAAATGCCATAGAATCAATTAGTAGAGAAATTGAGATAAAAATTGATTCTGGTGATTATTCAACAATCCATATTCATGAGGTAGTCAGGTGTCTTAGGCGCTCATATTATGATAGAATAGAGCCCATACCAGAACAAAAGGCTGGCTTTAATGATCTAACTAGTGGCCTTTTAAGAAAATTGCATTATGGTGCAGAGGCTAAAGATTTTGAAATAGACAAGGTAAAACTGCGAGGGCAAGCAGACATGATAGTAGATGATGCCATCATTTTATTTAGATCCGCCCAGGAGCTGTATGAGAATCCCCAAAGTGAGGATATTTTATTCCTCAATGCATTAATGTGGATTTACAACAAAATGGATGGAATAATCATTTACATCACTGGGGACAGAAAAGAGGTCTCGTTTTCTCTGACAAGAAACAACAAAATGTTTGAAGAGGTTGTTAGAAGGGTTCGAGTATTGACTGATCTTCTAAAGGAGAAAAAAGTTCCAATCTTAGAACCCTCGAAAAATTGTGCAGGTTGCCAATATTATGAAAGATGCTACATAAAACAGAAACTTGCTAAACAGTTTACAATAGCAGATCTAGTTGGTTTTAACAAAGATTAAGAAAAATATTGTAAAAGGAATAATCCTTCTAATCTAATGGTTCTGGATGTCCTTTTCCACGGAGAGCAAATGTCACTACTGCTAATGCTATTGCAACTCCAACTGCTGAGCCAAATGCGGCCATTGATGCTTCTGCCATTTGAAGAGAGGTCTCTGGCGAATCATATATAACTTTGCCAAAAAAATTTTCTTATAAACAAATAATCATAATTTTTGATTTTTATGATACATTATGCATTTTGTAGCCTTAATTGTTCAAGGGTTGCTTCAAGATCAATTATCTCTTCGTTAAACAACTCGACCATTTCTTTGAGCAATATTTTTTGTTGTTGGGATTCTCGTTTTTCCGCTTTAAGGCGATTTATTATTTTTTCAAGATTAACGATCTTTTCGTTTAATGAGTTGGTTAATTCAAGGAGAAATCCCTCATATTGTTTTAGGATATTTGAAAAAGATGAATCAGATAATGGGTTTTGATCTTCAGTGTTTACAAATTCTGCTAATCTTGTTTTAAGAATTTTTAATTTTTTTTCAGTCTCTGATAATTTATTCAAATTTGTTGAAATCGTTTGATTTTCTGATTTGCCATCATTAGAAGAAGATTCAAGTCTTTCAAGTTCATCACTCATATAATTAGTCATTTTTTCTACAAATAGGCCCTGTTTTCGAGCTTCTTTTTGTTCAGCTTCTACATCTTCTCTTTCTTTTTCTAGTTCAGTGATTTCTTTACGAAGAGTACGAGTAAGTTCTAATAGAAATTCTTCGTTTTGGATTAAATTTCTAAGTGAATAAGTACCTGCTAACATAATATCGCTCCTTGAAATAATGATTTTTTACCACTATTTCTTGGCTTAAAAAAGATAGAAAATCTAATGTCTGTCCAAAGTGAACGAACCTATGAAAGGTTATTTTTCAAATTCAAAAGTTATTTCGTTTTCTCCTCCACTAGTCATGGAGCTAAGATTAAAGTTTGCTTCCCCTAGAATTTTCCATTTAGCAGAGTCATTGGATAATGCTTCCCATAGTTCAGGAGAATTACCAGAATTTTTTATTGTTGCCTTGTCTGAGAGTATCAACGAAGTATCACTCAATAGCGTGAAATAGTTTGAGGATGTAACCATTCCCTCCGGTCGTTCACCTATTTCACCAATATGTATTCGTGTACCATTTTCAAAAAGTTGGTATTTTAGCAACTGAAGAATAACTGATTTGTAGTTTGGATTGGTAATCTTAAATGAGACTTCTATAGTTGCTGCTCGCTCATTTACTTCAATAATAGAGATATCATCAAGTTCAATCGTAATAGGAATGACTTGTCGATTAGTTTCTCCGGAAAAAAATAAGCCATCGTCAGATACATCATTTATAAAATTTTGACCAGAAAATGCAACAACTGCGATTACAACTGCAAATACTCCTACCGCTGCACCGACAAAAATCTTGGGGTTCATTTTTTAAAAATAGAATTTACATATCTTAAATGTTGAGATAATTATTATACTAATGCTAACATTTCATAGTAATGCAGTATTTTCAAGCAGTGCAAAAAGGAAAAACCATTGCTAGTAAATCACAGATGAAATTATTTGAAATCGCTGGTTTTGCAATGCTTACGCTAACAACTAAAAAAATTGATGGAAAATTCTTCCCTGTTGGAGAAGAAGATTTTGCTGCAGTAATAAAAACACATGATGGTTTTGTAGCAATTTTAGTAGATAAAGACGGATACACAAAAGCCCAATCAAAACCATTAGAAGAAAAAGAAGCTCTAGATATTTTTAAAAAAATGAAAGAGACAGGGATTGATGAATTTGTTGGAAATGAGGTAGAGATTTGGACAGAAAGATATCCTACTATTCATAATAATTTAGAAAAATGATTATTTTTTAGAAGGCAAAATTATTTCGGTACCCACTGAATTTCCCTTAATAGCTTTTTCGAGGGTTTTGATATCTGCCTTGACTATTCTAGTTTTAATTTTTGAGCGCTCAATAATTTTTAGAGCGACTATATCCATTAGATCGTATCCTCCTGCTACAGAGTCCTCATGGACCAACATATTACGGAGATTTTTTAGTTCAATTCTTTTGAATTTCTTAGCTTTTTTATTTTTATTTGGATCAGAATCATAAACTCCATCCACATCTGTAGCATTAAGAAATTCAGTGGCATTGATTTTTTCGGCAATTAGTGCTGCAGTACCATTAGTACTTTGACCAGGGTGGAGACCTCCTGTGACAACAATTGCCTCACTATCTACTGCATGACGAATTTCTTGAAGTGTAGTAGGTGGATGAGGATATGCCTTGTGTTTTAATGCATAAATTAGCAGTTTTGCATTTAATCGAGAAATTTCTATTCCTAATTCATCAAGTGTAGATTCATCTGCTCCTGATGAACGAGCATGAGTAATGTAATGTCTTGCTATATGTCCTCCACCAGCTACAATGATGGGTTGGCAAAATTTACTAATTTTGACTAGGAATGAAGCATAATCTTTCAGTATTTTCACATTGTCCATTCCAAATACGCGACCGGACAATTTGATTACGATTCGTTTTTTCATTCTAAGTTACCAAGGATTGAATTTGCGGCCATTTCAACTTTTTTTCTATAATTGTGTGCTGTATACACTCTCAGTATATTCATAAAGCCAGACATTGTCGATACAAGTGGAATTTTTGATATTGGTATCTCAGTAGCAGTTTTGTTTTGA
This sequence comes from Thermoproteota archaeon, assembly GCA_003352285.1. Lineage (NCBI taxonomy): Archaea > Thermoproteati > Thermoproteota > Thermoproteota archaeon. Next base: position 133,884 of record QQVN01000002.1, on the reverse strand, counting down.
GATTCGTTAGTTATTAGAATAATTGATTTTGATTCTTTCTTTGATGGTGCTAAAGGAATTGAGGGGGTAATTGAGCTATCAACGAAAATTTCATCCTCATTTACTTTGGATTTTCGAGCTAAACTTTGTTTTATCTCTGAAATTTTGATTTTTTGTAGATTAGTTTTGCTTGTCAGAATACGTTCAAAGACACATTTTAACAATCTTCTATCTTGATAATTTTGAGCAAGTTTCTTAGCACGTTTTAGATTAGAGTTTTTTTCTGGCAGAGACAATAATTTAGATATAATGTATTCATCAGTAAGTTTGAGATAATCATCAATTTTTAATGAAGTTAGTCCAAGTTCATTATCTGCCTGACGAAGAGCTTCAACAATCATAACTTCAGCAGATCGAACGGTTTTATGAAAATAGACAGCTTTGAACATTTGGTGTCTAGAATGTAACATGGATTCAAATGAATATAGGGCTGAGCGTTCAAGTGCCAATTTTTTTTGATATACATCCAAAGATTGAGTTATTCTATTATGATCTATTTTTGCATGCTCTGCACCAGTGAAATATCCATCACGAAGTAAATAATCCATCATATCCGCGCTTAATGCTCCAGAAATTATTTCATTCATGAATTGTAATTTCGAATCTCCAAAAGCTAATTGTGCAAGAAAATTTTTATCAAAACCTGATTTTGATAATGTGTCACCTATTGACGTTTTTAAAATAATTTCTCTACCTATTTCCTCATGAGTGATTTTAGATTTTTCTTTCATTACCTCTTCAAAAAGATGTGAGAACGGACCATGGCCAATATCATGTAGTAGGGCAGCAAGTCTTAGATTTTGAATATCAGATTGTTTTAGAATATTTTTTTCAGATAGTGCAGTTCCTGCTTTTCCTGCTATATGCATTACACCAAGTGAATGCTCAAATCTGGTGTGTTGTGCTCCAGGATAAGTTAGATGTGCCCCCGATAATTGTCTAATCCTACGAAGTCGTTGAAAGATTGGATTATCAATAATTTGTAATTCAGTATTGTTTATTCTAATAAAATCATGAATGGGATCTATGATATCAAGGAAATTACTTTTCATAATCGTAGTTTTTTACTAAATAATTTCAAAATTTCCAAATGAACTTCTTGCCGTGATTGAGACGCATTAACAATTTTCCAATTTTTCTTTTTTGCTATACTTCTGTATGCTTTAGAAATTTTTTGTGAGAATAGCTTATTTTTTTCAAATTGATCTCGGTTTGATTTTTTTCTGCTAAAGGAGATAGATTGTGATACATCCAATACAACAACAAGATCGGCCTTGGGCAATCCTTCATCTAATTTTTCTAACCACGAAGGATTCATGCCATTTACTACGCCGTATACAAGATTTGATTGATAATATCTATTCATGATTAAAACTGAGTTTTTTTCTTGAGCTTTTTTTATTTCGTTTACTTTTTCCCACCTGTTTGCTGCCAGTAGACAATGAATTACTTGTGGGGGAAATTTCCTATGACCGGAAAGATATTTTTTAATTTCTTTTCCTATTGGGGTAGAATAATCAGGAAAGCTAAAAAGTTTAGTTTTAATTCGGCTTTTTTGAAGTTTTTTTTGCAATAGTAAGGATTGAGTTTTTTTGCCTGCTTGATCACCACCCTCTATAACAATTATCATAATTTGATAATTCTAGAAATTTATTGATTAAAAATCTATCAAGGAAAGAATTCATTTTGAAATAATCTTCATTTTTTAGCATTTAGAATGAATTGCCTCAAGGAAGCACAGTTTTCATACCATAGTTTAATTAGAAGTCAATTTCATCAGTCAGTAGAAAAATTTGCCTTTTGATCAAGAAAGAGAAATGTTTACTGCTACCTGTGGAGACTGTGGTAATGAATGTCAAATTCCATTCAAGCCAAAAGACGACAGACCAGTTTATTGTAGAGAATGTTTCCAAAATCACAAACCACAACGAAGTGGAGGATCTAGATTTGGTAGGGGTTCAAGCTATGGAAGAAATGACAGAGGATCTAGATTTAGAGGTTCGAGAGGAGACAGACCTAGAGAAATGTTTACTGCTACCTGTGGAGACTGTGGTAATGAATGTCAAATTCCATTCAAGCCAAAAGACGACAGACCAGTTTATTGTAGAGAATGTTTCCAAAATCACAAACAAAACTAGTGATTTACTCGTAGAATAACTCTAAAATTTATAACATAATTTAATCATCATAATCAGAATGGATTTTGTAAAGTCTATGACAAAAGATATGATGAAAGAAATAGGAAATAAATCAAGAGAGTTTTATGAATTTGTTCTACCTCCAGTAGACATGATGATAGAACAGGATAAGTTAATTTTGCAAGTTGATTTACCTGGATTTGAGAAAAGTGATATCAAGTTGAGACTAAATGGGAATATTTTATCAATTAATGCAGAAAAAAAACCTCAAGAAAAAACTATCGAGGTCATATGCAGTCAAAGACCAAAGATAATTGATAAAAAAATTCGCCTTCCAATAAACATCAAAGAGGGTGAAGAAAAAATCACATCAGCTAAATATGATAATGGAGTACTAAATATTACAATACCAATAACCAAATCTGGTAAGGATATTCAAATAGACTAGGTTATTTTTTCCTAAGCAAAATTGAGATTGTCATAATTACTAATGAACCAATCATGCCAACAGAAGCTAGTGCTTCGTTTGTAGAATATATCATTGCAGAGCCTACAAAAATTGCAGATGAAATTATACTACCGGGTAATAATATAGTAGATTTTGGTTTTGTATTAAGTTGGATTGATCTGTTTTCATCAATGAATTTTTTTAATTCCGGTGCAATTGATATTGTAGCATCAATTGATTTAGCAAATCTAGTAAATGAATATTTTAACTCTTCAATGTATGCATCACGAATCAAGTGTTCATCTTCTAAAATATTTTTTAAAACTTTAACGAATTTAAAATCGACTTGATGAGTTTTGTATATTCCTTCTATAATAGAAGCCATTCTCATATACAGTGCCAAGTGTTTTGGCAGCATGAATGGAAATCTACTCATTGTTTTATTTGCAATTTCCATTAACCCTTTGACCTCCATTTCATCAGGTTTTTTGCCATGCATTGCCTGAACAGATAATTCTATGGCACGTTCAATCACTGATCGATTATAATCCGGCATAAGCATTCCTAATTCACTCATTGCATTTACCGTTCTTGGAGGATCTTTTTCGACTAATGCAAGATAAAGGCGAACAAGGCGTTTTCTTGTATCATTATCGAGCCGTCCAACCATACCATAATCATAGAGAATCAATTTTCCTTCATTTGTTACAGAAATATTTCCAGGATGTGGATCTGCATGAAAAATTGAATGGCGTAAAAGCATCGTAAAGAATATTTTGTGAACATCGATGACTAGTTTCTGTCTGTCAATTCCTTTTTCATCAAGGCCCTCAATATTCGTAATTTTAATGCCAGGAATATACTCCATGGTAAGTACATTTTTTGAAGAATAATCATCGTAAACGGATGGCACTATGACGTTTCCGTTTTTCTCCATATTTTTTTTAATTTGTTTGAGATTTTCAGATTCAATTGTGTAATCCATCTCTTCATGAATGGTTTCTACAAACTGTGATAGCATTGCTTTTGCAGAAAATCTTAGATTAGGATCAACAAATTTTAGAGCTAAAGGTAATATTTTTTTTAATACCTTAAGATCCTCTTCGACAACTTTTTCAATTCCTGGACGTTTTACTTTGACAACAACTTTTTGGTGATCAATATTTGCTAGGTACACTTGTCCTAATGATGCACCTGAGATTGCGGTTTGGTCAATATTTGTAAATTTTTTTTCAAGGGGACCCAAATCCTTTTCGATTATGGGTTTTACTTTCTCAAATGATTCTGCAGGAACATCATCTTGTAATTTTGAAAGTTCTTGCATGTATGGTTGTGGAAGTATATCTGCACGAGAAGATAACCATTGGCCTAGCTTGATGTACACTGGTCCTAGAGTAAGAAATGTGTCAAGAACTTTTCGTGCGTTTCTTCTATATTTTTCAAGATCAACATCTTTACCTTCTTGTTTTACCCATTTTCTACGATCACTGCGTAGTGCAATTATTGAAGGCAGTAATTTGAAGAGTACGTGGATAGTTCGTAGAGTTGATAATTTAGTCACCCTTAAGTTGCTTAATTTTTTTTGTTAGAGAATATCCTAGGTAGCCAAGAAGCAATGATGAACCTAGGCCAGAAATTTTTGAAAGGTTTTTGGAATTTGTTTTTTTGAAAATATTTGTGCCGACTTGATAACCTCCAATTGCTGCGCATGTTAAACCTATAATGACTTCGGGAGCATCATAGAAGAGATGTCCTAGTGGATCTTTTCTTGGATCAATTTTATCAGTGTGAACTAGAAATTTATCATCGTATTCTCGTATATGCAAATTACCATAGCGATATTGTTTATTAGCACCATTTTTTTGTCCAAGATTAGTTTCTTCAGCTTTTTCTAACATGAATTGTCTAATCTCTTTTGGGACTTCAATTTCATCCCCGTACATGAAACATGTATCTTCACGCATCGAATATAATCTTAGCTTGCCTTAATTTCTGATTGATGCTTTCTTTTCCGTTTGAAATAAAAGAAAATTGCAATTGCTGCAATTATTGGAATAATAATTAATTGTAAGGCATCTGGATTATCGTTGTTTTTTTCGGGTGGAGGTAGAAAAATGGTTGTATCATGACTTAGAAAATGCTCTTCTCTTGTATCATCTTTGTAGCGAAGTGTTACACGTATTTCATGCTCTCCAAATTTTGGTTCTCCCTCAAACTCTATAGGCACGTTAAATGGAACTGGAGAATCAATTTCTATCTCATCAATAAATTGTGTTTTCTTTTTTATGTTTGATTCACCTAGAGGTTCAATTGTAACAAAACCAAACACAGCATCTTCATTTCCTTCATTAATTATTTCTCCAATGATTGTTTTTTGTCCTGATAAATCTATTACATCCACATCATAAATTGTAACATCAATCAATCCTTTAATGAAAAAATCAACTATTCTAAAGATTTGAGTCTTATCGCCTTGTGCATTGTAATATGTAATTGTCATTGGTGCCCGAAGTGTATCACCTTTGAGATTTTTTGGAACATAGATGTCTGCTTCTAAGTATTTTTTATCACCTGCGTTAATCTGTCCAACATCCCAGTTTGTATTTAGAATTACAACGTTTTCAATATTTGTAATTGATTGTGCAGTTGATGCTATTTCACTCTGAGTATTTGTTAATTCAATATCTACTGCAGAAACTGGTGCAGTGCCATCATTAGAAATTTCGATCACTACATGATTTTTAGTTAATGATGTAAGAAATGGCTCTAATGCACGCATATTGATAATACTATCCCCGGTGACTTTGGATTGAAATTCAAAGAATGCGTTTCTTTCACCAGATTCACGGAGTCTAGAATAATCTACTTTAACAGTTGCATGAAATTGTCCAATTTTAACATGTTCTCCCACATTGACAAAAAATGTCAAATGGAAGTTTTGTCCGGCCAATGAATTTGTTTCTGCATCAGCAGTAATTACAGAGCTAGTTCCTGATGCAGCTGAAAATCCTAATGGTAATGCCAGTTGACCTCTAATTCCAGTAATGTCTTGTGTTCCAACATTTGCAAAGACTACTGTAAAAGGTACATTATCATCACCGGGATTGACTTCAATTTTTTCATCGATTGTACCAAAGTATGAATCAAGATATTTCACATCACCAAATTTTCTTTCAAATGGGGAATCTCCTGATCCAGTTTGACTAAAAGCTTCAGAGAAAACAAATGTGCTAAGAATTATTGGAATTAAAAGTAATGAAAAAAGATTCATTATGCTATAGCCTCCATTGTTGGTTCCTCTCCTTCAAATGCTCGTCCGTCTTTGATTGTAATTACTCTATCAACTTCTCCAAATTGATGTCGATCATGGGTAACAATGATGAAAGTATGGCCTAATTTCTTTGCAATAGACTTCATTAACTGAACAATTGTATTTGCAGTAACAGAATCAAGATTTCCTGTAGGCTCATCAGCTAAAACAATTGATGGGTTATTTACCATGCCTCTAGCAATTGCTGCACGCTGTGCCTGCCCACCAGAAATTTTATTTGCACGTTTGTGCATTTGATCTTCCATTCCTACAGCTATAAGCAGATCTTTTGCATCCTTTTCAGCAGAACCATCTGTAGAACCAATTTGTCTTGGCAGTAACACATTTTCAAATACGGTGAGATCTGAAATGAGGTTTGAGAATTGAAAAATAAATCCTAACTTTTGATTTCGAAATGAAGAAAGCTGATTATCATTTAGAGTAGTTGTATCTGTACCATCAATCAAGATCTTTCCGCTTGATGGATTATCGAGTAGGCCTATCATATTGAGTAATGTTGATTTTCCTGATCCAGAACTCCCAACAATTAATACAAATTCTCCTTTTTTAATTGAAATTGAAACATCTTGAAGAGCATTTACTTTCGTATCGCCTTCTCCATAGATTTTGTTCAGATTAGTAATTTCAAGTACTTTATCAGACAGTTCTCATCGCCTCCACGGGTAAAAGTTTAGTGGCCCTATATGATGGATAAAGTGATGCAATTATTGCCAAGCTAAATGATGTTAATGCAGTCTGGGTAATTTTCCCCCAATCATAGCTAACTTCTAAAGGTAAACTGTTATTAAAAGACATTTTTGTTTCTTTAGCATAAAATGTATAACCCAAACCAGCTGCTGTCCCAACTCCAGCACCTATAGCTCCAATGATCATTCCTTGAAAAATAAAAATAATCAAAATATCTTTCCTTTTGGCACCAATAGAACGCATTACGCCTATTTCTCGAGTCTTACCATTTACTAACATCATTTGAATAGTTACAATTGCAAATGCTGAAGACATCATTCCGAAGTATCCAATCATGTTAATCATAGCTATACCAGATCTAAAACCTGCAAGTTGTTGTTCTGCAGATTCCTCAATTGTTTCTGCTAAAAAATCATCATTAGGAAATGCACTGAGGAAGAAGTTTTTTACTTCTAAAGCTTTACTTCTATCATTTAATTTTACCATTATAGAACCAGTATCACCAGGTCGGTTCATTAAATCACGCAAGGTATCAATATGCATTACAACGCTGTAATCAAAACCTTGTCCACCGGGAGACTTTGCAATGCCTGTGACAATAAAGCGTTTAATCTGATCTTGCCCATATCGGTCAACAATTAGCACCTTAACATTATCACCTACTTGAGCACCCCCTAGATCCCGTGCTATGTTAGATCCCAAAACAATCGAGTTTCTAGAAAAAACAAATTGCCCTTCAGTAACTGTTTCATGAACTGTAGAAGCTCGTATATCACGAATGGGATCAACGCCAACAACTGGAACACGTGTTTCTTCATGAAGTTTACCAAATTTTGTCATATTGATTGAAGCTGTCGATGACAGCCGCGGCGTTGCCGCTTCTACATATGGAATTCGTTCAAACCAATTAACAAGAGAAAGATCGGATTTGTCTATGAAATCTTCTTCATCTGTGATTAAGACATCACCATTTCTATAATCACTAATATCTCTAACAATAGCATCAAAAAGTCCTTGAAAAATTACAAAATTAACATGGATTACTAAAATTCCAATTGTTACAGCTAAGACAGCTCCAATTAGACTGCCTTTTTTATTGAATAACATCCTCTTGGCAAGATTAATTCTATAATCCACAGATCTGAATTAAAAGTCTCTTATATAAGATATTAGATCAGAATTCTAAATAATTAAGACATTTTATTAGTAAAAATTGGCACTATGAACCATTATTAAAGTAATGAACAATACTTACGACATTTTTATAAATAATTAGGATATTATAGAAAATCAGTGGCTAATAAAAGTGATAAATTAGACAATTTAGATATACAAATCTTAAGCAGACTACTAAACAATTGTAGAGAGTCAGACAGACAAATTGGGAAAGCGGTCGGTATTTCCGGTGGTGCTGTAAAATCTAGAATAAAAAAAATGATGAAAAAAGGTACAATAGAGTATTTTGCATTAAAAATAGAACCACCTGTGTTAGGATATGGCATTTTTTACATTGTAGTTTCTGGCAGAGATTCAGATGAAATTTTACAACAAGTCAAGCTGGTAGGGGAGCCGTTTCTCATAGTTCCATGCGTGGGAGGAGTCACCGTATGTGGAATTGTTGTAAAAGAAAACGTTCAACAAAAGATTGAGCTTGCAAAAAATTTGATGAAAGATGTAAGAGTACTTACAATATTTGAAGCAGAAAATCCTGGAATGAATTCTAATTTAACTAAAACTGATTTAGAAATCATTAACGAGTTAATGAAGGATCCTAGAGAAAAAATTGAAGAAATTGCAAAAGCTACCGGATTATCAACAAAAACAGTAACACGTTCAATTGAAAAACTGCAAAGTGATGAGGCAATACAATTTACTCTTGTTTATGAGCCAACAAAACTTGAAGGATATATTCCACATGCAATATTGACTTGGATTACAGATGAATTACAAACAACCTTAAAGCGATTAGAAAAAGAATTTGCTGAAAATTTTCTTCAGCGTCCATTTATTGCAAAAAATCAAATTGTGTTATTCATGCATAGTGATAATATTTTCAAGCTTGATGAGCTAACTCAAAGAGTTAGGGAAGTAGAAGGAGTGGGTTCAGCTGATCTTTTTATTCCAAAACGAATCACATTTCCTCAAAAATGGATATTTAATGCTATTAAAGATGCTCAAAGATCTCCAACACTGCATTTGATGTATCAAACACACTAAAATAGTTGCATTAAATTTTAAAAAATAATGAAGAAAAAGATCTTTCAAGGTAAAGTATTAGGTTTATCATTATATGATCTAAAAATCGAGGGTCGTAAAGTACGACGAGAGATTATTGAACATAGAGGAGCTGCTGCGATGTTAGCCTTTGATGAAGAAAATAAAGTAATTCTTGTAAAACAGCATAGATATCCACATGGATACATTTTAGAAATTCCAGCCGGGACGTTAGAAAAAGGTGAAAAACCTGAAAAATGTGCCTACAGAGAGTTAATTGAAGAGACAGGATACAAGGCAAAAAAGATGGTTCATTTACTATCATATTATCCGTCAGTTGGATATAATTCAGAAGTAATTCATTGTTTTGTAGCAAAAGACCTTAAGAAAGTTGGAGATTTAGATCCAGATAATGATGAATTCATTTCAGTTGTAAAGATTGATTTGAAGAAATTAATTACAATGATTAAGAAAGGTAAAATTATTGATTCAAAAACTATTTGTGCAGTATTAACTTATGCAGCAAAGAAAAAATTATTGTTTTGAATATATCGGTTTTACTAAATCAGCAATATCTGCCCAAGAACGTTCTACACGTTCAAACATATGTATAAGATCTAAGAAATCAATAGGAAGTTGGTTTTTTGAATCAAGGGATGATCTAAGTAAAGACATTTTTTTCTGATTTTCCTTATGCAAAGAAATTGCTTCAATAGCAATACTTCTATCGTTTTTTATAAAAGCATCAATCGATTTCTCTTGCATTTTTCCAAAATTTTTTACAATATCGTGAATTTTCTTTAGATCTATTTTAGAAAGGGTTGATAGGTAAATTGAGTTTGCAAGCTCAACAATTGTATCTCCAGCACTTTCTAGAAGGTTTGCAGCTATTCGATAATCGAGTACATCAATTTTTTCAAGATTAAACATATCAACTAATCTATTATCAATCATTGTACTTCGGATCAATCGTACTAAAAGGAAATATTGCCTGTTAACTTCGTCGTCTCTGTTAGCTAATGTTTGAAGATTTGATTTATCATATGTAGATAATGCTGTCATTACATCACTAAACATTGCCAATACAATGGTATGCATACGTTTGAGGATTTTTTGTGGATTAATTGTAGTTGCATCAAGTAAAAATTGAACATTGATTGTTGATGCATCTTCTTCAACTATTTCCATGCCAACTAATCGACGCATTGAATTTCTTATTTTTTCTCTGTCTTCTACAGGAATTGTGGATTTTCCTTGAACAATTATTACATCATATCCCAATAGATATGCTCCAGTGATATCTGCTACAATGTTTTCTTCTTTAGGTAATGGATACGAAATTGTCACTTCTTTTGAAGGACGTGATTCTTTGTCTGCAGTTATAGATATGGTATTTTGTCCTGTTTCCAATTCGACTTCCATATTTTTATCAAGATTATGCTGGTCAACCCATTCTTTTGGCAGGGATACAAGTATGCTACTTCCAATTCTTTGTAGGCGTCGAATGAATTTAGTCAATTTATATTAATTTAAATTATTTAAGCCATATTCTTATATTTTTCTTAAAGTTTAAACATCGATCATGAAAGGTGAGGCATTCTGTCCTGCTCATGTAACTGGTTTTTTTAAAGCTGAATTTGAGGGCAACACAAACCCAGAAAGTCTAGGATCCTTAGGTGCTGGTTTTTCAATTGAAAAAGGTGTTACTACACGGGTAACTGTAAAAAAAGCAAAAGATTTTGATTTTAGGGTTTCTGTGTTAGGCTACAAATCAGAGAATATTCTAGTATCAGAATTTGTCATAAAAGAATTTTTGAAAAATTGTGAAGATAATAAATTCTTTGTAGATGTACAACATGAGATTTCAGTTCCGGTTGGATATGGTTTAGGATGCAGTGGTGCAGTTGCATTATCTTTAGCAATGGCACTTAATCAAGCACTTAACACAAACTTACCAAAAGAAGTGGTAGGTAAGATTGCACATGTTGCTGAAATTAATTGTAAAACTGGATTAGGTGATGTATTAGCATCATATCATGGAGGTTTTGAAATAAGAACAAAGTCTGGTGCGCCTGGAATTGGCTCAATTGAAAAAATAACAACTGATTCAAATGTGATTTTGATTTGTTTTGCCCCAATCTCAACAAAAAAATTCATTGATGAAAAATTAGAAACCATTAACGGTCTTGGTGGGAAGATGGTTTCTAAATTAATCAAATCAAAAAGTTATGACGATTTTCAAGATATGTCTTTAGAATTTGCAAAATATGTCAAAGTGATGACTCCAAGAATGGATTTAGTAATTAATGATTTACAAAACAATGGAATTAAGTGTGGAGTTGCATTATTTGGAGAAACAATTTTTACATTAATTCCAAAAAATATGGAAGAAAAAGTTATGAAAATACTAGAAAAATATTCAGAAGGGATTATCATAAAATCAAAAATTGATAATTCTGGTGCTAGACTACAATAAAGATTTAGAATAAAATGGCATTAATTCCTAAAAGTCATCCTCGTTTTCAATCATTATTAATTAGAGAAAAACTGGTCAAGGGTTTTGATGACGGACTAGTAGCAAAAGAAGGACTATTAGCTCATGGTCGTGGGGAGGCGTTTGATTATATTCTAGGAGAAAAAACTTTGAAGACAGCTAAAAAAGCGATAAAGGCTGCAGCGGCATCAATACTATTAGCTAAGAACCCTGTAATTTCTGTGAATGGTAATGTTGCAGCATTATGCCCAAACGAGATAGTAAGATTATCAAAAGTATCAAAAGCAAAAATTGAAGTTAATTTGTTCTATGCCAATGAGAAAAGGAAGGAAAAAATTGTAAAAATTCTCAAAAAAAATGGAGCAAAAGAAATTTTTGGTGTTTTAAAAAAGAATGCTACACGGTTAATCGGGATAGATTCTTCAAGGAGAATTGTTGATAAGAACGGTATTTTTGCTTCAGATCTAGTCATAGTACCGTTGGAAGATGGAGATAGAACTTTAGCCTTAAGGAAAGCGAAAAAGCAAGTCATTACTTTTGATCTCAATCCTCTTTCAAGAACTGCACAAACAGCAAATATTTCAATTATTGATAATGTTGTAAGGGGAATTGTAGAACTAATTACAGAATGTAATAGACTATCAACGAAAAAGAGTTCTGAGCTTGAAAAAATTATTAATAATTTTGATAATAAGAAAAATTTAACGCATAATGTTATTGAGATAAAGTCTAATCTTTCTAGGAGGGCAAAAAATGCATAAATCTGTTGCAGATATCATTTCAATGAAGAAATCTCGGCAAAAAATTTCTGTACTTACGAGTTATGATTTTACGTTAGCATCACTCTGCGATAGAGCTGGCATAGACATTCTGCTTGTTGGTGATAGTGCTGGAATGGTAATGCTTGGTTACGAGAACACAATACCGGTTACAATGGAACAAATGTGTTTGTTTACAGAGGCAGTAAGTAGAGCAAGAGAAAATACACTCATTGTAGCTGATTTGCCATTCATGTCATATCAGGCAAGCATCACTGATGCAATAGAAAATTCTGGAAGACTAATCAAATCAGGCGCTGACGCAGTAAAATTAGAAGGAGGAATGCCAATGGCTGAGACAATAAACGAGATTGTCCAAGTGGGAATTCCAGTAATGGGTCATATTGGTCTTCAACCACAGACAACAATGTTATCAGGAGGATACAAAGTTCAAGGAAAAACAGCTGATTCTGCAATGCAATTAATTGAAGATGCAAAGGCACTAGAAGAAGCAGGAGTGTTTAGTATTGCATTAGAGATGGTAACTCAAGAGGTTGCAGAAATAATTTCTGATACTGTAAGTATTCCAACAATTGGAATTGGTTCAGGAAAAAATTGTGATGGACAAGTATTGGTCATACAGGATCTATTAGGCATGTATGATAAAATTAAACCAAAGTTTGTTAAAAAATATTTGAATTTATCAGAGGACATAGTTGATGCCATAAAAAAATACAAAACAGAAATACAAGAAGGTGTGTTTCCCGCAAATGAAAACTGTTTTCAAATGGATAATGAAGAAATAGAAAAATTGAGGAAGAAGATTGGGAGTTAAAAAAAATAATCATCCTTCCTTAGATATAGTAGAATCCTATGGAAGAGAGCTTTCAGGGAAAAGAATTGTTCTATGTGTCGCAGGAAGTGTTGCAGCATACAAGGCAATTGAATTAGGAAGACTGTTAATGAGACATGGTGCAGATGTGATCTGTGTTGCAAGTAATGCAGTTACAAAACTTGTACAGCCTGATTATTTCAAGTGGGCAACGGGAAATGAGGTAATTACAAAGCTAACAGGTGAATTGGAGCATATTCGTTTAGCTGATTATAATAAATCTGATCTAATCATAGTGTTTCCTGCAACTGCAAATACTTTGGGAAAGCTTGCAAACGGCATTGATGACACACCAATTTCTACTATACTTACTGTTGGATTTGGCTCCAAGATTCCAATTCTAATGTGCCTTGCAATGCATGCATCAATGTATGAGAATGCTGCAGTCAAAAAAAATATCAGTTTCCTAGAAAAGAAGATTGAGTTTTTATCACCACAAATGATAGAGGGAAAAGCAAAGGCCCCAGAACCTGAAGACGTATTAGATTATGTTCTAAAACGATTTGGTCATTCATCTATACTTGATAAGAAAAAAGTTTTGATTTCAGCAGGGCCAACCATTGAATATATCGATCCCGTAAGAGTAATTACAAATCAAAGTACGGGAAAAACCGGGGTTTTACTTGCAAAAGAGATGCAATCAGCAGGCGCAAGGGTAACTATGGTGTATGGTCCGGGAAGAGAAACGGTGCCTGATGGCATAAAACACATTCCTGTAAAGACAACTGCTGAGATGAAAAATGCCATTCAAAGAGAGCTAAAGAAAAAGTTTGATATTGTAATTATGGCAGCAGCTGCCTCTGATTATACAGTAAAGAATCCAAGCAAATCCAAAATTAAGAGTACCAAAGAGAATATCTCAATAAAATTAGTAAAATCACCAAAGATTATCAACCAAATTAAAAAAATTCAGAAAGATACATTTCTGGTGGGATTCAAGGCAGAAACCAACCTCTCAAAGAATGCATTAGAGAAAGAAGCTATTAAGAAGATTCAAGAAACTGGGGCAGACATGGTTGTTGCAAATGATATTGGCGCAGCGTATGCCAAAAATTCTGAAAATAATCAAGTTCTTGTAGTTAGCTCTAATGGTAAAGTTTGGTCAAGACGGCAAAAAAAAGAAAAGATTGCAAAATTCATTAGAAAGCAAATAGAAAAAGAGTTCAAATCTAAATAGATTCAAACTTAGAAACTAAGTAATTCATACCTTAAAAAAATAAAAAAGTTTAGTTAACTTTTTCAGCTAACATTAACTGTTCTTGTAATTTGTACTGCGTTGTTTCCTGATGGATCAGTTACATCATATGTTACAATGTATGTTCCAGGAGATGATGTGTCTACTAGATCTCCACCAACTACGGCATCACTTGGTGTACTGGGATCATTATCAGTAACTGTTGCTCCTTGCTCAATGTATTCTTCATCTATCATGAGATTCAAAATATCTGATCCTGACAGAGTAATTACCGGTGCTGTTGTATCAACTACGTTTACATCTCTGGTAATCTGTGTTGCAGTATTTCCTGAAGAATCTACTGCATCATATGTAATTACATATGTTCCAAGAGTGGATTCATCAACTACGTCCCCACCTATGATCAATGAGGTAGTTATGTCTCCATCAACATCATCAGTAACGGTTGCACCATCTTCGATGTATACTTCTGTGTTAAGCTCAATGGTTACGGGATTGTCCCCATTAAGAGTAATTACAGGAGCAGTTGTATCAATTATTGGGCAGCTCCCATCTACTGGATCAACATCACCGTGTTTTGCCTTATGTTTTTCAGCAGCATGAGGAGGAACGGTAATTTGTACAAACTTGTTTTCCTCTTCATCAAAATGACATATTGTCACTTTGTTTTGTCCTGGTGCATCTGCCTTTGCTGCCATAGCTGGAGCAATTGCGCCTACGCCAAGCACTACTGCAAACATAAAGACTGCAGTTATTGCGAGTTTTGTTGTCATTGAAAAAAGAAATGAGGATTTTTACTCATAATCATGACGATGTTTTTCTGAACGAACCATTAAACGCAAAAACGAGTATTAAAGAAGTTGCAAGAAGATTTGGGAAAATAAATGAACTGTGATCTATTCCAATGAAAATTCCTTTAGATGATATTTTGCTCGCAGGGAACCATTTGATGCCCTTTTGTTAATTCTTGAAAGAGCCCTATCTGCAGTAATCGAGCCATATTCAGATCGGAGATGCCGCATGAGGCTGGTTCTTACCCTTCCAAATCTTTGTTTGTCTTTCATAATGGCCTCTTCACATTCGATCTCATCTGTTCCAATCTTGTTTTCACTAGGGGGATTTCTCTGCATTTATTGCTGTTTTAATAAATTTCAACAAAAGACTAGTGATGTTCATATCGCACAACAAATGAACACATACGTTCCTATTTGTTCAAGACTGTGACAAATTTCTCAAATGCAGGATTCTTTGAAACAGATCTCATCTCATCGTTGATTAAACGAATGAGTTCGGGATATCTTTTACCTACGGTCTTTTGTAGTGCTGTAAATATCACCTCTGGGTATTCCAATGCATCATTGAATGATAGGTTGTGTTTTTTAAGGTGATTTTCAGTCTTGGATAACATCTTGGAGTCCAGTTCCAATAGAGATTTCTCTAGCAATGAGGAGATTACATCCCTGTACAACTGCGTTTCATACTCGCTCATTGACTTCAATAATATTTTGTCACTATTACCTAATAGTATCGTGGAAAAATCTGTAAAATAATATTCCAATCTGGTAAGATTGTGTTTCAACTCAGTCCTCATCAAACAGTAGGTAGAATTATTTTCCCAGAAACTACATCATTTAGAATTTTAATTACATCATCTATCTCATAAGGTTTGAATATAACACCAGATACTCCCATCTTCTCAAAGAGCATCTTTGTTTTTTGTGTGAGATCTCCTGTGACCATAATCGTCTTGGCGGAGGGATCAATCTGCTGGATATTTCCTAACGCATAAAATCCATCAAACTCTGGCATCATACAATCCAAAAAGACAACATCTGGTCTGTATTTTTGATATAGTTCAACTGCTTCTTTGCCATTATATCCAGTACCAACTACCTGCACACCCCTTATGGAAAGATATTCTGAGAAAATCTCCACGGTGTCGGGATCATCATCTACCACTAAAACACGTACCACATGTTTCCTTCAAATATTATTTAGATATCTGATTGTTTGTAATCAAGTAACAGACATTTTTTCTAATTTGAGTTGGAATCCTACTGGATCAGTACATTTCAATATCTTTTAAAACAATACAATCTATACTATAATGAGAATCAATTTACTGATTTCCGCTAACAGCATGCAGACCTCTAGATTCGTGACAACTTAATCAAGAAATAATACTTGGTGAAGAAAATTCTATTTGCTTTGGGAGAGTTTGAACCAAAAGAGTACAAAAAAAGAACAATAACAATTTGGAATGAGGTTGCACCAAGATATCATAAGCGTTGGGCAAGTACCAATGCTGGACCATTCCAGAGTACACAAAAGCTTGTAACCCTAGCAGGTATCAAAAAAGGCGATCAGGTTTTAGATATTGCATGCGGTACAGGAGTTGTAACAAAAAAGATTTCTTCTAGAGTTGGAAACAGTGGAAAAATAGTAAGCTTTGATATTTCAAATAAAGCACTAAGTATTGCAAAAAAATTCAATTCAGCAAAAAAGAACATAGAGTTTATTCAAGCAGATGCTGAAACTATATTTCTAAAAAATCAATTTGATGTCATAACATGTCAATATGCATTATTCTTTTTTCCAAATTCCAAAAAGGCTTTGTGTAATGCAAAGCGCGTCTTAAAAAAAGACGGAATTCTAGCAGTATCTGTTCACGGTCACAATACTCCATTTTTTAGCTGCATTTTAGATGCGGTAATGAAATTCATTCCTGATTATGTACCACCCGGTGCACCTAATTTGGATAGATTTGGTTCTCAAAAAGCACTAAAAGCTGAGATAAAAAATTCTGGTTTTTCAAATATCAAGGCCAAGACATTTGTCTTCAAGTACAGTCCAGGAAAATTTAGTGATTACTGGAATAATTATCTAAAGTATGTAGCAAAACCACTCAAAGAAAAGCTTGACAAGCTACCTACAAAAAAAAGAGCTGAACTAAGAGAGCTTGTGAAACAAAATGTTTCACGTTACACAAAAAAGAATGAAAAGATAGTTTTTCCTTGGGAAGTTATAGTATTAACTGCAAAAAAATAATTTTTTTTATAATACTAAAAGTTCTTTTGTGAACTTGTGCATTACAATTGGTTTTTTATCTACAATTAACGAGTCTTCAATTCTGACACCAAACTTGTTTGGAATGTAAATTCCTGGTTCAACAGTTATAGCCATATTTTTTGCAAGTTTTGTTTTGCTTCTATATGAAATTGTTGGGAGTTCATGAACATCAAGACCAATTCCATGGCCAGTGGAATGGATAAAGTATTTCCCATAATTCTTTTCATTGATGTAGTCTCGGCATGCATCATCAACTGATTTGCATGTGACATTTGGTTTTACAGCTTTTAATCCAAGTTCTTGTGATTCCTTAACAATTTCATACACTTCTTGTGCCTGTTTTGAAATTTTTCCCAATCCAAAAGTCCTAGTTGAATCAGAAACATAGCCCTTGTATCGCAAGGTAAGATCAACTACAATTAGATCACCATTGGCGAATTTTCTATTAGTAACCTGCGCATGAGGCAGTGCACCATTTGGTCCGCCAGCAATAATTAATGGGTTAAGAGTTGATTTGTAGCCAGTATCAAACATTCCTTGCTCAATTGCATAGCCCATCAGTAATGCTTGCAGCTCTGATTCTTTTTGTCCTTCCTTAATTTTTTTTGTACATAGTTCAAACATTTCATCAATAATTCTAGATGCTTTTTTTAGAATTTTAATTTCTGTAGAATCTTTGATGAGTCTGGAATTTTCAAATGGCTCAGAAGAGTGCTTAATTTTTGGAATTGATTTTTTGAGGGATTGCATGACTGAATAATTCTGGCAGTCTGTACAGGGGTTTTTTCCTCTTACTTTCTTGACAAGTTCAGAAATTAATGCAGTTCCACGCTCAGAAGTCACCACTTTTGTATCAATAGACTCATCCTTTGCTCGACCAACTTCTAGCTCTGGAGCAATAATTGTAGTATTTCCATTTTTTTCTAAAATTCCAATTGCCTCACCCCAAAAACCTGTTAGATAAAACAAGTTTTCAGGCTCAAATGTTATGAGAGTATCACAATCAATTTTTTTTGTAAATTTGACAAGATTAGATCGTCTATCCTTCATATTGAGAATTTTCTTTTTCATAATTTATGTATGATGCAAAGTTTGTATACAGGCTAATAATTTTATGAACAAATGGCAGATGAACCAAAAAAGAAAGTTGTTGCTTTGTTATCAGGTGGATTAGACAGTCAATTAGCTGTTAAAATGATGCAAAAAGAAGGATTTGAGGTTTCTGCAGTGGCCATTAAAACGCCATTTTGTGATTTTGATTGTGGTAGAGGTTGTGGTTTTGAGATCAGGGAAAGAGCTGATGATCTTAATGTGAATTTAAAAACAGTTTACTTGGGTGATGAATACATCGAGATGCTAAAACATCCAAAACATGGTTTTGGGGCAGGGATGAATCCTTGTATTGATTGTAGAGCAATGATGTTTGATGCTGCAAAGAAACACATGGAGGAGATTGGTGCAGAGTTTATTATTTCTGGAGAAGTGGTCGGTCAAAGACCAATGAGTCAACATCGACCTGCATTAAAAACAATTGAAAAAGAATCTGGACTTGAAGGAAAAATTTTACGTCCGTTATCAGCAAGATTACTACCTCCTACCGATGCAGAGAAAAGTGGTTTAATCAAAAGAGAGAACTTGGGAATGATTAGAGGTAGAACAAGAAGAGCACAATTAGATATGGCAAAAGAATTTGGAATTGAAAATCCTCCAAATGCTGGTGGAGGTTGTTTGCTAACAGATCCTTCATTTGGTTTACGTGCAAAAGATCTTTTTAATCATGTCGAAACACCAACAACTAATGATATTGATCTGTTAAAGATTGGAAGACATTTTAGATTAGATGAAAAAACAAAATTAATTGTTGGTAGAAATCATGATGAAAACAACATGATAAGCGCATTGGCGCTTCCAAAAGATATCATACTTGAGGCAAAAGATCATGTTGGTCCAACATCACTGTTACGTGGAGATACATGTTCAGAGTTTAAGCAACTAGCAGCTTCTGTAACTCTTCGATATGCAGATGCATCAGATTGTGAAGCTCATACTGTAAAAATTCGTCAGAACACACTAGAGTCTGAAATTACTGCAGAATGTGCAAAAGAAGAGACATACATCAAGTATAGAATCTAGGCATGAAAAAGTGTCTGTAATTTATCCCTACAAAGAAGAGTTTTTGAAGGAGTAGATCGCTCTTTTCAGCTAGATGCAAAAACAAGAGAGTCCAACATATCTAAAGGCCATTACAATCAGAGATCCTAGTGATGTTCATTCCATAAAAGAGGACATCAAAAAAAATATGATTTTGATTCTACGTGTTACGCCATTAGCACAGAAAGATGTTGAGCAGCTGCGTAAAGTGGTCGAAGAGTTGTATTCTATTGCCAAGAACTCTGGTTCAGATATTGCAAGATTAGGCGAAGAGAGAATAATTGTTGCTCCAACTAATGTAAAGATCTGGAAGCCTGAATACGATCTAAAATAATTTTATTGCTTCTTGAATTTGCGGGTAATGAGCAGGTACTCTAAACATTCTACGAATCGACATTGCAAGGTTTTCAGATTTTCTTCTCTCACCATGATTAACCAAAACCCGTCTAAGTTTTGGCCTCATTTTTTGTACAAATGACATTAGTTGGTTATAATCACTGTGTCCACTAAATCCGTCTAATTTTTCCATTCCACAATTGATGTTAACAACTTCAACTTTTCCTTCTTTTCCTAGTAATGAAACCTGTCTTGCACCGTCTAATACACGTCTACCAAGAGTTCCATTAACTTGGTATGAAACAAAAAGTATCTTGTTCTTTTTATCTGGTGCAATATTCTTAAAGTACTCCAGTACAGGTCCGCCCTCTAGCATTCCAGATGTTGCTAAAATAATACATGGTGAATCTTCACGCATCGGTTCTTCTCTTGCATCAGCATGTTCTACATTTGTAAAGTACTCAGAATCAAATGGATTATCATCGGTCTCTAGAATTTTTTGTTTTAGTTCACGTGCAAGATATTCAGGATATGCTTCATGAATTGCTGAAGCTTCAGATATCATGCCTTCGGTAAAGACTGGTGCTTCAACCATCTCTCCTGATTTCATATAGTGATCAATTACCATCATAATTTCTTGTGCTCTGCCAACTGCCGGAATTGGTATGAGTACTTTACCACCATCAGCTAGTGTGTTGTTAACTGCATTGATGAATGCAGACTCTACTTCTTGCCTTGAAGGTTGAATGTCTTCTTTGGCTCCATAAGTGCTTTCAACCAAAAGGGTTTCTACTCTAGGGAAATTCCAATTAGCAGCCTCAAAGAGAATACTTTTTGCAAATTTAATATCTCCAGAATAAACAAAGTTATGATCACCGTTTCCAATATGAAAGTGGCATAATGCAGAACCTAGGATATGACCTGCATTAGCTAAAACAAGTTTAATGTCAGGGGAAATATCGGTAACCGTACCATATGGAATTGTTATTGCTTGTCTCATAATCTGTTTGACATCTCTTTCACCATACATTGGAGTTCTTCCTTGAGCAGCAGCTACCTTAATTGCGTCTAATTGAATTAAGTTCATCATCGGCAGGGTAGGCTCTGTGCAATAGATGGGTCCTTTGTAACCATATTTACAAAGTGCAGGTAAAAATCCAGTATGATCAAGGTGTGCATGACCTATAACTATTGCATCTAATTCATCAAGTGTAATATTTGCCCAATCAAGTCTTGGGAAAGATTCTGCAGGACTAGCAGCTCCAGGGTTAATTCCACAATCTATGAGAATTTTACTTTCTGTTGTAGATAGCAGCATGCAGGAACGTCCAACCTGGCCAAAGCCTCCAAGTGTGAGTAAAGATACTTCGGATTTTTGGGCAAGTCTAGGTCTAAAGATTTCATCTCCAATCTGTCTTAGTTGTTTTCCACGTTCTGCTGATGAGATTTTAAGATTGTAATTTATCATTTGAATAGTACTTGAAGGGGTAGTCGTAGCTTTACGAATTCTTAGTTTCCATCCAATTTGCTCAGTGACTTCTGCATGGTTGAATTCTTGAGCGTTACGTTGTAAAAGCCAAGGTCTTTTTGCTTCTAATGATACTTCACCTGTGGCTGTATCAAAAAAAGTATTTTCCAGCTTTGCATCCTTGGGAACAATTTGATTTAGGATCTTTCTTGCATCTTCTTCTGATTTACGAATGGATTCATCGGTTCTAACTACAATTCTTTTTTTGATTACATTAACAAGATTTGAGATAATTTCGTTATTTTCCATCAAATATCTAGGAGTGTTTGTATACAATGCAATACGTGGGCCTTCATATTCTATTTTTGTAACATTTGCATCTTTAGGAATACTTTGCAGTATGGTAGCCATGATATTTGGGCCTGATAGTACTTCCTTTTGTTGTTGTTTTCTTTGCATTAAATCACTAAAGTGTGATGATGGCTTTCTTCTGTTCTTTTGTTAAAAGTCGGAATCCATCTTTATCGATGATGGCAACATTGATTCCATCGCCTGTTCCGATGTTTCTTGTAATAGCTGCTTTTACTGCTCGTAGAGCTATCACCTTTGCTTCTTCCACTGTAAGATCTTCTCTATATTCTTCTTCTAACAAACCATATGCAACAGGTGAGCCACTACCAGTTGTGACATACAGTTTCTTTTCAGTGGAGCCAAACATATCTATGTTAAACAAAGCTGGTCCATTATTATCATAACCACCAACTAAGATATCAGCGATGAAAGGATATCCACGATTTTGGTGGAAAATTAAAGAGGTTAACCTTGTAAGGGATTTTATTGGAATGGGTTCTTGTTTTTGAATTCTATGTAAACTAGCGTGATATCGGAGTATATCGGTAATATTTTGTGCATCTGCAACTCCTCCTGCTAGTGTGAGTCCTGCATGATCGTCGAGTTTTTGAATCTTCATGGTATTATTGTTGGCTATGAAATATCCAGCACTGGCCCTCATATCGGCACAGAGAACTACACCATCTTTTGCTTGAATACCTACTGTGGTCGTTCCATGCAGAATTTTTTCTTCAACGTTGTTTGACAAAAAATACACCTAAGAGATACTCTAAAAGGCATCTCACCCTTTTAAATAACTTTTTGTTCCTCAAATGATAAATAATGACAAAAAATCAAGATTCCATGCCTTCCCATACTATGGAACTGCCCAGACAGATTGTTGTAGGCGAAGGAAACATCAAGGATATTGGTAATTTCTTTAAAGGATTAGATAAGCCAAGGAAGGTTTCTTTGATTTCAGGCTCAAATGTCAGAAAAGTAGTACAAAAAAAAATTGAGCGATCATTGGAATCTGCAAAGATTCGTTATGCATGGCATGTTGCAAGTAGTAATGAAATTTCAAATCTAAAAATCCTAGAAAAGGAGGTTAGGCAGGATAAAAGTAGTCTAATAGTAGGAATTGGCGGAGGCAGAGCTGTTGATGCAGCAAAGATGGTGGGTTTTAATCTCAAAAAACCATTTGTGAGCGTTCCTACTGCTGCATCACATGATGGTATTGCAAGTCCATTTGTCTCAATTAAAGGAGATAAGCCCCATTCAATTGTGGCAACAGCTCCTTTAGGGGTATTTGTAGACATTGATATCATCAAAAGCGCCCCTAAGCGACTTTTAGCAAGTGGGTGTGGAGACCTTATTGCAAATATCATTGCTGTAAAAGATTGGAAATTAGGACGTGATAAAACAGGGGAGTATTACGGAAGATATGCAGCTGATTTAGCATTAATGAGTGCAAATATCGTAATTGAGAACTCCTCAACATTTGCAAAAAGTGGTGTTGATGTAAGGGTCATCGTTGAAGCCTTGATCAGTGCAGGAGTTGCATCATGTATTGCAGGAAGTAGTAGGCCATGTTCAGGAGCTGAGCATTTGTTTTCTCATGCATTAGACAAACTAGCACCAGGAGTAGGGCTGCATGGAGAAAAATGTGGAATTGGTTCAATTATGATGGCAAAACTGCAAGGACAGGATTGGAAAAACATTGCACAGACTCTAAAGAATGTAGGAGCACCTACAACAGCAAAGCAAATAGGGTTAGATGAGGATGTCCTTGCAGAAGCAATAGTCATAGCACAAGATCTAAGACCTGAGCGATATACAATTCTAAAAGAGAAATCAATGACTAAAAAGAAGGCTATCTCGCTAGCAAAAAGTACTAACGTAATTTAATTTGTTTTTGGACTGACAGGTTTTTCCTGTTTTTCTGTGTTTGATTCTTTTTTATCTTGTTTTTTAGATTGTTTGTTTACATGTGTTTCAACGTAGTTAATTTTCTCAAGATTAGGTATGAATTTGAACAAATCCACTTGGATGAAATGTTTCATAATTTGAAGGCCATCGGCTCGAAAAATTTCTTCTGGAATTGTTATATCTAACACGTTAGCGTTTTTCTTAAAGGAAAGTTTTGAATCTTCAACGGGCATATGTCGTTTTAGTATACCTGAAATTTTATCTTCATCAGTATCAAGTGATTTTACAACATTAACATCATAAAGGATTGTTTTTCCAGCATATCTATGATTGTAATCAACTTGGACTCTTCCAGAACCAATGAACCTAATGATTCCTCGTTTATCATCAATTTCAATTGAATCACCAACTGATACTTTGTCTGCATCTTCACCTAATTTTCTTAATGGAATCATTCTAACTTTTCCAGAATCTCTTGCACCAAATCCTTTTTCGGGTGGAACTTCTACTGTTAATTTATCTCCAACTTTTGTATTTGCAAGTGCTTCATCTAATCCTTTTAGAACCCATGATTCTCCTACAGAAACCAACTTTGGTTGATACTTGACATTTGGTTCATGAATTGAATGCTTCTTTGCTTCTTCTTCGATTGTTGTTTCAAAAACATCCTGAGAATCTTTCACTTTAGCTGAATAATCAACTAAGATTAGTGAACCCTTACTGAAAGTCAATGAGATCGATCTCGAAATTCCTTATATTAAGTTAACATGAATTTTTAGAGTGACTTTAATTTTTCTTCAGCAGCTTTGAGTCCTGCTTGAGTATCAGTCTCATATCCCATCATTGCTAATGCAGAAGATATTGATGAGATAGTTCTCATTACATGATATCGATTTACTTCTCCCATGCATCCAACTCTGAAAACTTTGCCTTTCAAATTTCCAAATCCGCCAGCGACTAAAACTCTGAATTTATTTGCTAATGTGTTTCTGAATGTTTTGTCTTCTAATCCATCAAGATAATTTAATGCAATCACAACAGTAGAGCGAGCATCTTCTTTTGCAAATGGAGTTAAACCAATCGCATTAAGACCTGAATACAATGCTTGTGAACATGTTCTGTGACGTTTAACTCGTGCATCCATTCCTTCTTCTAAAATTATGTCCATTGCTTCATTGTATGCATACAGTAAAGGTAAAGCTGGAGTAAATGGAGTATGTTTTGCTTCTTCATAATATTTGAAATATCTAGGTAAATTGAAGTACATTGTATTTGGTGGATTAGCATTCATGTATTTTTTGGTTCTTTCATTGACACAGATTGGAGAAATTCCCGGAGGAGCAGCAAATGCTTTTTGTGCTCCAGTCATTGCTATGTCTACACCCCACTTATCCATGTGGAATTCTTCGCCACCTACGATTGATACTCCATCAACCACATAGTACGAATCGTTTCTTGAGGTAAGATCTTTTACTTTATCAAGATAATTGAGCATAGTACCAGTAGATGTTTCGTTCCAAACACAATAGAATGCCTTTACGTCTTTATTATTATCAAACGCCTCTTTTACTTTATCAAAGCTAGCATTCTCACCAGGTGGAGATTCAAGCTTGATAACTTCAGCTCCTGCCCATGATAACATTTGAGACAATCTACCACTAAATTCACCATTCACTGGAATGATTACCTTATCGCCCTTTTTGATTAGATTAACAACACTTGCTTCTACTGCACCAGTTCCCGAAGCAGATAAACAGACTGCTTCACCATTTGTCTCAAAAACTTTTTTTGTCTTTTCAACACATGGCTCATACAATTTAACAAAATCATCACTACGATGGTTAATCATGTAAGTATACATAGCACGTGTCACTCTTTCTGGCACGTTTGTTGGTCCTGGTAACATTACAAGATATTCCAAATAATTCCCTGTAAGCAATCTTTACGGGGATTATTTATAATTAAAGACTAGAGAGCCGATCTTTTACCTTTATTTCATCAAGGATTTTTTGTGTTCCAGAAGGAACTAAATCTTTCCAGTTTTGATTGGTTTTGATTTTTTCCCTAATTTTTGTACCACTAAATTTTTCTCTCTTAATGAAAGGAATTTCAGAAGTTATAATTTCGTGCCTATGATACATCTTTCTTGTCATTTCGTCATTAGAAAATACAATATCAAAGTGAGGAACGGTTTTTTCAATATTTTCCATCCATTTTTGATGATTATCAAAATCAGGAATGTCAAAGATCTGAATTTTTGATAAAAAATTTTTATCGATGGAATGTTCAATCATCTTGCGTCTCTCATCTGCAAGAAAGGGGTTTTCTTTTCCAATAGGTTTGTTAGAGCTTCCAATACCTAACCATAATTTATCAACTTTTGATAATGCAAATTTTATTGCCTCAAGATGACCTAAATGAAATGGTTGGAATCTTCCAATTAGTAATCCATTCACGATTGCATTTGAGGTGAATTGTTTAAAAAACTATCATTATTGATAATATCGTAAAGTATGGATTTTTTTGAGATAGATGGTTCGTATGGTGAAGGTGGAGGACAGATACTTCGTAGTTCAATATCATTATCATGTATAACACAGAAACCGATTCAGATTAACAATATTAGAGCAAAACGAAAAACTCCAGGATTGAGCGCACAACATTTGACTTCAATTAGAATATTAGCAAAAATTTGTAATGCAGAAGTACATGGATTGGAAATTGGTTCAACTTGTATAAAATTTGTCCCGGGTCTAATTCAGGACCAGAAAATTATTGAAAATGTTGGTACTGCAGGAAGTATATCATTAATTGCACAAGTACTGATACCTGTAGTTTCTATATCAAGAAAAAATCTTGAATTAAACATTAAAGGAGGAACTGACGTATCTTGGAGTCCAACAATAGACTACACAAAAATTGTTTTACAAGAAGCTTATAGAAGATTTGGAATATCTTTTTCTTTGGATGTAGAACAGAGAGGGTATTATCCTAAAGGAAATGGAATTGTAAGACTAAATGTTTTACCTGCAAATAAATTAAGTACTGTATCATTTACAAAAAGAGAAATTAAGGAAGCAGACATACATTGTACTTACTCCAAAATTCCTAGCAGTATTATTGAAACTGAAGTAAACAAAATTTCTAGAAATTTGGAAAAAGCAAATTTTGTTACTCAATTAAAGATAAGAAATGAAGATGCACTTGACAAAGGGGCAAGTATTTTGATCTCTAGTAAAGATTCAAAATCAATAATTGGAATAGATGAATTACTTAATGTAAAAAATTTCAGATTTTCAGATATTGCTCAAAACTTTATTGAATGTAATCTAGGAGTAGATTCCCACCTTGCAGATATGATAGTTATCCCTGCAGCGTTGGCAGATGGCATTTCAGTATTTAGGATAAATACCATCACAAAGCATTTGGAGACAAATCTGTATGTTACATCAAAGATTACAGGTTGTAAATATGGAATTGGAAGAATCGATGGAGGGTTTGAGATAAGAATTGAGGGTATTTCATGCTCCAGAATCTAATAATGCTGCAAAAAATAATATTGCAACTGAAATTACGACTGTTATTTCACCTAAAATGATAATTTTTTTTCTTAATGATTGAATTTGTTGAGGAGATAGTTTTTTTGATAAAATTTTTTCTTCCACGTCTTTTCGAATAATTCTAACATGAATTGCAAATGTTACTAAAAGTAGAACAACCAAAAAAATTTTGATTAGTAGGAAATTTCCATAACTAGTTGAAAATAATAATTGGTACGAATTTTCCGTGAGAAAATTTTGAGATGTGTATATTCCAGTAGCAATTAACAAAATTAATGACGGAACTGCAATTCGATTGAATCTCCTTCCAACAGTAATCATCATTTGTAATCTCTCTTCAAGTGACATTGATGATTTTTTTAATACTGGTGCTAACACTACGCCAATGAAAAGAGAGCCTCCTACCCAGATTGCAGCAGATACAAGGTGTATCCAAGTGATAATTGTTTGTTCAAGAGGCATATCGTAGATACCATCAAATACATTTTAGGTATTTGGTTTTTGATAACGTTTTTTAGTTGTCCAAAATTGGATAAAATAACTTGGGACTACAAAGTAAGATGACTGTCTATGCAGCCATTGCTGGATTACTTGCAATGATGGGTGGTTTTGTGTTTTATGCAAGTCTTGATAATCCAGAATTAGACAAGATAGAAATCGATTTGTTTGATGTACAAGTGATTGATGTAAATAATATTGAGAATCGGGTTTCATTAGAGGTTATGTTTCTAGTAAAGAATCCAAGTGAAAAGACGTTTACCATTCCAAGTATCAGTTACGATCTATACGCTGATGATGTTCTAATTGGAGCAGGACAGTATTCAACGGAAGATATTGCAATGCCTGGACGAGCAGCGTTCTATCCCGGTGCAGAGATTCCGTTAAAGAATATGTTCTACCTTACATTGACTGATCAAAATGCACAACAATACAATGCCATAGTTAATGGTGAAGAATTAGATTTTAGTGCAAGTGGGATAGTTGTTGTAGAATCGGCTTGGAGTCTTATTGAGAAAGAGTTCAAGTCAAACTAGAAATTTTAAAAAATGGGCCGAGAGAGATTCGAACTCACGATCACCGCCGTGTCGAGGCGGTATCCTAACCAGCTAGACTACCGGCCCACTAAACTAGAAAGCTCCCTGCAGACATTATTAACGTTTAACAAAAGGAAGAATTAGTATCCTAATAGATGAACGATGAATTTTCTAATGAAGAAAAGGATGGTCTCTACAAGGCGATCTTTTCAAGAAGAGATGTTCGTTCCCGATTTACTTCAAAAGCTATTGATGAACAAATTCTAACAAGAGTTTTGAATGCTGCTCATCATGCGCCATCGGTAGGATTTTCACAGCCTTGGAATTTTATTTTGATTAAAGATGATCAGACTAAAAAGAAGATTAAACAGTCATTTGATGAGGAAAGAGAAAAGACATCTCAGTTAATTGATGATCCAAAGCGCTCAAAATATCTTTCATTAAAGCTTGAGGGAATTATAGAATCTCCTGTAAACATTTGTGTCACCTATGATCCATCTAGATTTGGTCCATTTGTAATTGGTCGTTCCAGTATTCCAGAGACTGGGATATACAGCGTGTGTTGTGCAGTTCAAAATTTGTGGTTAGCCGCTAGAACAGAGGGTGTTGGTTTAGGATGGGTAAGTATTCTTTCTAATGAGGTACTAAAAGAGGCATTAGATCTTCCTGAACATGTAATTCCAGTAGCTTACCTTTGTTTAGGTTATGTAGAAGAGTTCTCTTCTAAACCAGATCTTGAGACTGCAGGATGGTTGCCACGATTGGATCTAAAAGATGTAGTATTTTATGAGAAATGGGAAGGAAAAGAAAATTCTGATTGGAATAAAATTGAAAGATTAATCAAAGCAAATCTTGATTACGCTTAAATAATTAAGTACATTTTTTTTGCTGGGCTTGTGGCGCAGAGTCTTAATGACGCGAAACATGGATAGCGCGGTAGCCTCCTAAGTTACAGGTCGAGGGATCGAAGCCCTCCGAGCCCGCTTTAATTTTAATTTAAATATAATTCAAAATCAGAGTCATTATGAAAATTGTTGTAATTTCTGGTAGTCCTAGAAAAAATGCAGTTACACAAGTGATGATGAAATTTGTTTTTGATTATGTAAAAACAAAAAATCACGATGTTAAATTCATCAATCTATCAGAAGGAAAAATCGATTACTACAGAGGTCCCGATGTAGAATATAATGAAACAACAAAACAAGCTGCAAAAGACATTACTGAAGCAGATGTTTGGATAATTGGTTCACCAATTTATAATTCGTTTTTCAGTGCAGCGTTGAAAAATCTATTTGAATTTATCAATTATAGATCAACTGCAGGAAAAGTAGCCGGTTTAGCAATTTTAGCATCGGGAAATATTGGTTTTACAGATGTTCAGACAATGTTAACTCAGTTAATGTCTTATTTTCGAGTGATAACTAATCCAAAAGCAGTGTATATGACTGCAGATATGTTTGGTGAAAACAAGGTTATTGACTCAGTAAATGAAACAAGATTAAAAGAGTTAGTTGATGAAACGCTTGTTTTGGCAAATAAAGTCATTGTAAGAAAGGATTAGAGATGGATAATTACACTAAAGAAGATACTAACCACTCATGTGAATGTAAATGTCATTTTGGAGGGGCTGTGAGCTGTCCTGGATGTAAGGATAAGCATGAGATAGTTCAGTGTGAACACTGCAAAAAATAATTCAGTTATCTTTTTGATTTTCGTTCAGAAGCTAATGCCTTAAGATTTGCTAATTCGGTCTTTAGAGATTCAATTTGAACGAGTGTCTCTAGGTTTGCAATCTCTTGTTTTAGGCGTTCAATCTCAGAATCTTTGATTTTGACAGTATCTCGTAACTTTTCTAAATCATCGCCTAGTTCTAATCTTGCTTCATTTATCTGACTAGGACTTGCTACTTTCCCATCTGATTTATAGACTTGAACGGTTGCTTGTGTATTACTCAAGCTTTTTTTTTCATGATGAGATTCTCCACCATGATAGTTTTTCATAAAATCAGTACTTTTTTGGGCAATCCAACATGTGAAGGTTAGAAACCAAGTGATTGGTACTGCCATAATAAAGATGAAATTTAGTAGTGGTGCAAAGTCGATAAAAATTGGCCATAATCCTGTCAATACTGCAGCAAAAGTACCACAGACAACGGTAGCCAAATGGTTACGTAAATAACCCATATTTTAGATCAAAAAGTTGGTTGCTTATATTAGTAATGTCGATACCGTAAACTGATATTAATAATTAAAAAGAAAAGAGAGGCTAAGAAGTCTCTTCTTCGATGAGAGTCGGTTTTTGAACTTCAGACTGTAAAATTTTAATTTTCTCTAACAACTCGTTTCTAAGATCTCTTGCAACTCTACGTACAGTTGGTCTTGGAACACCTAATTCATCTACCACTTTTGTATAGATGTCTTGTTTGTCTGTAAGACCTTTATCAAGATAAGAGTTGATTGCTTCTTTGATAACTGTGCTCTGATTTGTACGATTCACGAAATCTAAATTTTAGTTGTTCTATATAAGACTATTACTTTCCATTTGATACTTCATACAATTCAAAGTTTAGAAAATCAATCGGCTTGTAAATTTTTGAAAATTAATAATTTCTATCAAAGTCGCAAAAACTTTCTAAGAATTACATACTAACCAAAAAAGTTAAAGCCCAATTGGAGTTACTTTGGGGTACAAGTATATGGTTTAGTGTAAACTAGACATTTTTGAATAAATTATACAAAAGACTCTTATGATAATACTGTTGAAATTCAGAAATGACGAATGTCATAATTGATACAAATTTTGGAACTATTAGTTTTCGTTTATTGCCTGATATCGCACCTGAAACCGTTAGAAATTTTCAAAAACTAGCTAATTCTGGTTTTTACAACGGTACACTATTTCATAGGGTTATTCCTGGCTTTATGATTCAAGGGGGAGACCCTAATACAAAAAAATCAGATAAGAGTCAGTGGGGCATGGGTGGACCAGGTTATACTGTAAAGGCGGAGTTTAATTCAAGATCACATAGGAGAGGCATTGTTTCAATGGCTAGAGCAATGGATCCCGATAGTGCAGGCTCACAATTCTTCATTGTTACTACAGATAGTACCTTCCTAGATGGTCAGTACACTGTATTTGGGGAAGTAACCGAAGGAATGGAAGTAGCCGACAAAATTGTAAATCTACAAAGGGACAATAATGATTGTCCATTACAAGAAGCAAAGATGAATAGTGTAAAAATCGAGTAAGGATTAACTTGAAAAAATTACTTGCTGTTTTTGTTTTTATTATGATTATCTCAGTTATACCTCAATCATTTTCACAGTTAGGAATAGGTGAAAAAGCATATCAAAAATCATTGGATATTACCATTGGAGCGGATGGAAAAGTGCACGTAGTTCATGAATTATATCCAAACAGCAGACCTACATCACTTACTACCATTGATGGAGAGATTACCAATCTCAAAGTAACAGATCTAGAAGGAGAAAAAAAGGAGCACGGAATTTCAGAGGGTGAACAAAATATTGTTTTGTCAATTTTTCCTAGCAAAACAGGAATCCTGATCGAATATGATCTCTCTGAGGTATTAAAAGAGAAGAATGGGTTATGGTCATGGCAATATATTTATGCGGATACAGAAAGATCAGTTTTTCATTTTCCAGATGAAGTTGATCTAGTTTTTGTAAATGCAAATCCCGTTTTATTACAAGATATTCACAAGATAGGATGTCATGGATGTGAAGTACTAATAGAATATGTTCCAAATGAAGAAACAAAGATGCAGAAGATTGTTTGGGAAGGAAAAGAATTTGATGTTGGAATTAGAAGTGTTGAGGACGTAAAACTAGTTTTTGATCAACCATCAAAAAGCATTAGTTTTGATCTAAAAAAAGAGAATCAATTGGTAACTTTGATTATTCCTTTAGAATTATTATGGAACCCATATACGGTTTTTCTTGATGACCAAAAAATCCTAAAACATGAATTTCTAAAAACAGAATCTCATGTATGGATAAGTGTGAAACCAAAAGCAACTGGAACTGTTCAAATTATTGGAACCTCAGTAGTTCCTGAATTCTCTTTGTTGATACCTCTAGTATTAGGAATAGTAATGGTGGTTGGACTTCAGTATAGAGCAAAGATCATTCACCGCTAGAACCACATGAACAAAAACCATATTCATCAATTCTGACATTACAGACGGGGCATTTTTCACCATATTCTACTTCCCATGGCTCTTTTCCAAAAAGCCTGAAATGATCATCAATCTCTATTGGAATCTTTCGCTTTTTGTCCATCTAGAAAAAATATTCAATACAACTATAATAGATTGTTAATCATTTTTTGATAAATGGAATGTGGGTGTCATTGTATAAAATGTGGGAGTACAAAGTTAGAAACGAAGCAGGTGGGGAAAACAGAAGATGACGGGTATTTTGATATGCATCACACCTGTGGAGAATGCAATACGCATTTTGACCATCTAGAAGGAGATACTTTTGATTCGTGT
Organism: Thermoproteota archaeon; assembly: GCA_003352285.1. Lineage (NCBI taxonomy): Archaea > Thermoproteati > Thermoproteota > Thermoproteota archaeon. The sequence continues at coordinate 101,298 of QQVN01000002.1, read as the reverse complement.
GATATTTGCAGCTACAAAACTAGTTAGCTAGTAATGCTTCTTTTACAAAATAATAGCTTCTGTGATCCCTAGAGTTTTTTAGAATTTCTCTATTAAATGCCATTTTTGCAAGAGTTTTTGATACATCCAAAAGACTAGCACTCCATCCATATTCTCGCAATTCCTCTACAGTTTCAGAGACAGTTCTAGGAGTATCAAAGAATGATTTTGAAGCTAAAGTCTCAAGTTTTTCTCTAATTTCATTTTGAGAAATTGGTATAGGTTCTGAAAACTCTGGTTCGTGCGTTTCTGCATCTTCCAAACCGTTTAAAGTTTCAAGATTTTCTTTGTAAACATCAGTCATTTTTTCTAGTTGTTCAAGAGAACGATCATCAAAAATAATTCTAGCTTTGTTCTCTTGCATATGCTTAGTTACTTTATCAATTACTTCACCAATAGTCTGATTATCAACGTAAAAATCTCTAGAGTCTATCTCAATTTCATTATGTCCAAATTTTACTCTAATTTTTGCCAACTAGAATATCTTGGTTGATTTTGATTTATTCTGTTAGCTCTAAGTAGGTTTAAGAATAGATCAAAACTTTTACACACATTATTTGGTTTTTTTTCCCTTCGGGATTAAAATGGAAATTTGAGATTTACAGGCATGCAAAAGTCACGAAAAGCAACATTATTGATTTTATTGGTTGTAGGCGTGGGCTTTTTTGGTTATTCTCAGTATGCTTCAGCATCTCAGATTAACGCCATTATCACTGAGAGCAGTTTGTTGGAGGAAAATGAGAGAGGTTCTGCACATAACATTCAGTTAGAATTTGATAATCCGTCTTTGCTGTTACTTACTGCTGGTGAAACAGATTTCATCATTACTGCAGATGAAAAACAAATTGGAGAAGGTGAATTACAATCATTCGTACTTCCTCCAATGAGCAAAGCCAAAGTTGATGGAGTGTTTCTAACATATTCTGATCAGAAATCAGATGACACTCAAACTATCAGAATAACAGGAGTTACACAATATGATGTTCTATTTACAAAAATAGATGTTCCATTTGTATACTATCCAACAGAAGTCCAAGCAAGGGAATTTATACATCAAAACTAGATTTTCACTGTGCTCACAGTTTTTGGTTCAACTGCATTAGATACCATTAGAACTCCAACAAAAACTCTAAAAGATGTCCTTGGTGGTGCAGCAACATTTGCAGGTGTATCTGCTAGTTTTTTTGTTGATACGGGTTTGATAGCAGTAGTAGGAAAAGATTTCCCAAAAAAACACCATGATCTTTTAGCAAAACATATGGATCTTAAAGGATTGCACATTGCCAAAGGCAAGACATTTCGATATGATGGAAAATACGATGAAACCTTAAGCACTAGAGAGACTCTAAAGACTGAGCTAAATGTGTTGGCAAATTTCAAGCCTACTGTTCCTGAAGAATATAAAAAATCTCGATTTGTGTATCTTGCAAATAATGATCCCGAGCAAAATGCTAGTTTGATAAAAGAATTTGATAATGTGAAATTTTCAATGTGTGATACTATAGAATTTTGGATTGCAACTAAAAGAAACGCAGTAATCAAGATGATAAAATCCGTTGATGCCATTGTAATTAACGATGAAGAGGCAAAACTGCTCACAAAAGAACACAACCTGATAAAATGTGCAAAAAAGATGATGAGTTGGGGGGCAAAATATGTGATAATCAAAAAAGGTGAACATGGTTCATTGATGTTTTTTGATGATGTCATATTCCCATCTGCTGGCTTTTCATTAGAGGATGTAGTAGATCCAACCGGCGCTGGAGACTCTTTTGCAGGTGCAATGATAGGCTATTTAGCAAGTAAAAACTCCACCACCCTTTCAGCCATCAAGAAAGGCGTTGTGTATGGTAATGTTTTGGGTTCGTTTGCTGTTGAGAGATATGGTCTTGATGGATTAACAAAGGTAAAGAAATCAGATATTGAAAAACGTGTAAAGATTTACGAAAAGATGATTCGTTTCTAAAGACTTAAGTTCAATTCCCTGTTCAATCAAATTATTGACTCAGGAAGTTTCTGAAAAGGACAGATTGGTTTCAATCTTTGAGTTGCAAAAAGGACTATCTGAGATGATGGATTTGTCACGATACCCCGATGACAAAGAAGGTAGAGTTTCTGCACTTTGTACAGCTATAATGCATGAAGCAGTGGAACTACAGATGACTACAAACTGGAAGTGGTGGAAAAAACCAACTCCATTTAATGAAGCAGATGCAAGAGAGGAGCTAATCGATATTTGGCATTTTGTTGTGCAGGCTTCTCTAGAGCTCAATCTAACGCCAGATGATATCTTAGAAGAATACAAGCGCAAAAACGAGATTAATAGAGAAAGACAGAGAAATGGATACTAAACTAAATCTACAGTTTGTTTGATAATTAGAGGATCTGTTTCGCCAGTTTTGTTTATTATTGTAATTTGATTTTGAAATTTCTGCACTTCAGAGTTTGATAGTTGTGATATGGGATCCGGACTGTGTGAGCCAATTATTCTTCCGTCAGAATCAATTCCATTTTCATACAATGCTAGTAGAGATTCTCCTGCTTTATGTCCCCAGACTTCTTTGCCACATAAGATTAGTGTCTTAATGTTTGGATTAGAGTTTACGAATCTAACTAATGCATCAATGCCTTTGTTTTCAGAAAATAATCGTCCTACAATTGCTACATTATCAAGCAAGTTAGACTCTGCAATTTCTTTGAGTAAAGATATACTAGAAAGTGTACAGATTGCGATGGAAGATTTTTGGTTTCCAAAGTAGACCTCTTCTGGGATAGGAAGTAATATCTTGCATACTTCACCAAAAACATACTCTAGAGAATTCATAATAGCGATTTGATTACAGATGCTGTCTGTGATAAGTTTTGAGGAGTAACCTGAGGCTGGACAGGCAGTGACAATACGTGCAGAGCTGCCCATTCAGTTGTTTTCAGTGTTGTTTTGGAGTGATAGTATGGTGTTTTATGAACAGGAATCGGATAATATGCAACTGCGCCAATTCCTTTGGAGTTTAGCGCTTTGAGTAATTTATCGCGGTTTTTAGCTGCTATAGTGTATAGATACCAGTTTACTCTTTCATTTTTTCTTTCATGTGGTAATGTAAGGTCTGTTTTAGCTAATAGCTTTGATAGTTGCTGTGAGTTTTTTCTTCGCTTTGCCAGAAACTTTGGCAGTTTTTTTATCTGCTCCTTTGCAATTGCAGCTGAGATTTCTGGTAATCGTAGATTCAATCCCAAAATTTTTGTATCATAACCATGAACCATTCCGTGATTTCTAATCATTAGTAATTTTTCATGTAGCTGCTTGTCATCAGTTACAAGAAATCCTCCCTCCCCTGCTGTCATAACCTTTGCAGGATACAGACTGTAACTGCCAATGTCTCCAAATGTTCCAGTGTGTTTTCCCTTTAGTGTGGAACCCAGAGATTGTGCCGCATCCTCAATTATTCTTAGATTATTTTTTCTGGCGATCTCTTTTATTCTATCAATGTATGCAACGTTTCCATAAAGATGGACTGGTATTATCACTTTGGATTTTTTTGTAATCTTTTTTGCAAGATCTTCTGGATCCATTGTATAGTTATCCTGTAGAATATCAACAAAGACAGGTTTTGCACCGGTCGATACAACAGCATTTGCAGTTGCAACAAATGTAAATGATGGTAATAGTACCTCGTCTCCTTTCTGTACATCAAGGGCTAGTAACGCTGCTTGTAGGGACGCTGTACCAGAGTTTACTGATACAGCATATCTTGATTTTACATACTTGCAAGCAAGTTTTTCAAATTCCTGAACGTTTTTTCCCCCATTTTTTGCAGCAGATGTTAAAACTCCACTCTTTAGGACTTGATTTACAGCCTTTATCTCCTCTTTACCGATAATTGGGATGTTTATTGGCACAGGCACAAATGGGATGGATAGGGTTTCTCTAATAAACTCTCAAGAATCAAATTTTATAATGCAAGCTTCTGCATGTGCATAATGGAGAAACGTCACCTGCAAGAGACTGATCGAGGATACAAGGTCTTTTTGTACATCTTTTATGTCTGCGCATTCATCATGTTATCAATCACTGCATATGGTGCCTATGCAATGTACACCGAATGGGAAGAAAACGGAACCTATGTCATGGGCGAAGTTTTAGTAGATACAGAAATTCCCTTTGAGAACTTTGCCAAGCTCATCACATGGTTGTTCTTTGCTTGTATAATTGGATGGTATTGTGTATCAAGAATAGGCTGGAAGAGAACCACCAAAGGAAAGATAGGCTCTACCAGAATGGCCTTACTGCAATTGATGTTGTTAGGCTTTGCAATAATTTGTTTGTATGAGGTTTTGTGGAGTTTTACCGTACTAAATGCGCAGATCACTGCAGGAATTGTTGATGGAAATGTTCCAGATATTGATAGGCTTACGGTTGCTTATCCAGATCCAGACAGGCCATGGAATCTCATATTTAGTACAAAGATTTTCCTAGTGGGATTCGTAATTAGCGCACATGCATTTTATCTCAGTACTAGACCAAGAAAGAGTTTGGATGATCATGAGACGTAACTTTATAGGAACTTTTGGTAAGGTGTAATCAGTTTGGATGTTTTAGAAAAAGTAGATCTGATTGCAAAACCGCCAACAGAAGAGATTGTAACAAGAGAAGAGTTGGTTGAATTATTCAAAACAAATTCCAGCCCAAGACACTACATAGGTCTTGAGATTTCTGGTTTTTTACATTTAGGAAGTCTAATCAGCACAGGATTCAAAATTAATGATTTTATCAAAGCGGGTGTAAACTGTACAGTTTTTCTTGCAGACTGGCACACGCTAATCAATGATAAATTAGGAGGAAACTGGGAAACGATTTCCCAAGTTTCAAAATATTATGCTCAAGCATTCAAGCTTGTTTGCCCTGGAGTAAACATTGTGATGGGTTCTGAGCTGTATGATTCTAAAAAAGAATACTGGGCAGAATTTGTCAGATTTACAAAACATATGTCACTGGCAAGAACCATGAGAACTCTTACCATTATGGGAAGATCTGAAAATGAGGAAAAGATTGACCTTGCAAAATTATTGTATCCACCAATGCAGGCAGTTGACATTCACTCACTTGAGGTAGATATTGCACATGCAGGAATGGATCAGAGAAAAATTCACATGCTTGTACGAGAGTTGTTCCCAAAGATGAAATGGAAAGTGCCTGTTGCCGTTCATCATAGACTTTTACCGGGATTATCCCAGCCAACAGAAGGGGATGCAAAGGCTCTAGGAAAGATGAGCAAGTCTAACCCAAACTCAGGCATATTTATCCACGATTCAAATGATGTCATTACATCAAAGATAAAAAAAGCCTGGTGTGAAGAGGCAAACACCGAAAGTAATCCACTGCTAGAAATTGCAAGGCATGTAATTTATCATGAGTTTGATGAGATCTCAGTTGAAAGACCAGAAAAGTTTGGAGGAAATGTAACCTATTCTAGCTATTCACAGCTTGAGGAAGATTTTGCAAAGAAACAACTTCACCCTACAGATCTAAAACAAACTGTTTCTAAATATTTGATAAAGATAATTGAGCCCATAAGGGAGAAAATAGCAATTGATGATAATTTGTCAGCTGCAATAAAGAACAGTGTTTAGACTTTGAGTTCCGGATTTGTTTGTTCCTTGAGATTGTACTTTGATTTGTATCCTCTTGGGTTTATCATCAAGTCTTTGTAATTATAAGTTGAAGAGTTACCAACAATAACAGTACTGATCATTCCAAGCTTATCTGCATAATTTTCCATCTTATCCAGATCAGTTAAAACTATTGATTGAGTTTCCCTAAACGCACCCTTAATGATTGCAACCGGCGTTGATGGCTTTCTATGTTTTAACAAAATTTTTCTTGTATCTTGTAACTGGTGAATTCTTTTTTTGCTAGATGGATTATAGATTACGATTACAAAATCGCCTTGGGCTGCTGCCTCTACCCGTTTTACAATTATTTCCCAAGGAACCAAGAGATCACTCATACTAACTACAGCAAAATCTGTCATTAGTGGAGAACCAATGATTGATGCGCATGAGTTCAATGCTGATACGCCAGGAATTATTTCAACAGAGAGTCCGCTTTTTGGATCCCATCCTTGTTCTGCTAATGTCTCATAGATAAGACCCGCCATGCCATAAATTCCAGGATCTCCACTTGAGACTAGAGATACAATTTTACCAGATTTTGCAAGATCTATACATTGATGAGCTCGTTCAACTTCTTGCGTCATTGCATATCTGTAAATTTCCTTACCGTCAATTAGATCTTGAACTAGATTGACATAAGTCTCATAACCAACAATCGTATCACTTTCTTCGATTGCTTGTTTAGCCCTAAATGTCATATGATCATGGTGGCCAGGACCGACACCAACAATGAAAAGTTTGCCTGCCAATACTATCAAGAAATTTTTTAAGATAATTTATCCGTTTAGTGAATTATTGAAATGGGTCAATAAAGGGACAGTTTACGATATGATCGCTACTTAGAGGCCGTGCTATTTCTACTAACACTTCTCCCTTTGATTCTAGTGCATCGATATCACTTTTAGTCTGTAATAATGTGGCCTCGCTTGGTTCAACCCACTCAACAGTATAGATTCTCCACATGGGTGAATAGTTCTTGTCTCCTGGTGCAGCCGAAGCTATACCAGGCTGAAATCCTATAGGACCAGTACTCTTAATTCCATTTTTGAATTGAAAAAGATCAACTGCTGCAGCACTTGCGATTAAATTTGCAGATGTTGGAGAATCTACAACTCCCATCATTTCTGCAGGTCCAGATGGAGTGGCATCAGTTACAATATAGTAGATTGTCTGTCCTTGTGGGCCCCATCCCCTGTGGGCAATAAAAGTAACTGACATCTCATCAAGATTTATGTCAAGGATTTGGCTATCACCATATTCCATGTCATCACTAATTGTTTTGTTTTCGTTTACTTTCATTTGACCGTCTGGCCATTTAATTTGCGGAACATTGAGAATCATCTCAGTTTTTTCAAGTTGTAATTTTCCGTCTTCTTTTGCTTGTAAGATGTCTTTGACAGATTCTAGGATCTGGGGTTTTTGTCCTGTTTTCCAGCTAACTTCTGATACAGTTCTTAATGCACTGTACTCGTTTATTTGAGAAGGTGTATCAGAGAATACTTCTACTTGGTATCCATGAATTCCCCTTCCTCCTAAACCATTTTTGAATACATAGATATCTGAAAGAGATTCTTTTGGAGCATTCGAAAGTGTTGGTGCAAATTCAACCTTCCATTCTTGTTTTGTAGATATGGATTTTGCAAGCTCTTCATTATTTGAATCGGTAATAATGTAATAGAGTTCATTTTCATCATAGACACCAGCGTGTAAAGGAATAACTGCAGGAACGTTTGCACGGGCTAAAGTAATTGAGTTGTCCCCAGTCTTTACCTCAATTGTTTGCTGTATAATTTCAGTTGGTTCTCCCCTAACCCAACCATCTACGCTAACTGTGGCAGAAAATGCTTGGGATGGTGAATGTAAGGCCAATGCCGCACCCGTGAATTCAAGTGAGCCAGAGTTTGAATTTTGATCAATTAGAGATAATCCGTAGATCTTGTTTCCATCAACACTCCATGTAGGTTGGCCTTTTGCATCTTCCTTACGAATTTCGTGTAAAACTGCAAGCTCTATTGGGGCACTAGCAGTATATGTTATTGAGCCATCGTATATTGTCCCCTCATTGGGTGAAAGAATGAGGGCAAATTGATGACTTTCATGTCCTATTCCTGGATCCTGTGAGGATGTAACCGTTTTAGTAAATTCAATTTTTCTAAGAGTTTTGGCGTTGACAAATTCTTCAGACAAGTTTGGAATTATTATGATTCCGGCAACAGCTACAACAATGATTAAAATTGTTACTGACTTTTTCAATGGATTCAAAACTGTTTATTTCTTTAAATTGTTTTGCACTAATTTTACTAGTTTATCTTTGCCAATTCAAATTCATCGTGTAGTGATTGTACGACTGATTTAGAGTCAGAGTCCTTTACTACAAATGCCAAGTTGAGTTCGGATGAACCTTGAGTAATCATTACTACGTTGACTTTCTTTTTTGCAGTAGCGGTAAAGACTTTTGACGCTACACCTACTGTACCTCTCATTCCAGAACCGATCAGTGCAATTATTGCTACATCTGTAGTTACTTCCAATTTTTTGATAATCTTTCCCAATAGTTCCATCTCCAAGGCATTGACTGCCCTATCAAGATCAGCGTTCTTGACAACTACAGTGATGCTAGATTCAGAAGGATTTTGGGATATCATCATTACATTTACTCCGGCATTTGCCAAAGTTGTAAAGATTTTAGCTGCAGTACCAGGTGCTCCAACCATACTTCCTCCACGAACATCTATGAGTGCATTGTGACGAATCACACTAACACATTTTACAGTTTTTTTAGTTTCAGGTCCAGGTGATGCAGTTACCAAAGTTCCCATGTTTTTTGTATTGAAAGTATTTCTAATTCTCATTGGAATTTTTTTGGATAAAATCGGTTCAAACGTTCTTGGATGAATCTGTTTTGCACCAAACAATGCCATTTCAATTGCTTCAACATAAGAGACTTCTTTGAGTACCTTTGCATTACTTGCGATTTTTGGATCAGCTGTCATTAGTCCATCAACATCACTCATTAACCAAATTTCGTCGGCCTTTATGCATGTGGCAATGATTGTTGCAGTATAATCAGAGCCTCCACGGCCAAATGTCGTGATGCTACCATGTTGATCAGCTCCTGCAAATCCACCTATCACCGGAAGAGATTTGTCTGAGAGTAAGGGCTCCAATGTTTTTGCAACTCTTAACCTAGTAGTATCCATGAGTGGTTTCGATTCTCCAAAATTAGAATCAGTAACTATTCCCACTTCCTTTCCAGTATATGCAAATGATTTTTTGCCAAGGTCAGTTATTGCGTGTGATACAAATTTTATGGATAATCGTTCTCCAAACGATAGTAGATAGTCAGAAGAACGGGGTGTCATCTCACCAAGTAGAACTATACCATCAACTAAATCAGATAGCTCAGAAAAATCTTTTTCAAGCATCTCTAGTAGTTTTTTCTTGTTTTGTGATTTTGAAATTGTTTGTTCAGCAAGCTGCTTGTGTTGATTGATTATTTTTGCAGTAACTTGTTTTGCTTTCTTTTTGTTTCCTTTTTTGATGAGTTGTATGATTTCGATCAAGTCATCAGTGGTTTCTTTAATTGCAGAACATACAGTTACAACTTCATTCTCTTTTGATAAAGATGTAACAAACTTTGCAACATCTTTGATTTGTTTTGCAGATGATAATGATGTTCCACCATACTTTACGATTAGTCTCAAGTCAGTATACCTCTTTCAATATTACAATAAATGCTTTAACTTTCTACTCTTGGAGCCAAGTAGAAGTGAATTCTGCCTATATTGGCAACTTTAAACTCTATTCGGAGTGGTTTTGCACTAGAGTACTCACAAGTAATAGTGTTGGCTGTAGTACCCACGGCTTTTACTACAGGGTTAAGATACTCAAGACTGTATGTGCCGATACTTTCTTCTTTAACTGATAGGTTTTGCAGGTCTTGACCTGTTTTATCAAGCTCAATTACTACTTCACCGGAATCGCCTTTTCCAGAAAAATCTGCTTTTCCTTCAATAGCGTGTATTGTAAGATAATCAGAGACAACTTGTACGTCTCCAAGAATTTTATCAAAAATTGATGATGATATTTCAATCGTAGCATCATAAGGAATTTTTGGTAATGGAGTATCAGTAGCTGAGCTTTCAATTAATCGTATTTTGTATTTCTTGTTATTTCCAATAGTTACAAGTAACATATTATCATCAGAGATACTGATTTCTATTGCATCTTTTTTGTCAGCTCGTTTGATTAGTTTTGAGAATTCATCAATTCTAACACCAAATTTAATATCACTATCACATTCGTATTTTTCAAAAGCAGAATTTGGCCACGATATATCTATCAAGGCAACATGGGATGGATCCATTCCTCTGAATGTTATTCCTTCTGCAGATGCAACAAAGGTGGCTTCTTCGACAAGAGTAGATATTGCAGATATTATGGCTTTGAGATCATCAGATCCACTTGTTTTAGCTGAAAACACCAAGTTCAATCATTTGTTTGTAATGTTCCAGTTAAACGTTATGCGTAATTTCGCCATGTATGATTACATTTTGAACATCGATAGAATTGGGTAGTGGGCTCATCTGCACTTCGTGTTTGTAACATCCACCAAACTGCTTCGTCATGACCACATTTCTCACAATCGATTTTAATTGTAGGTAAAGTTTCAGAACCCTCGTTCTCTTCTAGGACATTAAATTCTGAAACCTCTTGTTCCTCTTGAATCTGTTTTGATGATTCAATGTTTCCACCTTCGACATAATTACATTTTGTACATTTTAATCCAGAATCAGTCTTTTTGAGACGTATCTCACACTTGGGGCAAAATTTCATGATTAACCTTTGATTTTCGAATTAAATAATTTTTTTAATTCATCAGCGGTCTTGATTGCAGAATCTGCAGCTGCAGAAATTTCTTTGATAGGGTTGCCTTTTGCAGAATTTACTTTCATCCAGCATTCGTTTGTTAGTGGGTGTTTAACGATTACACCTGCAAAATCAACATTGGAGCCCTGAAGTAGCTCATGTTGTATGATATACAAAGTGCCTATGTCGGATTTTGTGATAGAAAGGTTGATCTCTTTCTGGGACGAGTTTAGTACCTGAGCTTCCATGTGTTCGAAAAAGAACTTATTGTGGATATAAATCAATATCCAGTATTAACATGAGTAATAGTGAAATTTCAGGCATTGAATTGATTTCTGAGAAGACAGAGTTTGCTTCAGACGAAAATATTGTAATTAATGTCAAATTTTCAGTTCAGGGAAGCATTAGGGATTCTTTTAATGAAAAGAATTGGACTGAGGCATATAACAAAAATGACAATTATTTCAAGATGAAATATGGGGTAAAGCTTGTTTCTGGAGGATTAAGAAGAAAAGTGCTTGGCACCCCAATTGATAGTTATAGAAAGGCATCAATTTTTTGGACTCGTAATCCAAAGTTAGTCAATCCAATGAAAGACAGACGAATTTGGGTTCAAGTGGCAAAAAATTTTGAGCCATTTATTAGATTAACAGAAGAGGAAGTAAGACAAGAATTGTTTGATTTTGAAGAGAAGATTATTTTCAAAGCATCAGACCTTGGGCCGGGTAAACACAAGATAGGAGCAGAAGCTTTTGCCTCTTGGCAAAAACATCTCTATACAGAGCCATCTAATGTAAAGAACCAGGCAAAAGAGATCGAGATTCAGATCAATTAGGGATATAAAGTACTTTTTCAAACGATTATCATGGCAAAATATGACGGGCTACTTGGACAACCAGTACTTGAAGTCGAAGAACCAGACAAAGAAGGAGGAATCACTGTGATCTTTAAAGACAATAGATTCCTTTTCATCAAAGCTGTGGATGGAAAGATCGAAACGGTCTCAATTCCAGAATAGGTGATTGTATGGCAAAATTTGATGGAATTCGAATGCAGGATCTTGTAAAGGTTGAAGACCCAGATTCCGAAGGAGGAATTACTCTAGTGTTCAAAGATGATCATCTCTTAAAGATTAGAGTTGTAGACGGGAAACTAGTTTCAGAATCTATACCAGAGTAATTAACTACGAATGTGTTTTTCATATAATGAAATAACTACTTCTTGAATTTCTGATTGAACAGAACCCGGTCTTTCTTTTCTAATTTTTTTAATTGCTTCCACTGCTGAAAATTTCTGATATTTGATTAGATAACATGAAAGTATAGTCCCAGCTCTACCAAGGCCTGCAGCACAGTGAACCATCACAGGTTCTTTACCAGTTATCTTTTCATGAATAAAATCAACAGCGAGATCTATTTGTTCAATCTCAGGTGCAGTAAGATCTGGAGTTGGCACATGTAAATAATTGATATTTTTTACCCAAGTATCAGGTAATGAATTCTCAGTCATAGTTACTATTGATTTAACACCTTGATTCATAATCCATTCAAATTCTTCAAATGACGTTGGCATTCCAGAACCTGCTAATTTTGAATCCAGTACCCATGAAAAGTTGGTAGGTCTCTTTGTTATTCTCCCATGAACCTTTCGCCAAATATTACCAGGTTTGCTCATGTCATAACTAATTTTTTCCATTGTTTTAGCATTGCTGATACTTTTTCCTTATATTAGAAAAATTTCCAATATTGCTTATGGGAAAAGAGGCCATTTTGTATGAAAAGCTACCTGAAGAGAAAGTACGATGTACTGCTTGTGCAAGGTATTGTGAAATTGGAAAGAATCAGATTGGATTGTGTGGAATCAGGGGTAACACAGATGGTAAGTTAGAGCTCTTTGTTTATGGCAAAGTAATTGCTGGTAATGTAGATCCAATAGAAAAAAAGCCAGTAGTTCATTACAGACCAGGCTCCAAGGTATTTTCAATAGCCACCACGGGATGTAATTGGCTTTGTAAATATTGCCAAAATTATGACATAAGCCAGAGAAGAAAAGTAGAGGGAGTAGATATGACCCCAGAGCAAGTAGTTCAGACCACACTTGATCATGGCGCAGATGGAATTGCATACACATACAATCAACCATCAATCTTCATTGAATTTGCTAGAGATTGTGCCGTCATAGCTAGGAAAAGGGGACTCTACAATGTTTTTGTATCAAATGGATACGACACTCCAGAAACTGTGAAAATGATGGATGAGTTTCTTGATTGCATCACAGTGGATTTCAAAGGAAGTGCAGAACCAAATTTTACACGGAAATATATCGGTGTACCAGATCCAAAACCAATCTTTGACACACTAACAGAAATTCACGATAAAACCAAGATACATGTTGAGATCACTGATTTGATTGTGCCAGAGGTTGGAGATGATCTATCACATGCAAAAAAACTTTGTAAGTTTGTTTATGATGAATTCGGTCCCGATATGCCAATACATTTTCTGAGATTTCATCCAGATTATAAAATGATGGAGTTTCCATCAACTCCAGTTAAAACTTTAGAAAAACATCATAAAATTGCAAAAGATGTTGGTTTAAACTATGCATATCTTGGAAACGTTCCAGGACATCCTTTAGAGCACACATATTGTCCAGAATGCAAAAATGTTGTAATCAACAGGTTTGGTTTTGCCATTAAAGAATGGAATTTGGATGAAAAAAATCAATGCATCAATTGTAATAATAGAATTCCAATTACAGGACATCTTGCAAAAAATTACAAGGCAGATAGATTTCAGTTCGTTGATTAAGATGCAAAGGCACGTACAGGTGAGCCAGTAGCATTTTGAATTTTCAGAGGGAATGCTGAGAAATTAAATGGTGATTTTTTAATTTTTTTAAGATTAGTTAGATTCTCTACAATCAAGACATTATTTTTAGCAAAAATCCGGTGTACTGGAAATTGTGGGTTGTTACCAAGATCGATGCTTGGAGAATCAATCCCCACGAGATTTACTTTTTTTGATGCCAGATATTTTGCTGCAGCGGTAGATAAGCCAGGATTATTTGTAAAATAATTTGATTTGTGGATTTTTCTATCCCAATCGGTGGCAAAAATGACAATAGCGTTTTTTCCAATTTTGCCATTTTTATTTTCAAAAGTCTTTACATCATTAAGCGAAATGGGTTCATTTTCATTTTTTTTGATTCTGATTAGATGAGCCTTTCCGGATAATCTTTCCAATGGAATCTGGTGAATCTTTATGCCATTATTTGCAAAATGAAAGGGGGCATCCAAATGAGTCCCTGTATGTGAGCTCATAAAAAGAAGTTCCAAGTTATAACCGTCTTTTTGAAGATTTGACCATTGTATCATCTTTGGATTTGGCGAACCAGGGAAGTTCGGTATGCCTTCAGAGATTGTTAAAGAAAGATCAATTGGTTTCACAAATAATCTGATTAGTTCCAATTAATCAGTTTTTGAGAATTTTAATCAAAGGTTAAATATCGTAGTTAGAAATCTGGAATGTGCCTACTTCATACGTGTTATTAAATTCCGATTTGGGTTCTGATGAGTCAATTATATCAGAAGTAAAAAACATTCTAAATCAAGAAAAAGGAATCCAGTATGAGATTCAGGGCGTCTATGGCGTATATGACATTGTTTTGAAGATCTCTGCCGACGATACTGACATCTTAAGATCAATTATTACAAATAAGATCAGAAAGATAGGTAAGGTTCAATCAACCCTAACTATGATGGTTATAGAAGAACAAGAGAACCTATAATTTTCGTAATTCATTCAACAAAATTTCTATTTGCTCTTCAGAGTTAAAAAAATGAGGCGAAGCCCGAATTAGTTTTTCCTCAGAGATTTCACGAACTGCAAGAATAATGTTCTTTTTTTCTAATTTTTCTACAATCAATGAGGGTTCCTGATTTTTTATATTAAAAGAAACAATGCTTGTCCTTTGTTCGGTTTCATTTGGACCATATAGTGTAACATTTGGAATTTTACTAAGTTCTGTGCGGAGTTGGTTTGCTAGATTCATGACCTTCTTACGGATATTTTCCATACCGAATCCTATGAGATATTTTGCTGATGCCTCAAGACCTGCCATTCCCACATAATTACGAAATCCTGTTTGAAACCTATCAGGAATGTCTTTGAATGCTAGTTTGGTTTCATCATAAATCATTACAGATTCACCACCTATGTTCATGGGTTCTAACAACTGTGCAGAGTCTTTTCTACAGTAAAATAATCCTGTACCCATCGGTCCGCATAACCATTTTGAGCCATTAAATGACATAAAGTTACATTTAGTTTTACTAACGTCAAAATCTCCAATACATCCAATTGTTTGTGCAGTATCAAGAAAATATGGGATGTTTTGTTTATCTAAAATTTCCCCGACTTCTTCTACAGGAAGAATTGTTCCAGTATTATACAGAGCATGACTCAAAGCTACTAAGCTTGTGTTATTATCGATAAGATGTTTAAGCTCATTTATTTGGAAAAATCCATTATTATCAACTTTCAAGTTTTTTATTTCTAATTTTTTAGATAATCTTAACCAAGGATAATAATTTGCGTGATGCTCATGTGATAAACCACGAATAATTAGATTTGATGATGGTTGAAAATTCATTCCGTTTGCAACTGCGTTAACTCCATCAGTAGTACTTTGTGTGAAGATAATTTCCTCTGGCTGACATTTGATTATTTGTGAGATTATCTTCCTAGTGTCACGTAATTGATTGGTTACAAATGGTTGAGACTCCAGAGAATCTGGTCCTAGAGCATTATATGATACTAAGAAATCATGCATGGAGTTAATACAATCTAATGGATTGATTGATACGGAGGCATTGTTTAGATAAATTTTCCCGCCAGTTGGAAAATCATTTGAAAAATCAGAGTTCATGTTCATTCTTATATCAGAATTGAACTTGCTATGTGTTGAATAAAAATCATCATGAATTGATTACATTTTCAAAATTAGGAGAAATTGTGGATGATTCCTTGTTAAATTCATTATTATTTGAAAATGCGCAAATCAAAATTAAATTTCTATCAAGATTAGTTAACGAGCTTAAATTTCCAGTGGTTTATCTTGATTTTGATCTATTATTTAGTGGATATGTTGTATCAAAAACAATTGAATCACCTGGGGATAATATTACAATAGTTAAACCAACACTTGACAATTTAGAAAATGTGATCAATGAAGTAATTTATCAGGTAGTTGATAAAAAAACAATTGTAATAATTGATTCATTGAATGTTCTGTCAAATTTCTTTAGCGGTAAGGATTCTGGTAGAATACTAAACGCATACTTGATGCTGTTAGCAAGTATATCAGAGCAATCAAATTCAAAAATTATTTTTTCTAGTGTTGCAAAGAAAAAGGATGGTATGTGGGTACTTTCACCTACAAATAGGCATATTGTTGATTCAGGAAAAATTCTCAAAATTTTTGTTACTGAAAATAATGTGGATCTTGTTCTAGAGGTTACACATGAAAATTATCTAAGAAAATTTTCTGTTAGAAAAGATTCCTGATCTTGCGATCAAAAAATTAAACACTGTTATACAAATTACTAACGCCGTTATAATTCGAAGTTTTTGGGTAAGTTATATTAAGATCCACAACGAACTCACTTCGTAATGCCAGTAGCAATTTTACCAGACATTGGTGAACAGATGTGCATTGGATGCGCACTTTGCGTAGAAATCTGCACAACTCTCGGACCTGATGTACTTAGAGTAAAACCAGTTGAAGGCTGGAAGAGAGGTAAAGCATTTGTCTTTTACCCAGAAAGATGCATCTCTGACGGAGCATGCATCGGAGTTTGCCCAACAAAGGCAATTTTCTGGATGAGACCAATGGACTTTACTGTTGGACAACCAGTTCCACTCTACAAGAACTCAGTCTTCGTTAAAGGTTGGACTGAACTAGTCGACTAGAAAAAGTTCAATCAATTTAATTTCTTTTTAAAATTTTTATTTAGAGAATATGCCGAATTTTGTTTTCCAAGTTTTGTTTTCAGAGTGTTTTTTATGAAAATTATCTAGCATTGAATAGGTTATGGTAAATCCTTTGCCTACCATTGTATCATTTTTATCATAATTTTTTTTGTTTGAGAGAAGCTCGTCTGGTAAATCATGAATTTTTTTTGTTTTTAAATCATGTAACCTAAACGATTTTCCATTTTCCAAAATAATTACACTGTCATCACTAAGACTTTGGATTGAATAATTCTCAAAGAACCTGATTATTCCATCTTTTTTAAGATGAATTTTAACATCATATGTTATTTTGTTTCCATAAATTAGGATCTCCTTTGCAAAGATATTGACATCATCTTCCAAGTTTAACACTACAATGGAATCTGCATTCAGTGAAACTGTATTTACAGCATTTTCAAGAACAATTTTTCCTTTTGGTGCAGATAATTCAGTTCTATGTTCTTTTGTAAGATAAATTCCAACCCTTCCGTCTGGATCTTGCACTTTATCTTTACGCCCGAACACATTTCCAACTATGATATCTCCGTCTTCAGCAAGAATTTTAGCGCCGTTATCTATCTTGTATTTATTTTCTAGAGGATTTACAAATTTGAAATCACCTTGAGTGAGAATTATGTTTGTCTGGTATTCATCACTAAAAGATGGACTTGTAATGTTACCTTGCATGATTATTGGTCCATCATAGATTATACTACCTGCAAGGTAGTTTCCTTTTATGGAAAGTGCACCATTTGCTTTTCTTTCGAGTTCAATTTCACCAACAGTTTTTGATCCAAATAATCTAGTTCCGGTTGCATTTACTCTGTTAAGAGCTGCAGCCCACTCTTCAGCAGCTTTCATTTCTTGAGAAAGCTCTTTTGCAATTATTTTATTACGTCGTCTTATCTCCTCTTCATCATCACCGGAGAATACTTTTGATTTTCGTTGTTTTTCTTTATCAGAATCAGGGTATTTCTTTCCAATCTTTAGATCTTCATATGCCTGCTTAATTTTCTTAAATTGTTCTTCGTTGCCGCCCCTATCAGAATGATGTTCTAATGCTAGTTTTCTAAAGGCTTCTTGGATCTCTCTTTTAGACGCACCATCAAAAATTCCTAATATTTCATAATTACTCTCTACCATTCTTCATCCTCGATAATTTTTCTAAATTTATGACATACTTAATTCTATTAATTATAATTCCTAGTGCCACTAAAGTAAAAACCTCCATAGAGAATTGAATTTATAGTGTATTTTTAAATTGAAAAACCTTGATTGATCTAAACAAGAAAGTGTTTGGGGATATTAGAGCAAGAGAAATTTTTGGTTCCATTCCACCTGCATACCCAGATACCGAGAATATGTTGGATGAAGAATACAAAAGGCTGGTTCAGAAAATTCAGTCCTTATCTAGTGACGAATTAAAAGAGATCATCAATAATCAAAGAAGCTTAGAAAAACAGGTAAACAGCAGACCTGGTGCAATGGCCTTGCCTCAAAGTAAGATAAAACTATACGTAGATTATAATCAGAAATACATTAAATCGTTAGAAGATATTATCAATAGCTCTTCTAATTAGAATCAGTAAGTGTTGTTTTACTGAAATTAACGAATAATATAATCCAGTTTTGAAATTATATATCCTGCGTGAAGGGTGATTTTATGTCACGAAATTTAGTAAATGGTTTTTATAGGTTTTGTATTGAGCCAAAATATGACAATAAAATTAGAATGCAAAGATTATGGTTTTGAATGTGAATTTTCTATAGAGGGCAGAAAGAGTCTCTCTTTGATAGAACAGCTAAGGGAGCATTTTGAAACTGAGCATGGTATAGACTATTCTACAGATGCAGTCATTCAAATGATCGTTAATAGAGGGCATTCAAGAGATTCTATTAGAAAAGAATGAGTTTAACAAAAAGATTGATGCCTATTTAAAAAAGTCATACTCTTGATTACGCTTTTGTTTTGGCAAATCCTTCATCACTGCTTGAACAACTTCAGAATGATTATACGTCAGATGTCTGAGAAATTTTGCAGATTCGTCAGCACGTGTTTTATCATCAACTATTAGCATTTGAGGACTACTAAGTTCATTCATCATTGTAATACATTCGTCACATGGTTCAAAATCCAGATACAGTTTCATTTCACTTGGTAAATTTCTCCATAGATATTTAGTTTTACTATTTTATTTTGCATTAGGTACTATGGGCTCTTCTTTTTTAGATATATCTGGTCGTACTTTTTTTGCGGCTTGTAATAGATCATCTTGGGTGATTTTTATCTCCTTAACATCCTTTGATTTTGTCTCTACATATCGTTTTAATGCAATCATAGCAGATTGATTAGCAATTGCGGCCAACTCGGCACCACTGAATCCATCTGTCAATTCCACTAATTTTTGCAAATCTACAGTCTCTGATAGAGGCTTGTTTTTTGTATGTATTTTGAGAATGTGTTTTCTACCTTTTGCATCAGGCTTTGGTACTTCAATTACTCGATCAAATCTTCCTGGTCGTAACAAAGCAGGATCAACTATATCCAATCTATTTGTAGCGCCAATAATCAACACATTATGTAATTCCTCTAACCCATCTATTTCAGTAAGAATTTGTGATACAACGTTTTCTGCAACATGGGAGCTAGAGCTTCCAGTACCTCTTCTTGGAATCAATGCATCGATTTCATCAAAGAAAATAATGCAAGGAGCTGCTTGGCGTGCCTTACGAAATATTTCTCTAACGCCCTTCTCAGACTCACCAACCCATTTTGAAAGTAGTTCTGGTCCCTTTACACTGATAAAATTAGAATCAGTCATTTTTGCTACTGCCTTTGCGATAAGGGTTTTACCAGTTCCAGGCGGTCCATGTAAAAGAATTCCTTTTGGAGAGCTGATATCCACGTAATCATAGGCATTTTTGTATTTTAGTGGCCACTCTATTGATTCACGTAGTTCTTCTTTGAGTTCATCTAGACCACCTACATCATCCCAAGTTACATTTGGTACTTGAACTAGTACTTCTCGTAGTGCTGATGGTCTTACTTCTTTTAGTGCATCGCGAAAGTCTTCTTTTGTAACTTTGATTTTTTGTAATATATCGGATGAGATCTTTTCTTGATTCAGATCAACTTCAGGTAAAATTCGTCTTAAGGATCTCATAGCTGCTTCTTTGGCTAATACTTCAAGATCAGCTCCTACAAATCCATGTGTAATTTTTGATATTTGTTTAAGATCAACTTTTTCATCAATTGGCATTCCACGTGTGTGAATGTTTAGTATCTCTAGTCTTCCTTCCTCATCAGGAATTCCAATTTCAATTTCCCTGTCAAATCTTCCTGGCCTTCTAAGGGCAGGATCAATTGAGTCAGGTCTATTTGTTGCAGCAATTACAACTACCTTTCCTCTACTTTTCATTCCATCCATTAAAGTAAGTAATTGAGAAACAATTCTTTTTTCAACCTCACCGGTAACTTCCTCTCGTTTTGGAGCAATAGAATCAATTTCATCAATAAAGATTATGCTTGGAGCGTTCTCTTCAGCCTGCTTGAAGATCTCTCTAATTCGTTCCTCACTTTCACCATAATATTTTCCCATAATTTCAGGACCGCTAAGTGAGGTGAAGTTTGCGTTAGTTTCGCCTGCTACTGCTTTTGCAAGTAATGTTTTACCTGTTCCTGGAGGTCCGTATAGCAAAACACCTTTTGGGGCTTCAACGCCAATCTTATCAAATAGTTCGGGATGTCGCATTGGTAATTCAACCATTTCTCTAATCTTTTGAACTTCATTTTTTAATCCACCAAGCTCATCGTAAGTAATTCTAGGAATTGATGAATCAATTGCTTTTGTCATTGAGCCTAGCTTGAATGAAGTGGTTTCAGTAACTATGACGGGTTTTGATGGTTTTGTGTTTGTAATAATGAATTGGATTTTTCCTCCCATTTGAGTAGGTAAAACAATAGTATCATGAATTGTAAATACATGGTTTTGAAAATTATGAGACATTACTTCATGTAGCTGTCTTTCATCAATGGATAGTTTTTCCGTGGGAGATAGTGTGATCTGTTCAGCTTCAGTTGCCTCTACGGGTACAATCTTTATTCTGTCACCTATTCCAGCACCTATGTTATGTCGTGTAATACCATCAATTTTGATAATTCCAGTTCCATAATCTTCTGGATTTCCTGGCCAAAGTTTAACATGTGTTTTTTTATTATATGTCAGCTCTAGAATTTGTCCAGTACCCCACTTGGTTTCTTCAAGAATTTTAGGATCTAAGATAGCTCTGCCTTTTCCAACATGTTGCTGTGGAATCTCTGCTATCTTTAATTCAGTTTCAGTCATAATCATCACCTAAAAAAAGGAGTTATTCTACCTCCACGTTTTTGCCCTTTGGTTTTTCAGGAATTATTTGCTTGAAGGTTAGTTCAAGAATTCCATTTTTGTATGAAGCTTTGGCAGAGTCCTTGTCGACTATGTACTTGATTGGTACTGATGCATGGTACTTTTTCTCTCCATGAACTGCATCAATCTTTACAATGTCTTCGTCTACTACTACCTTGACATCAGATTTTTCTACTCCAGGCATTTCCGCAACAAGTTTTACCACTTTTTCTTTATCATCAACTATTGTGTCAACGATGGGTTCTCTTGTATCGGAGGTAGGCAAGAGTCCTGGTCTAACATTACCATACTCTTTTACTACAGGTTTTCCATCTGGGCCAACTGTCATTGTATATCCATAATAATATGGACCAGAAAGATTTCCTGTGCTTTTTGCTTCTTCAAGTAACTCATCTACATCAAAGAATGATCTAGACATTCTCTTGAAGAGCCTATCAAATTCGTCATCAAAGAACATTGTCATATTTCCTCACTATATGTAATATATATTACATTATATAAGTATTTCTTAATATTGTTAGATTTATTACAAAATCCTATTATAACTGACATTATATAATATTTAGTATGCGTGCGGCAAACATGTCGGTTCCTGAAGCAGTCAGAGAGATAATCACTCACAATCGGTCAATCTATGATTGCATGAAAATGGATGTGATCAACTATACTGCATTAGCTGTAAAGATTCAGAGTGAAGTTGAGAGAATGCTTGGTGGAAGTGTTAATCTCAACACTATAGTTGTTGCAATTAAACGATATGCAGATTCTTTTGATACAAAAGATGATGTAAAAGAAATGTCGGTTTTAAAAAATGCCAGATTATCACTGACAGATGGAATTATGGATATTAGATTTAGAACCAATGATCTAGGAAATAATCCCTCATCAATTCTGGAAAAATTTTCTCAAATTACATCTGATTATGAGTTCTTCAGATTAGCAGATTCCTTTAGGTTTTTGACTGAGGATGTTGAGGATATTCGACGATTATTTGATTCATTTCCTCAAAGTGAAGACATGTTTAGCACTGGATTAGCCAAGATAAAGATCTCAGTACCAAGAAATGAAAACAGATCTGATGTGGTTTCATATGTTGCAGAAAGACTCCATAATAATGGGATAGAATTAGTAAATGCCTTTTTTGGCCAAGAGAACATAGTCATTATTTTGAACGAAAAAGATGCCTCCAAAGCATATGAAATTCTTCGTTCTGAGATCGCAAGATAGTTTGACTAGCCAAATTAATACCAGTTCTTAATATTACAGCTAATAATCTCAAAAATGAAGGATTAGTAATTGGTTAAAAATAGAAAAAAAATTGTAATTTTAGGAGGAGGTTTTGCTGGAGTAGAATGTGCCAGAAAGTTAGAAAAATACTTTGTAAATGATCCTGAGATTGAGATTGTCCTAATTAGTGAAGATAACTTTCTGTTATTTACTCCGATGTTGCCGCAAGTGGCATCTGGTATGATTGAAACAAGACATATCATTATGCCGATAAGAACTATTTGTGAAAAGACTACATTTTACGAAGGAAGAATACGAAATATTGATCCATATGGAAAGCTTGTAACTTTATGGGGAACAAGTGAGAAAAGAGGTATTTCCATTCATTATGATTTTCTTGTTGTGGCATTAGGAAGTCAAACTAACTTTTTTGGATTAAACGATGTTGAACGACATGCATACACTATGAAGACACTCAATGATGCAGTGGTATTGCGAAACAGAGTCATAGATATGCTTGAGCAAGCAGAAAATGAGACAAACCCCGTACTAAGAAAGAGTCTTTTGACGTTTGTTGTTGTTGGTGGAGGTTTTGCCGGAATAGAGACTGCAGGAGAGTTATTGGATTTACTATTAGATGCAAGAAAACATTATCCAAATATTCACAAGGAAGATATCCGTGTGATCGTCTTAGAAGCATTATCGGCAATATTACCAGGGTTTAGTGAGCAGCTTGCAAAGTTTTCTCATGATGAATTGTTGAAACATGGTATTGAGATTCGACTAAACACTGCAGTTACTAGTTTTGATGGAACAGAAGTTACTGTAAAGAAACTAGAAAAAGAACCAAGCAATGATGAACCAAAGATTGATGTGATAAGAACAAACACTTTGATATGGACTGCAGGAGTTACACCTGTTAATACCATTAAGAGATCGTTGTTTAAGACAGATAAAGGTAAGATAATTGTTAATGACTTTCTTGAAGTAAGTGACTTTCCAGGAGTATTTGCAATTGGGGATTGTGCATTATTTATGGATCCTAAATCAAACAGACCATTTGCACCAACTGCGCAACTTGCAGAAGCTCAGGCCAAGACTGCTGCCTTTAACTTACATTCACTGATTAAAAATAAAGAGAAACAGAAATTTGTTTACAAATCAAAAGGCCAGATGGCAATTATTGGTAAGAGGACAGGTATTGCATCTTTTCTTGGTTCAAACATTTCGGGTTTTTGGGCTTGGCTCTTATGGAGAAATGTGTATCTCTCAAAAATTCCAAAATTAGATAAGAGATTAAGAGTTCTAATAGATTGGACGATCGATTTATTCTTTGATAGAGATATTTCAAGGATGAAGTTAGTTACCAGAACACCAGAAAAAGAGTACAAAGAATTGGATGAAGTTGATGATGTTTGGTAGATTATTTTCTTATTCTGTAGATGAGTATGGCTGGTCCAACAATGTAAATTCCAGCATTTAGCATAATAATTCCAATTCCATAACCTAGCATCTCTTCTTCAGAATCAACATCAACATAATTCAAAATAGAAAGTGTGGATAACATTGGAGTAATTGCAAGCTTTACTGCCTCTTTGAATATAGAATTCTCTCGCTCATAGTCTGCTACTGTGGGTGAGAAGGAATAGTAAAGTTGGTTAAATCCAGTCATGAATACAGTACCTGAATGAGTGGTTAGAACAACATTATCTCTTACCTCTCGTAGCTGTTGCACTTGTGGAGCAAGTTCAGATCCAAATGCTGCTGTTGCGATAAGACATCCTCCGCCTTCTTTGTTATTTTCTCCAAAATCTTGATATGCTGATTTTGATTCTTTTTCTGGTTCATTTAATATCTTAAAAGATCCAACTGTAGTTTCAAATTCTTCTAAATATCTATCAAAGTTTTCTTCAGAGTTTGAATAGGTAAAGGTATAGAATTTTTCTGGTGTAGAAATAACAATTTCTCGGAATTTTACATTCACTGTTGAATTCTTTACATCGAATTTTCCAATTGCTTCTGTAACGAATGATTCTTTGTTTTGAATTTTTCCTTCTTTTTCACTGATAATTTGTAGCTCTCCTGCATCTATTGATGATTGTAAATTGTTTCTAGATTCAGTAATTTTCTCTTCAAGTGATCTTCCATCTGAATAGACAACAGAAAGTGTTAGAGTTGCACTCATTCCATTGATTTTTGGACCAACAGCTACAACGTCAGGAACATTAGGAGATGTTTTTTGTAGTTCTTGGAGCAACCATCCTTCTGGTGCCATAAATGATATTCCCAGTTTTTTATTCGTGTATGGCCCAGATTCAGTTTTTTCTACAGTAGTTCGCTCAGGCTCACTAAGGGTTAATAGATTTGGAACTTCCGATCTTTCAACAACTTCTGCACTTAAGATTTCCCCCTTGCCCCAGTCAAATGGAATTGAACCGTCAGGTGGGGTCTCAAGATTGGCAATTTTATCTAGTGTTTCAAAACTTTCTTGTGTCACAATTCTTCCAAATACAGTATACTGACCGTCAAGAAAGTTTGAATCCTTATGAACAATGAAAAATTGGGATCCTGCGCTGTTTGGATCCATAGCTCTTGCCATTGAGACAATGCCTCTGTTGTGTTTAATGTCATTAAATTCTGCATCAATGGAGTAACCAGGATCACCAGTACCCCACTCAGAAATGGATTGATATCCTCCAGGAGTAGTTTTTGGATCACCCCCCTGAATCATAAAATCCTTAATCACTCTGTGAAATACAGTTCTATCATAGAATCCACTTTCAGCTAATTTGATAAAGTTCTCAACGTGGTTTGGTGCATCTTCTGGAAAGAACTCAATTGTAATATCTCCAGATTGTGTATGCAGTATAACCAATTTGTCATTGTCAGCAAATGATTGGTTTGCATGACTAAATAGAATTATCACAAAGCTAAGAAGAAGAATTTTCTTAATCATTTGACCACAACTGTTCTAACCCAAATAAAAGCCAAATGACGTATTAGTTTTTATCAAGTAAAATTGGAATTTCCACATGGATTCAGATGAGAAGATTCGAGCTCATGTTGTTTCAGTTTGGCGAGAGGCAAAAAAATTTCTTTCAATAGGAGGTAGGGAAGGGATGTTAGTATTAACTGACAAACATTTGATGTTTGTACATAAGACACAAGCAAAAATGAGATGGTGGGATGCCATAGTAAAAAGACAAGGAGTGATGGTATTAAAATCAAAAAATATTATGAATATACATGATGGATATGATGAAAAAGATTTGGTTGAAGATTTGAAGAATGAAAAAAATGTAGAGTTGGCCTTTGATGATATTTCAAAAATAAATTTTGAAGAAAAGGAATGGGGAAGTGTTTTGAATTTAGAATACCAAAAAAATGGAAAGAAGGAAAAGTTTCAGTATTCAGTTGCACAAGACTGGGTAAAATATCCTGTTAAAGAGCCAACAAAATACATGCATGTTGATTGGGCTCCATTTGTGGAATATATTAAAGATGGACAGAGACTCACGAGATAAATGACTGTGTATGCACTTGGTGTCGGACCGGGATCCTCAGAGTATGTTACTGATGTAGCAAAAAAAATTATTCAAAACTCTGATGTTATTGCGGGATACAAATACACTCTACAAACAATTACTGACTTGTTGGTAGATAAGGAAGTTCATGAAATTACAATGAATAATCAAGAAGATGTTTATCAAAAAATTGCTATAAATTTACGAGGAAAAAATTTAGTTGTGCCATTTACAGGTGATGTAAATTTTTCAGAATCAGAAGTGGTAGATAGGTTAATTGAGATATTTGGTGATGTTGAGATTGTACCAGGTATCAGCTCCATTCAGGTAGCAGCTTCAAAAGCAAAAGTTCCTCTTGATAAATCCAAGGTAATCACCATGCATGTAACATCATCCATTGAGGAGAAAAAATTAGAACTCCAAAAAGCATTGATTGATGGATTTAGTGTGATTCTAGTTCCAAGACCGTGGCCCAAGATGCCTGAAAAACATTTCATGCCATCTGAGATTTCATTGTATTTGGAAAGAAATGGATTTGATACGTCAAAAATAAAGGTACATGTATTCGAAGCATTAACTACAGAAAAAGAAACGTCTTTTGTTGGAACAGTTAGGGATTTGCTAGGGAAGGAATTTTCAGATCTTTCTGTAATGGTGTTTAATCAAACAGAGTTAGATTCGTACATGAACTACAAATGGCAATGGAAGAATTAGTTTTATTTTGTACTTCCAAGAACGTTTGTTCCAATGTTTTCAAAGGCATAGATCACACCGTTAATCCATAAATAATCAGGATCAGCAAATCGGTAAAATCCTGATTCGGTGATTGTTACACTAAATGATTCTCCAGGTGCAATTGCTCCAGTGTCGATTCTTCCATCAAGTGTAAATGTACAATCAGATTGTTTGTAGCTAGAACCTTCCTTTAATTTTGTACTTTCATCACAAATTTTTACATTTGATTGTGCACTTCTGGCATTACTTCCTAATCCCTCACCGCTTGTGATTCTGTGAGGCACTGTGTCATCATTAACCCATTTTATTGTGGTTCCTGGTTTCATAGTAATTCTATCCATTGAGATGTATGATTGTTGTGAGCCTTGTCCAGAAGAGAGACTCTTACTTCCAAGAGCTTCAATGTAGTTTGCTGCAACTGCTTTAGTTGATGCTCCTTTAAAGATCCTAATAGTAATTTCGTTTTGTTTTTCGGGTGTTACAGTAGTTGGGGTTTTGACTGCGGTAAACTTGGAGAGTTGTGAAGTGTAAACTATTTTGTATGTTTCGTCATCAATACTTGCTTTTCCTGAAAAGCTGTAGATTGAACCAATGTTAGTTTCTTGAATTAGTTTCCCAAATAGACTGAATGATAAATCATCGCCGGTTAAACCATCGGCAGTTCCTGAAATTCTTAGAAATCTTCCATCACGTAAAACTGTGCCACGTAAGTTGTCAATAGAGAAATCATCATCATTGACTGTGATAAAACCATTATCAATTGTTATTGTACCTCGGGTGTTTACAATCGAACCTGTTGTTAGATCAAAATTTATCAATGAAATTTTTATTTGATCATCAGTTACCGCATATCCTGAACCTTCTAAGACAAATGGATTGTTAGATGCTAATGCCCCTGAGGCTTCATTAGTGGTTACTCCTAGTAATAATCCTGAAAATGCTATAATTGATAATATTATGAAACGTTTCACTATTGATGATGGTTCTAATTTGGTTTATAATTTACTACTAAATTATTTTAGATTAAATCAATAGTTAGTCTAAACATGATCAGATTCCTGGTAGCTCAAATCCACTTTCTTGTACCAGACTTATCATGTAAAACTCTAAAAATCCTCCAGCTAACAAAAGTCCAATCATTATCCCAATCTCGATTATTGTAGGTTTCATTATTGGGTAGAGAGGATTCTTTTTGACTATGGCATGAATTAGGATGTAGCTTCTAGAGATGCCCAGAGAATAAGCCACTAATTCCATGATGCCAAATGGAGACAAGTAGAGAAGAGCTAATGGGGGCATTCCTGCAAGAATTGGTGTTACTGCAACAATTGATGCAAATGCGTATCCTGTAGACCACGCTGAGAAGAGTCCCCAGCCCACACCAAACCCAGGGATAAACATTGGTAAGGCAATAGACGTGTTATGTATAAAAATTCCAATAGAATCAATGTCTTTTACAAGCTCTTCAAATTCTTCTAAAAATGCTTGTGCTTCCTCATCATTTACTTCACTCATAGAACCTAGTTGATATGCTCCTGAAAATAATGCCATAAAAATAAAAAATAGTAATATTCGTTTTTTCATAATAACTAAAAATTTTTCAAACACTATTTGAGCCTGTTGGTGTGTAATGTGCGCAGATTTAATTAAAACGTCATAGATTTTTTGATGTTGAATAGAGAAGTTTCACTCGCATTAAACTACGCGTTAAACAAGGGATTCCAGATACATCCTGATGCATTAAAAATTCTGGAGGGAGTTCAGATTGAGGATCTGCAGCATGTCATTAAAGAGGTGGTAAGGCAAAAGACACGGCAAAAATTATTTTTAATAAATCAGGATGACTTGGAGATGTTTTTAGGGATAAAAGAAGATGCTGCTCTAAAAAGTGAGTTTCGAATACTTTCAGATCCTTCTTCAAAGATTACATCAGCTGAAGGGGTATCTGGGTATAACATGTTGTTTGCAAGCCGTCTTGCAAAACTTAAAAAAATAATATCAAACAGGCCTGAGGCGAGGTTGTTAAAGTCGATATCCTCAGTAATTGCGACAAAATCGGAGGATGATATGTATGTGTCAGGGCTTGTAACTGAGAGATCATCAGAGAGAAGTGTTGTTAGAATTACAGTGGAGGATCCCACGGGTGTGCTAGAGGGTATTGTTTTTGATAAAGACTTGCAGCAGGTCTCTGAAGTGTTGCTAATAGATCAGTACGTTATGTTAAAGGTCTCTGCCTCAAAAAAAGGTGGATATATCATAAAAGATGTGATTTTACCCGATATTCCCGATAAGGCGTCAAACAGGTCTGAGACAGATACGTACGCTGTCTTTCTTTCTGATTTGCATATTGGAAGTAAGTATTTCATGGAAAAAGAGTTTGAGGATTTTGTCGTATGGTTATCGAGTCCAGACCCAATAGCAAGAAAAACTCGTTTTGTTTTGATTGGTGGGGACTTGGTTGATGGTGTTGGGATATATCCAAACCAAGACAAGGAATTGGATTTTCCAACAATTGAATCCCAACTATCAAAGACCTATGATCTTTTATCAAAAATCCCAAAAAACATTCATGTTGTAATAATGCCTGGAAACCACGATCCTGGAAGGCGGGCACTTCCTCAGCCAGCTATTCCAAAAAAATACAATTCAGCTTTTTGGGAGACTCAAAATTTCCACATGGTAGGAAATCCATCTATGGTATCGCTAAACGGGGTGAGAGTATTGATGTTTCACGGTCAGAGTATTGATGATATTGTGAAGGTAACTCCGGGATTAAGTTACGACAAGCCGGTAAATGTAATGAAACACTTGTTGAGGGCTAGGCATATGAGTCCTGTTTATGGAAGTCAAACCCCAATAGCCCCAGAGTCAGAAGATATGATGGTGATTGATGAAGTGCCTGATGTTTTCCATGTGGGGCACGTACATGTAGTCGACTTGGACCTATACCGTGGAGTATTGATGATTAATTCGGGAACATGGCAGA
The DNA here is from genome assembly GCA_003352285.1 of Thermoproteota archaeon. NCBI lineage: Archaea > Thermoproteati > Thermoproteota > Thermoproteota archaeon. The sequence continues at coordinate 71,828 of QQVN01000002.1, read as the reverse complement.
ATCAAACGCCTTTTCAATCAAGTGTTGGGATAACACCTACGCCTGGGCTGGCAATCATTCTTAATTTGAAAACCTTCAAGGTTTATTCTAAGGATTTTAGTGTTAGATAATATCTTCCAGTGATAGGTCGTCACTGAATGTTTGTTTTACCATATCGGTGGGAATTGTTAGTTTGAATTTTTTTGTTCTTCCATGAATTCCTTGGTGCACTATACGACCTGTGATTATTCCAGACATTTCTATTTCACTGAGCATTTGGGTAACACGTCTTTGTGTTAGTTCCTTTTGCCTGATAATTTTACAGAGATCCTTGTATGCTGAATAAATTTCGCCAGTAGATGCTCCGTTTGCCTTCATGACTGCAATAATTAGTAATTTTTCATGTAAAGGGTATGATTTTAGGGCCGTGATCTCTTTGTTTTCTTCAATTTTTTGGGACGCTTCCCTGATGTGTTTTTCAGTGACTTTTTTGGCCTGTTCTCTTTCAGCCATTTCCCCTGCAACCCTAAGAAGATCAATTGCTCGTCTTGCATCGCCGTGTTCTCTACCTGCCATGGCAGCACATAGGTTGAGTGCAGATTCCTCAATAGAGTCATCCAAGAAGGCTTCTCTAATTCGCTCCTCTAAGATTTTGTTTAGTTGTTCTACAGAATAGTTAGTAAATACTACCTCTTCCTCACCAAGGCTACTAATCACCCTAGGATCAAGTGTTTCTTTGAAAGTAAGGTCATTTGAAATGCCTACTAGTGTAAGGGAGCCTGACTTTATTCTCTCATTTGCTCTTGTGAGTTGGTATAGGATGTCTTTACCTGTTTTTGATACCAGTTGGGCTAGGTAATCAATCTCATCTACAACAAATATCGCATTAATTTTTTCATCTTCGATGTTTTTTAAGAGGCGTTTGAAGACTTCGCTAATTGCTAGGCCTGTGGAAGGAAGTTCTTTTTCGGAGAGGTTTAGTTGCCTTCCTAGACTTACTAAAAGTCCATAGAGTGTTGTTTCGTCTTTTGAGTTGGCGTAAATTAGTTTAATTGGAAAGTTGCTCTTCTCAACTCTTTCTTGTATTTTTGAGAGTACCTTTCTAACAACTAGGGTTTTTCCTGTTCCTGGTTTTCCATATACTAGAAGATTTGATGGTCTTGATTGTTTTAAAATTGGTAATAATGATTGGGTGACCTTTTCTTGTTCAGAGTCCCTATGATGAATTACATTTGGAATGTATGTAAAATGTAGAATGTTTCGGTTTTTAATTAATGATTTACCGGTTTCTGCTGCATCAAGCATTCTATCTATTGGGTCTAATGTAGTCACGCTCATCTCGGGATCCATTTTTTCATCCATTAACTCTTCAATGGATCCTATTGTTATTTTTAACATTGAGGATCGTTTCAATTGACCAGTTTTGATCGCATATATTTTCCATAAAGATACTCAGACACCATTGTTTCTAGTGTGGATAATTTAGAATGATATTGGATTCTAGTATAGTTAGTAGTTAGATTCTCTTAAAAAAAATTAAAAGAAAAAAAGAGTGGAAATATCGGTGTGTGGGTTTTCCATGTTAACAATCAGTTAATGAAATGTTAAGTAAATCCAAAAAGAACGCTAAATGACCCCTTTATTTCCACTCTAGGCGTGAAGATAGATGTTAACATTGTTAATATCAAAAAACTACCCCTTTATTTCCAGTCCAGGCGTGAAATTAAACATATCTTAAGGCTGTTTAGGCTATCTATTGTTAATAACAAAAAACCTCCTAGGCATGGGCTAGGCAGTCAATGTTAACAAACCACTTAGTTAACAAAACTGACCGGATCTATTGAAGAGTTAACATCAGATCCTCATTGATCACTCTATGGCTAAGAAACGTATTCGTATTGATATGGAGGACTCTGAAGGAGCAAGATATGATATCAAACTTGAAGGAAATGTAACTAGAGAAAAAGTCCTAAAAATCTTCGAAATGATGGACTTGATGAATATTGAAGAAGGTCAAGAAGCCCGAAATTTAGACTCGGTTGGCTCAAAAATATGGAATATTGTAGACAAAAACTACCCTATAGGCAAGTTCACATCAACATCAATCCTAGAGAAATACGAAGACGAGTATAACGAGCCCATCAAACTAAGTGTGATCTCAACATATTTGTCCAGGTTTGCCCAGAAAGGCAGGATTGAGCGTACAAGAACAGGTAGAGAATGGTCATATCAGACCATAAAACTACTCTCAAAAGAACGGACTTAGGATATCATTACCTTTCTTACAATTAGCCTATCTCTACCCAAAATCACTTTAACATAATCACCCTTTTGCATCTCCATGTATTTTCTAAACTGTTTAGGTATAGATATCGTCCCTGCCGAAGAAATCTTAACTAAAATCTCATGATGTTCGTAATTTTCACTAGCCATAAATTAAATATTAATTTATAATATATATAATTTTATAAAATGTATAAATTATAAATTATAATAAAAATTACTAAAAATCATTACTAAAACCCAAAAAAACAAAATTCAGATAACTCTATACCACAGTTGGGTTATTTTCCAGAACACTAATTCGCTCTTTACCTTTTGGAGTAATTGAATATGTGTAGGGTTTTGTGTTGGTGTTACGATCAACATATCCATCATCAAATAACTTCTTCATCAATCTAGAAGTATGTTCCCTAGTCCTATCAATTGTGACTTGAATATCACGTGATGTCATAGGTTTGCTTGTGATTAGCTTCAAGACATATTCTGTCACATCACCATGTGGTAAATTAGGCGTAATTTCCTGTTTTTGGTGGCTGGCTGGCTTGATGTCAACTACAGGCTCAGGTTTAGGCACATCTTGCTGTGTATTTTTACTAAAATCCTTAATCTGTGGAGAGGATTCAGGCATTTTTACACTTAATGACTCCATATCAATAGCATCCATGCGTATTTTCATGTCAATTAACTGCCTTTCATAGTACTCTAAACGTTCAACATATGATGGATCAAGCGTATTTTTCTTCAAATTTACGTATGGTCTAATTTTATAATACAAATACAACCCAAACAAACCTACCAAAAATGCAACAATTCCACTCAAAATCACTTCTGGATCAGGAATTTCTACTAACATCACATAATTTAGGCGTGGATTGTGATTTATCGTGATAGAACAACATAATTTCACCAAATAGATAACTTACACATCATACAAATCATCACATCATACGTTACTACATCAAACTAAATGGTGATTGGAAATCACACACTACACGCCTGCCGAATGAGCCTGTCTATCACCATCATGACTTCATCCTCTCTTTCTGGGAAAACATCACTATCTTTTATCACAGAAACCTGCTGTGCTAGTCTTGACATCACATCAATATCATCAGGAAGAAGTATGCCTAAACCACGAAGTAACACAATAGAATAGTAGAAACTTATTAATTTCTGCCTAGATTGGCCTAATTGTCGATAATACGCACCTTTACTAATTCTAAACTCTGATTCTAGAAGATTCTTATGATTTAAAATAATTTCAATTTGTCGCTCAGTAAACAATGATTTTTTGATAATTTGCTCAATAATTCTATTAAATTTAGACTCTTCAATGTCTGCCAAAGCTATACAAATCTGTATACAGCATTCCAATTAAACTTTAAAGAGCTCATATCAAACCTGAGTTATGACCAAAATCAAGGTAGAATCATACCTAAATTCAGAATTAAAGAAAAAGAAAGCATTACTATTCGTACTTATAGATTCAGAAATTTCTAATCAAAACTCTTCAGCAAACCTAGCAAAACAGGTAGAGAAGATAGGGGCTTCTGCCATACTGGTTGGAGGATCTTCCGCTACTGATCAAATAGAAATGTCTCAAGTAGTAAAGACAATTAAAAAATCAATAAAAATTCCAATAATATTATTCCCTGGGAATGTTACTGGTGTTGTCCCAGAGGCCGACGCCATTTTGTTTAGCTCATTAATGAACTCTGAAAACCCATATTTTATTACCCAAGCCCAGGCATTAGGCGCTCCAAGCGTACTAAAATTTGGATTAGAACCCCTTCCTACAGCATATCTTGTGATAGGTGATGGCACATCAGCCTGGTTTGTCGGTTCTGCACGTGGTATTCCCTTTGAAAAACCAAAGATTGCTGCAGCCTATGCGCTTGCAGCACAATTTCTTGGAATGCGTTTTGTTTATCTTGAAGCTGGGTCAGGAGCAAAGACGACAGTTCAACCTGATATGGTCAAAACTGTAAGGAAACTCTTTAACGGTTTTCTTATCGTTGGAGGAGGAATAAAAGATGCAAAAACAGCCAAAAGTTTGGTCGAAGCAGGAGCAGACGCTTTGGTGATTGGGACCTTGTTGGAAAAAGGAGGCAAACTAAGCAAGCTGACCGAAATCTCAAAAGCAATGAAAACTGCTAAAAAATAGGACGTTAAATGTCAGAAAACGACGCAATTTTACGCATTAAAGGCCTTAAAATGCCTCATAATTATCAGAAATACTATTCTGAACTATCAGACGAAGCATACAGAATTTTTGAAAGCGCAGCATTGGCAAAATCATCCCTAGTTGATTCTTCTGGAATGATTGAGCCAAAAATTGCATTTGACCTTGCAGACCGTGTTGCAAAAATGCACGATATTGATATTTCAGAGCCACTAAGGGAACTGCTAAAAACAAATGGTAAAGAACTATCTGCACTTTTACTTTCAAAGGAGATAGCACTTGGGAAATACCTCCCACCAGATTCTACACTTGAGGAGAGACTGGACCTTGCAGTAAGGGTAGGGCTGGCAATAGTAACAGAGGGTGTGACAATAGCTCCACTGCAAGGAATTTCTGAAGTAAAAATAAAGAAAAACAAAGATGGAACAGAATATCTTTCGGTATCTATAGCTGGTCCGATGAGATCAGCTGGCGGTACAGAGTCTGCTGTTACAATGCTTATAGCAGATCATGTAAGAAAAGCAGCTAACCTATCAAGATACCAAGCAAATTCATTTGATGACGAAACTGGAAGATTTGTAGAGGAATTAAGAATTTATGAACGCGAAGCAAGCAGTTTCCAATTTCATGTTCTTGATGAAGATATTGTAACTGTAATCTCAAATCTCCCAGTTGAGCTTGATGGAGTTGATACGGATCCATTTGAAGTAGTAAATCACAAAGGAATGGTAAGAATCAAGACAGACAGGGTTCGAGGCGGTGCACTTAGGGTTCTAAATGACGGATTAATTGGTAGAGCAAAAAAACTAGTAAAAAGAATTGAGCAGTACAACTTGGATGGTTGGGAATGGCTTAATGATCTCAAGGGAGCTATCCAAACTGGAGACAGTCAAGAAGATGCTGCCTCAAAAAGAATGCGTGAAGTCATTACAGGAAGATCTGTGCTATCCATGCCAAACAGATTGGGAGGATTTAGGCTAAGATATGGACGAGCATGTAATACGGGGTTTGCATGTATTGGATTTCATCCAGTAATTGCTGAAATTTTAGATCACACTATTGCCGTTGGCACACAAGTAAAAATTGACATGCCTGGTAAGGGAGCTACTGTAGCATTTGTTGACTCCATTGAAACACCTATAGTTCGTTTAAAGAACGGTGATGTAGTAAAAATTTCAAACATTCAACATGGAATTCAAATCAAAAACGAAATTGAAAAAATCCTTCATCTTGGTGACGTATTAATTTCATTTGGAGACTTCTTAGAAAACAACGCACAACTTGTACCCTCAGGATATGTTGAAGAATACTGGAATGAAGAACTAAAAGAAATTATAAAAAAATACGAATCTGATAAGGACAGGTTAGAAAAGTTTCTCAAAGAAACTCCCTCATTAGATGAAGCATTAGAGCTATCAATCCAATTCAAAATCCCACTACATCCAAAATATCTCTTTTATTGGGATCAGATAACAAACAATGAATTCCTACAAGTTCTAAAACCACTTGAAATTTTAGACAATCAGATCGTTTATTCGTCAACCTGTAAAAAAACTTTGGAGAAACTTGGGGTTCCACATAAACTTCAAAACAACAAAATAATTTTAGATGGAACCGAAGCTGAAGTTTTCTTTTCGTTGTTGTTTAGAAATAAGATTGAACCAGATGAATCCTCACCAATCCCAAAAATAATTTCAACGTCATCTGGAATCCAAATTCGAAATAAGTTTTCTACTTCCATCGGAGTGAGGATTGGAAGACCTGAAAAAGCAGCACCACGACAAATGAAACCTCCTATACATACTCTATTTCCTGTAAATGAGAGGGGTGGAATCACAAGAGATCTGTTAAAGGCCATAAACTCACCCAATTTTTACACAAAGATCTCAAACAGATTTTGCAAAGATTGTAACGAACCATCAATTGGAATTCGTTGCCAAAAATGCGGAAACAAAACCTCCACCGTTTTTGTATGTCCTGTATGCAGATCAAAACTCGCAGAAGAATTTTGTGAAAAATGTAAAAGAAAAACCCTAGCGTACTCATATCAGGAATTTCCATTAAAGGAGAAACTCTTAGTCGCTCAAGAGAGGACAGGTCTTAGAGCAAAAGAGCCATTCAAAGGAGTAAAAGAACTCATCAATCAAGACAGAATTGCAGAACCACTTGAAAAAGGACTGATTAGGCAAAGTCTTGGACTGACCGTCTTTAAAGATGGCACAATTCGATTCGATGCTACAAACTGCCCTTTGACTCACTTCAAACCATCCTGGATTGGCACATCCATTTCTAAGCTAAATGAGCTTGGATACACACATGACATTAATGGTAACCCATTGACTGATTCAGATCAAATCGTTGAGATGATGATGCAGGATGTAATCATTCCACTTGAAAGTGGACGATATTTAGTTGATACCTGCAAGTACATCGATTTAGAACTCGAAAAATTTTACAACCGAGCAGGATTTTACAATGTAAAAAACACAGATGAACTAATTGGACATCTAATCATAGGTCTTGCCCCTCACACATCTGTAGGGATTGTTGGGCGAGTGATAGGATACACTGAGACTCATGTATGCTTTGGTACTCCTAACTGGCACTCTGCAAAAAGAAGAGACGCAGATGGTGATGCAGATTCAATCATGTTACTAATGGACAGTCTCCTTAATTTTTCAAGACAATTTTTGTCTGATAAAATTGGCGGCTTGATGGATGCTCCACTTTTGATACAACCACTAGTTTTGCCACATGAATCTCAACCCCAAGCACATAATTTGGAAGTCGTAAAACATTTTCCAAAAACTTTCTTTGATTCCACCATGGATAATCCCAAAGCATCAAACATCACTTCTGTTGAAATAATTAAATCAAGACTTGATACCGAAGAGCAATTCTTTAACTATCATTTTACCCACTCCACTTCTAGCTTAACAACAAGCAAATCAAGAAGTGCATATTCAACACTTGGTTCAATGCTAGATAAATTTGACATGCAAATACGAAATGCAGATCTCATTGAGGCAGTGGATACTACTGAAATTGTATCAAACGTAATTTCAACACACTTGGTGCCAGATATTATGGGAAATCTAAGAGCCTACGCAAGACAGAGTTTTCGATGTACTGCTTGTGGACGTAGTTACAGAAGAACTCCTTTGCTACAGCATTGTATTTGTGGTAACAAGGTCATTCAGACTATAACGAGAGCATCCATTGAAAAATATCTAAAACTTGCAAAAAGACTAGTTGACAAATACCAAGTGAGTGTTTATCAAAGAGGACGAATACATGCATTATCTGATGAAATTGAGCTTGTATTTGGTAAAAGTGACGGAGATCAGGCTTTGTTAACCGATTACAACTAGCGTAATTTTACGTATTCATACGCACCAAGTTTTTTATCAAAACAATAATGCACCTTTTGGAAATCTTTTCTCAATGATTTTACTTTGGGTAAAATCTTCTTAGGATCTTTCTTGTCAATAACGACCTGTTTGATAAATGATGCAATCTCTTTCATTTCAGAACCTTTCATTCCTAATCTCGTAATCTCAGATACTCCTAATCTAATTCCTCCAGGATGGAAATAGTTTCTACCAGCTTTAATGTCTCCGGGAATTAATTGTCTGTTGACAATTATGTTTGCTTTTTCCAAATTAGCTTCAACTTCTCCACCATCTGAATAATCTAAAACATTTACAGCAATTTGGTGAGATTTTGTAAAACCTCTACTCTCACCAAGAACCTTAAAACCAAATCCACTAAGTGATTCTGCAAGAATCTTTGCATTCTTTATCACATCCTTAGCATAATCTTTTCCAAACTCTAATGCCTCAGCAAATGTAATTGCTTTAGCTGCCATGTGATGAATGTGATGGCTGCTTGTTAGACCTGGGAATGTAGCTTTCTTGATTGCATCTCCATGTTTTTCAGAACCTAAGACCAATCCTCCTTGGGGACCAAATAATGTCTTGTGAGTACTCATTGTCATGGTATCAGCTCCCTCTCGTAAAGGATCTTGAAATTCTCCACCAGCAATCAAACCTGCTACGTGTGCTGCATCATAATTAACATGCATACCATGTCCTTTAAGAAACTCAGCTAATTCCTTTACCGGATGAGGAAACAAAAACAATGAGCCTCCAAACATTGCCATCTTTGGAAGTCGTCCTGATTTTTTTAGCTCTTCCACCTTTTGTTTTGTTTTATCAACATCAATAGTCATCTCTTCGGCATCAAATGGATAAAACTCAATTTCTAAACCATGAACTAAACCTGCAGTACCAGAGTGCTCTTTCTTTCCGTGAGAGATATGGCCACCTGCAGGAATTGATGGAGCAAGCATTACATCTCCAGGATTTGTAAATGCAGAGTATATTGCAAGATTTGCAACTACTCCAGAAATAGCTCTAACATCGGCAAATTCGGCTTTGAAAAGCTTCTTTGCAAGCTTCATGCATTCAAATTCGACTTCGTCAATGTAGATACATCCAGCATAAACTCGCTCTCCTGGCCAGCCTTCTGCATATCTATTCCCAAAGTCCGATATTATGGCCTCCCTTACTGCTGGACTTGGAACATTCTCACTAGCAATAAGTGGAATGGAGTTCTCAAACCACTTGTTATGGTCTTTTAATTGTGAGAAGATTTTCTTATAGGATTTTTTGTTAGCAGTCTCAGCCATGCTCTGGCAAACTATTTTCCCAATTTAAAAACACCGATTATTTTTTTGAATGTCTGCTGATCTAAACAACGTATAAAAAGGGAATATGAGGTCTTTGGGCCATGAGTGGACAAATTGCAAAAGGAAACATGCCAGTAGTCCTGTTAAAGGATGGCGCATCTGAAACCAAAGGTCGTGAGGCTCAAAAAAATAACATTCAAGCATGCAAAATTGTCTCAGAACTAGTCCGCTCAAGTTTGGGTCCACGTGGAATGGACAAGATGTTAGTAGATTCTCTAGGTGATGTTACAATTACAAATGACGGCGCAACAATTCTCAAAGAGATTGATGTCCAGCACCCAGCAGCAAAGATGCTGGTTGAAATTTCAAAATCTACTGATAATGAGGTTGGAGACGGTACCACATCAGCAGTTGTCTTGGCAGGAGCTCTGTTGGAGAGTGCAGAATCTCTAGTTCTTCAAGACGTTCATCCAACAATTATTGTTGATGGATATCGAAAGGCAGCAAAGAAAGCAAAACATTACTTGCAAGAAATCGCTGACAAAGTTTCCTCTAATGATAAAAACATACTAAACAAAATTGCAAAAACATCAATGCAAACTAAACTTGTTAGAAAAGATTCTGATTTACTCGCTGATATGATTGTAAAAGCAGTCTTGGCAGTTGCTGAAAAAGAAGGCGAGTCATACTCTGTAGATATTGATGATATTAAAGTTGAAAAGAAGGCTGGAGGATCTATTGGAGACTCTGCCCTGATACAAGGTATTGTATTGGATAAAGAAGTAGTTCATGGTCAAATGCCAAAGAAAGTTACTGATGCAAAAATTGCACTAATCAACACTGCACTTGAAATCAGCAAGACTGAGACTGATGCCAAGATTAACATTTCAAACCCTCAACAAATGAAAGCATTTTTGGATGAAGAAAACAGAATGCTGAAAAATATGGTTGACAAAGTTATTGCCTCTGGTGCAAACGCAGTTCTATGTCAAAAAGGCATTGATGATATGGCACAACACTATCTTGCTAAAGCAGGAGTTTTAGCTGTTAGAAGAATTAAGGAAAGTGATCTTACTAAACTCGCAAAAGCAACAGGTGCCAGAATTGTTACTAACTTAGATGACCTATTTGAGAAAGATCTTGGAACAGCAGAAACTGTAGAAGAGAGAAAGATCGAAGAGGATCGTTGGGTCTTCATTGAGGGATGTAAACATCCAAAAGCTGTTACCCTCTTACTAAGAGGCGGTTCTCAAAGAGTTGTTGATGAAGTTGACAGATCAGTACATGATGCTGTCATGGTAGTAAAAGACGTAATGGAAGAACCATCAATTGTCGCTGGTGGTGGTGCACCTGAAACATATGCAGCAACTAAACTACGAAACTGGTCAAAATCTCTTGAAGGTAGAGAACAATTAGCAGTCGAAAAATTTGCAGACGCATTAGAAGCAATTCCATTAACACTTTCTGAAAATGCAGGAATGGATCCAATTGATACCCTAACCGCATTGCGTTCAAGACAACTTAAAGGAGAAAAATGGACTGGCATTGATGTAATGAAAGGAAAGATTGCTAATATGAAATCCAGTGATATTATCGAACCACTTTCTGTTAAAAATCAAATTGTATCTGCTGCATCAGAAGCTGCTTGTATGATTCTAAGAATCGATGATGTTGTATCCACAACAAAATCTGCCGGACCTCCACCTGGCGCTGAAGGCGGAATGCCACCTGGAATGGGTGGAATGGGAGGAATGCCACCTGGAATGGGTGGAATGCCTGATATGGGCGGAATGATGTAGATTCCAATTAGGAATTCTCAAAAGTTTATTTGATGACATAATTTACGAAAACTATTGAGCAAGACTGCTTCTCGTACAATAACTGGAATCAAGTATGTCTACCTTGCAATCTTCTTTGCATTATTGTCGGGATTTTTCCATCCTTTGATTACTGGAGCTCCCTTTGACAGTGTTATTATCGGTGTCTTGGTTCTTTTTGTAGGTCTTGCAGGCGGAGTACTAGTGTACAAAGCTGCGACTTCAGATAAGAGGAGAGGAATTTATCTTGGAGGAGGATTTGGTTTAATTGCAATATCACTTACTTACATTTTTCAGTTGACTGGAAGAGCCTAACTATACATCAAAATACAAATAGAATTCGTGTGGGTGAGGCCTAATTGAGATCTCTTTGTGGTCTCTTCTCTCCAACTCGATTATCTTATCAATGACATCATTAGTGAAAATAGGAGTAAGGAACTTTCTATCACTCTCCAACTCATCTAATGCTTCACCTAAATTAGCTGGGAGCACACCGATTCCTCTCTTTATGCGCTCAGCTTTTGTCATCTTGAAAATATCTTCTTTAACCTGATCTCCCGGTTCTTTCTTCTTCTTTAATCCATCAAGACCAGCAGCTAATACAGCAGAAAATACAAGATAGGGGTTTGCTGATGGATCAGGTGCTCTATACTCTAATCGCTTTAGATATGAGTATCCTGCACCCTTGAAATGTTTTGGAATTCTAACTATTGCAGAACGATTACTTCCACTCCATGCAATGTAAACTGGAGCTTCGTATCCTGGAACCAATCTGTGGTAAGAGTTTGTAGTAGGATTTGTAATTGCACAAAGAGCTCTTGCGTGTTCTAAAATTCCACCACAAAAGTATCTTCCAGCTTGACTTAGCTCATCTTCTTCATCTGCATCAAAGAAGATGTTCTTCTTATCTTTCCATAAACTGACATTTGAGTGCATACCAGAACCAGAATCCATTGAAATGGGTTTTGGCATCATTGTTGCAACCTTGCCGAATTTCTTTGCTATGTTTCTGATTATGAATTTGTATGATTGCGTTGCATCAGCTGCATTTGTCAAATAGTCATATCGAATGTCAATCTCACATTGACCTGCTGTTGCAACTTCGTGGTGATGATTGTCACATAAAATACCAAAATTCTCGTTTAGTACATTTACACATTCGTTTCTAAATGGCGTAAGTGTGTCTGAAGGGGTACTTGGATAATATCCCTCTTGTAACCCCATTGGATAGCCTGTTCCTTCCTGACTCCAAGGAGCTTCAACTGATTCAATTGAGTACGATTGGCCTTTGTATGGTGTAAGAACATCCCAGTGAATTTTATCAAATACAAAAAATTCCACTTCAGGACCCCATGCACTATAATCATAACCCTGAGTCTTTAGATACGCTTCAGCATTTTGTGCAATACCTCTTGGGTCTCTTGATAATCTTCCTCTATCTTCTCCCCAGTAAACATCACACAGTAACCTTGCTGTCTTGTTCTCTGTCATCCAAGGGATAACAGCATAGGTATTTGGGTCTGGTTTTAAAATTAAATCTGAATCATCTATGCTAGTAAAACCCACAATTGAAGAACCATCAAGCTTGGGTAATCCATCTTGCATCTGTTCAGGAGTAAAGGTATTTGCCGAAATTGTTGTATGGTGGAATCTGCCCATCAAACTTGTAAACTGTAAATCAATAAACTTGATGTCTTCATGCTGAATTTTTGAAAAGACCTCGTCAGGAGAATATTTAATCTGGATCGCTTTTCCGTGGCTAACTTTATACGGCAATTTAGTTCCTAACAGCTACACAAATACATCCGCCCATTTAAGAGTTAGGTAAGCCATGTCTGAAACAATAGAAATCGATCTCACTACATTGTTTGGAATAACCCAACGAGAAACTGAAAATGACACTGTACAAGAAGTAAACCCAGAACTTTACACATCTATTTCAGAATTTATTGGAAAACTAAAGAGAGAAGAATATGACAGCACAGAAGCTAAAATTAAATCCAAACTTGTCCAAATGGTTACCGAACTAACTACCATTCTAATAACTGCAAGATTAGAAAAAGCACTAAGCTCAATTCCCATTGATTATTCAAACTTACTTGATGAGGAAAAATACATCTTAGACTCTGAAGACGAAATGAGAGAACGACAAGAGATGATAGTTTCTGCAACATTAAATGGTAAATCCAAACTCCTAGAATCCATTGCACAAAAACACAAGACTAAATCTATAACAGTACGATTCCTCAAAGAGATGGACTCTATTGTTGGAGTTGATCTTGAAAAATATGGCCCGTTTAAAACTGAGGACGTTGCTACTATTCCTTATGAAAATGCCCAAGCACTAATCTCAAAATCAATTGCTGTAAAGATTAGAGTAGATGATTAGATAGAAATTATCCTAATACAGTAAAATTTCATGTCACATACCGGAGTCGATGTTATTGACTTTCTTTTTTATACAGTTTATCCAGTGATTGGTATTTTCATTGTTGAGGGGATTAGTAGGCTAGTAAAAGCTCCAAAGTGGATAAAACTTTGGGTGCAAGCTGCAGTATCAATTGGATTTGGAATTTATTATTGGTTCATTTTACCTGCTCCGGAAAACTTTCCATTAACTGCGATGGTGATGTTTGCGCTTGCGATTGCACTCATTTATCAAGGAAGAAGAGCAAAAATTTCACCTGATAAATCTCCATACTAATCTTTGAACTTACCAAACATTCTCTTGAAAAAACCAGGCTTGTTGGGACCACCATCTCTTATCACTCGTTTCTGCCCAAATCTTTTAGCTCTAATCTGAGTTAATTTTACACACCTGTGTTCTTCTGGAAGCCTGTGTTCGGAACAAAAAGGATCCTTACAGTAATTGCACTCAAATGGCATGTCTGTCAAGTCACCACAATAAGCACAATTTTCTGGCTTCATAGAACACTGTACAACTTTTCATTTAATAAATTCTCTAACGGTTATCACGAAAACATATTTACCATGTAGATTGAAACTGAAAGAAGATTATGTTAAAAGATAAAGTTGCAATTATTACAGGCGCAAGCAGTGGAATTGGAAATGCCACAGCACTTGCTTTATCAAAAGAAGGCGTTAAAGTTGCTGTTGGTGCAAGACGAACTGACAGACTAGAACAACTCGCAAAGAAAATTAAAGAAAACGGCGGAGAAGTCTTTTTTCAAAAACTTGATGTTACAAAAAAATCCGAATGTGATTTTTTTGTTAAAGCTGTATTAGACAAATGGGGCTCTGTTGACATTCTTGTCAATAACGCGGGGTTAATGCCTTTGAGCTTCTTCAAAAATCTTAAGGTGGATGAATGGGATAGAATGATTGATGTTAACATCAAAGGTGTACTGTATTGTACTGGTGCTGTAATCAATCATATGAAAGAGAAAAAATCTGGACATATTGTTAACATCTCATCTGTTGCTGGCCGCATAGTGTTTCCCGCAGGAAGTGTTTATTGTGCAACAAAACATGCAATCACTGCTTTCAGTGAGGGATTAAGACAGGAATTTAGCGTTCGCTCAAAAATCAGAGTTACTTGTATTGAGCCTGGCGTTGTTGCTACAGAACTAAATGATTCTATTACTGATGAATCCCTAAGTGGTTTTGTAGAAAGTGCTAAAAAAATGGAAGCATTACAGGCAGATGATATTGCAAACGCAATTGTTTATGCTGTAAAATCTCCAGAACATGTTAGTGTTAATGAAGTGTTAGTAAGACCTACAACTCAAGAACGATAATCTTAGGCTTTTTCGTTTCGATCTTTCTCTTTTGTCAAATGTTCTAAAATCGCTTTAACTTCAATTCCTAAATCAGAGGCATTTTTTGCCATATCTAATTTTTCAGGAATTTGCTGTCTAAAGCTTTCATCTTCCAACTCAATTCTTCTCTTCTCTACACAGTCAGTATGATCACTATCTCTTGCGGATATTTTATGGCAGATGGAACAAATTTTCAATAATCTCTCAGTAGAATACCACGATTTAATAATTTCATTTTTTTGTTTTGTTTCTAAGGGGCCGTCGTCTAGTTTGGCTATGATGCTAGCCTGGGGTGCTAGAGGTCGCAGGTTCAAATCCTGCCGGTCCCACCATCATACAATTGTAAAGTTACAAAATTTTCTATCAAAAGTTGGTTAAACTAGATTTTAATCAAAGGTTATAATTTGACCCGCTATCTGCAATTTGATAAAAAATGTCATACAAATCAAGACAGACAAAAATTGCACTTGCTGCAACAATAGCAGTTGTTGCAGTGGGAATTACCGGAGCATTCTTTATTCCAGCACAGAGTGCAGAAGTAATTGTACCTACAACCCAGGAAAACCAAGAAAAATATGATGCACTTGGAATTGCACAAAGATTTGTGGTAACTAGTCCTACATTTGCTTTTGATGGAGACATTAACTCACTCAAAACTGAATATGTTGGTTCCACAAAATCAATTCCACCACAATACATCTTCAAAGCAACCTTTGAATCAAGCCATGGATTCTTTGGAAATAGGGAAGGCCAAGCTCTTACTCCCGAACTCACTCCTCACACCATGATAATTTTGGTATCAGAAGGAACCGTGATTTCTGCAATAACTGACGAAACATGGGATGAGCAAAAAGAACTGTTCATACAAAGAGAGACAGATCTTGATGCTTCCAACTTTGTTTCTGAGTACGACTATACTGCACTTGAATTACTTTTAGACAACCAGTTTGTTAAAATGTAATTCATTTCCTTTTTTTATTTTAAAAAAGCTAACCTATCTCATCAAAATTTTTCAAACTTTTCCAAAGATACCATGTGGCAATCGTTCTGTAAGGTCTCCACTTTTCAGCAATTTTTTTCATCTTATTCTCAGATGGCAGTTCTTTTAGATTATGCAATCTCTTAATTCCTTTTTTTAAACCCAAATCTCCAACAGGCAAGACATCTAATCTACCCAATGAAAATATTAGAAACATCTCTGCAGTCCATCTTCCTATGCCTCTGACCCGTATCAATTCTTCAATAACTTGCTCATCTGACAAATTTCGCATCTTGTTTAATTGCAATTCTTTAGAAGAGATTTTCTTTGAAAGATCTTTAATGTAAGAAACTTTCATCTGTGATAAACCAGTCTTTTTTAATTTTGAGTCTGAAGTCTTTAGAACATCAATCGGTTTAGGAAACCTAGAAGAATAAAGCAATCTGAATCTCTCAGATATTGATTTTGCTGCAGATCCAGATAATTGCTGAGTAATTATCGCCTCAACAAGTGATTCATACCGGTTTCTGGCGGTTCTAATCTTACAGGCTCCTACATTAAAGATAATTTTAGCTAATTTTGGATCCTTTTTTAGATGTCTTATTGCAGCTTCAAGAGCCATTACACCTTTAGAACTTTCAAAATATCATCAAAACCCTTTCGATCTTTTTTGTGCTTGTAATCTCTTAATGCATCTATGATCTTTTCTCTTGGCGGTATTTTGTATAGACGACCAACCTTCTTTGAGATTCCAGAGCCAATAAAAATAGCCTGAGTCGCAGAAGTTACGTTTGAAACCTTTCGTTTTGTACTAGAACTCTCAAAATCAATCAATGTAATTTTTTTACCAACTATGACGTGTTTAGAAATACTACTCAGTTCTCCATGATCAATGTTGGATGAATCCAGCTTGTAGCATTCTTCCAAAATGCTTCTTATTGTTTGCTTAATCTTTCCTGCTCCTCCTCTTCCACTCACTGATGCAACCCAATCACTAACCTTTTCTCCATTAAGATACTCCATCAAAATGAAATTTTTACTGCTGGCTATGAATTTTGGTCCAACTTTGGCCTTGTTTGCAGATTTTAGTAATCTAGCTTCATTTCTCATTCCATCTCTTTGAGAATCTATCCGTCTAATTTTTAGAGCAACAAGATTATTCCTTTTTTTTGCCAAGACAACAACACCTACGTATCCTTTTCCTAAAATTCGTAAATTTCCAATTTGTGTCTGACCTTGAAAAGATACTTTTGTAATTCCTAGTTTTTTTAATTCTGAAATTCTTGATGTGATTTGTCTCTTGGAAGCTTTTGGATATCCAAGTATAGATGAATACGGTTCTTTTTGGAATATGCTAATTGGAAGAAAAGAGGATTTCATCAGTTGATGCCATCTCGGCAATTGCCTCTTTAATTGATTTGCTAGTGTGCATGTTTCCTGTAAGAATCTTGAATTTTTTAATATCTTTTTTTATTCCTGCAGGAACTCCAGAATTACTAAGATTCTTTGATAGTAGATAAGTCAGAAATTTCTTTGCTTCATTATGTTTTCTATTATCTAGAGAACAAACTCTTCTGTTGCTTGCAACCCATAACAATTTGCTAGTCTTTTTATTTTTTTTAATAAAACTTGTTGCATCACTTTCATTGAAATATTCTGGTCCTTCTCTTACAAATAATTCTGGAATTATCACCGAATCAAGTAAGAAAATTAATGAGGCATCATTAGCCTCATCTGTAATTGCAGCATTTCTTATCACTTTGAATCCTGCAAGTTTTAGTTGCATGTTTAGAGCACTTGATGCACGCTTAATCTGTCCCCAAATTATATCCGGACTTCTAGCTTTGAATTGAAATCTAACAATAACAATATTTTTGAGAATCTCACTCTTTACTCGTCTTTTTCTTGATCTAAAGAAATGCATTGATGGTTTTTTAAGAAATTCCCTACTTGCGAGAACAAATTTTCCTATGTTTTCTTCTGATATGGCAGCAGCTAAATTTCTATTTCCGTCAATAGGATCCAAAATAGAAATTACAGTATCAAACTCTTTTGTAGCTTTTCCAATAATTTGCCCTACACTGATTTTAGCAAATTCTTTTAGAACATTTTCAAAACTTCCAAAATTCCAAATGAGAACTTCAGCTACATATCCACTAAATCCCTGTCTTGCAATTTCAGCACCATAGATTCCGTTATTCATCAAAAATTTCTTTAGCAATCTTACATCGTTTTTCATTTCACCTGAAAGTGATTCAAGCATAAACTGTGTATGAAAATGGGTTCTATCAGCAGCTGATTTCCATTCTCCTTTCTCTACATTGTAACACGGAACTACATTTACTTTAGTTGTCTTTATTTTTGCTTCAACATATGGATGGTCTGAATATTTTACATACGGATGAAATTTTTTTAGTGCTTGAAATCCTACCTTTTTCGATATTTCTATGAATTTTTTTTCTGTAGTTTCTTTTTTGAATTTTATAAAAATATCAATATCACCTCCCTGTTCTGCAGATATCCAAGTGCCTTTGGCATAAGATCCGCCAAACTCAACGTCAAGAATTTCAGAATGTTTTTTTATTTGAGAGATTACAAGCTTAAACGCAAGTTTTGCAACTGAGTTTTTTTCATTTTCAAGTTTTTTTGTAGGAATTACACTCTTGCGTGCTGTTGTTAAAATCTGATTCATGGTCTTGCTGACACCACTTGTAAATCAGAATAAATTGGACCAGACGGAGTTAACTCACTTTTTTTTAATTTAAAATTTTGTACATTTTGAATTCCAAAACGTACATTCTTGTATCTTTTCAATTCTTCTGTTATATCATTTGGCCTGTTTTTAATTCTAAAGATTGTAACATGAGGGGTAAATGGTTTATCACTAGAAAATCCTAAAGGTGATAGTGAACTCTCAACCTTTTTGGCCAATTCTATGAGATTCTTCCCAGAATCTTCATCAACTCCAATCCACACTACTCTGGGGAATTTTGCTTTAGGAAATGCTCCCATATTTGTAAATGTCACATCAAAGGACTCAAAACTAATTCTTTCTAAAGCATCCTTTACTTGATTTAATTTATTTTCATCAATTTCTCCCAAAAACTGTAATGTAAAATGAATATTTTTAATTTCAACAGGTTTTGCATTGATGTTAAATTCTGACTGTATTTTCTTTATTGAATCAATTATCTCTTTACTAATTATTTCTATGGCAACAAAACTTCTCATCATGAATTTTTTAATATATTGTTTATAATAATTTCCGGTAGCTTCATAGACTAGACGAATTTACTTTTCTTAATTGGTCAAACTAATCGTATGCCTAACTGGAATGCCCGGAGCTGGAAAATCTACTATTGCAAATGGTTTGAATGAAAAAGGATTTGAGATAATCAATATGGGTGATGCAGTACGTCAAGAAGCCAAGAAAAAAAATCTTGAACCGACAGGACAAAACTTGGGAAAACTCATGCTTGAACTACGAGAAAAAAATGGTCAAGGAGCAATTGCAAAATTAATTGAACCACAAATTATGAAATCCAATTCTGATGTTATAGTTGTTGATGGAATCAGATCAAATGCTGAAATCGAGGTATTGAAAAAAATTTGTAAGCTAAAAATTCTTTCCATACATGCTTCAACAGATACACGTTATGATTTTCTGACAAAGCGAGGAAGAAGTGATGATCCTGATAATAGAGGCAAGTTTGATGAAAGAGATTCAAGAGAGCTTGGAGTAGGCATTAGTACTTCCATTGCACTTGCTGATGAGACAATTTCAAACAACAATTTATCAATAGAACAACTAATTGATCGTGCATACAACACTATCAAAAGCTGGTTGAATAAATGAAGACGCCTACATTTAGATGCAAGATAGAAGCTTACTGCCCAATATACTCATCTGAGGATCCAGATAAAGTGATTTTATCTGTTACCAACGTATTACCAAATTCTAAAATTAAATCCACTAAAAAAGAAATCAAGGCAACCTCGATCAATCTTGATACCATCGAAAAAATTTCAGATACATTTCACTCAAGGAAAAGTCTAAGCAGTTTTAGACGACAATTAATAAAAAATCTAGATTATGATTCAACCTGGTTTTATCTCAATAAACAGGCTGCATTCGTAAATACGGTAGCACTATGTGAGACTGCAGAGGAATCTCCTTTGGGTCCAATCAAGGTGTATCTGTATTCCGAGAGCATTCAGGAGATAATCGATTGGTTAGTCTCTTAACTCAATAAAATTAAAGCCGAATAGATCAAAATTTTCAGTCTTGATGTAAAATGACGATTTCCATATAGTTTAGAGAAAATGAAAGTACAGATAGCAATCGTTTGTTCTATTCTTGTTGTAGGAGGCTTTCTGTTTATGCCCGGTGCTATTGATGTAATTCCTGGAGGCCAAAACCTTGTTGATTACATTGAAAATAACGTAGGTGAAGTTCCAAAACAAACAGTTGAAAAAATCGGTGGGACAGTTGACTCTTCAATTAATACAGTCAACAATAAGATTACTGACATAAAAGACTCCTCTGAAGAATTTCTCTCAAAACAAAATATTCCAAATATTATTCCAACCAAATTAGAAGACGAAGAATTAGAAGAAATCGAATTCCATGGAAAACTAGAAGACAAACCTGAATTTCCACCTGCAGTGTCACGACACGCAAATGGTGCAGGCTCACCATCGGCATCCACAACTAATGCACCAACTGTTGTAACAACCCCACAAACTCAAACTATTTCTTATGAAACATTATCCCTAATTACAGAAAAACAGGCAGATGATACTGTCAAGCTGAAATACAAAGACACATCAGGAAAAACTCTGAGCGTTACTGTAACAATGAGAAATGAACAAAAAATATTATTCACTGGACAATTCTTCTCATCAAGCTTTGAAGCTACTGTGCTAGACGCTGCAAACACACCACATTTTATTGACATGATAGTTGATCATGCTGATCATGGAAAGATCTCCGCATCAGCTTTTAATCCCGCAGGAAATACAGATTCATCCATTAATGGCGTTTTTAGTTCTGGATAGACTGAATATACGTCAGAAGCTTTGGCAAAATATTTGATGAAGTATCTCTTATGGATAAATCCATCTGAGATGACATTATTGTTTCCTCTGGATTAATTTCTATTAACATCGCATCATTCTGTTTTGCATAAATTGGCAAAGTATTTGCTGGAGAAACCACTAACGAGGTTCCGGCAATTATCATAATATCACATTTACTTGACTCAATCATTGCCTCTCTCCAAACTTTTTGTGGTAATGGTTCACCAAACCATACTACATCTGGCCTTAAAATTTTCCCACATCGGCACTTTGGAGGAACCTCTTCAAATTTTGTAATAATATCATCTTCAAAGTCACAAGATGTACATTTTATTCTAATAATGCTTCCATGAAGCTCTAGTACTTTGGAACTTCCTGCTTTTTGATGGAGACCATCAATATTTTGAGTCATGACGACTACATCTTTGAATTTTTCAATTTCTGCCATTGCAAAATGACCTGGATTAGGTTTTGCAGAAAGAATATTTCCACGCCTATCTTCGTACCATTCCCATACCAGCTTTGGATTCTCATAAAATGCCTCTATTGTAGCCAGTTGCATTGGATCGTATTTTCTCCACAATCCATCTTTACCCCTAAATGTAGGAATACCACTTTCTTGTGAAATCCCTGCACCTGTAACAAAAATTATCTTTTTTGTTTCTTTTAACTTGTCTTTAATAATATCAAACATGTTATTTTATCTCAATCTCTAAAAGATCTTTAGCAGCTATAACAGAGCTGTGAATTTTTCTGGCTTCTTCTGCTAGTAGTGTCTCATCACTATATCTTGCCGAGAAATGTGTTAAAATTAGATTTTTTACATTAGCATTTTTTGCTAATAATGCAGCTTCAGATGCTGTAGAATGAAAAGTTTCATTTGCTTTTTGTTGTAAGCTTGAATCAAATGTTGAGTCAAAGGTTAGATAATCACAATTTTTAAAAAATTCTTCTAATTGCTTTGTAGGTCTTGTGTCCCCAGATATGCCAATCTTTTTACCTGATCTTTTTTCTCCCAAGACGTCTGATGGTTTGAATGTTTTTCCATTAATGCTAATGCTTTCTCCAGATTGTAACTTATGCCAGAGCTCTCCTTCTGGTATACCAAGTCCTAATGCCTTTTCAGGAAAAAATCTTCCCGGCTTATCTTTTTCTTGAAAAACAAATGAAAATGCAGGTGTAGAATGCAACGCATTTGATGCTGAAACATGGTATCCTCTCTCTTCCACAACTATTCCTTCATCTACTACTGTAACCATAATGGGAAACGACAAACCAAAATTCAGAATCTTAATGTTTGCTGATAAAAACTCATCAATTCCTTTTGGGCCAAAAATTTCTATCTTTTCTGTTCTATGCTGCAATGTCATTGTTTGGATCAGACCCAAAATTCCTAAGCAGTGGTCTCCATGAAGATGAGTTACAAAAATCTTCATTGGTTTATTCCATCCTAAACCTGACTTTAAGAACGAAACTTGGCTTCCTTCTCCAGCATCAAACATCAATATCTCTCCATCTCTCTCTAGACAAATTGATGATAACCCCCTCCTTTCCGTAGGTTGCGCTGCAGATGTTCCCAAGAAAACTAATTTCATTTTACCAAAATTACCCTTGTCAAACTTTTATGCCTATAGATTTCATATCGCTTTGCAAAATTCCATTTTAGATTCTTTTCAGTTCCTTTCTTACACATTATAGCAACCTTCTTTCTTTTCGGAATCTTACTAACTAGTTTTTCAAGCAACTTCTCTGGACCTTCAGATGTTTTTGATGCTCTCCCATAAGGAATATCAGTTACAATTCCATCAAATGAATCTACAATTTTATCCATATAGCTAAAATCCTCATTATAAATTTCTGATTTGAATCCATTAGCTTTAACATTTTCTCTTGAAACGTCACACATCTTTTTATCAAAATCAATACCGATAGAGTTTATCTTCATACTACTTGCCTCTAAAAGCGTGGTCCCTGTTCCACAAAATGGATCACAAATGGTTTCATCTTCTTTTATTCCCGACAGATTAATCATAGCTCTACACAACTTCCAATCAAGTTCATGGGGATGACCCTTAACTTTTTTTGGTCTTTCATCCTTGACAAATTTCGGAGAAAAACCAAAGAATGCTTGATCTTCTGTAAAGATCAAATAAACAACTACATCAGGATTATTTAGTGATACTTTTGACTGGGAAAATTTTGAAATCATACTTCCCATAGCTCTTTCTAATTCCGTCGTATCAGATGAATCTGATGAAAGATTTATCACACGACATGAAAACGTTGATGAATTTTGTAACAATAGATAACTATCTTCATCTAAAAATAAATTTGATAACTTTCTGAGTAATAGACCTGCAATTTTTACAAAGGTTGCGCGTCTAGCTATTGTTTGCCATGGAATAGTTGATTGAATAATTACAATATTAGAAAAAACCTGAGTCTTTGCAAATCTGTCATAGGATCTTACAATTGAGATTACTTCATCTGTAGCTAATTCCAAATTATCTTTAGAGACTATGAAAAAACTCTCTGGCATTATACCATTGCCTTTGCAATAGTATTTGAAATATCTACTATCGATGTGTTGCCTGGAATTGTGTTTGTACTAATTATCTGTGTGACACCAGCTTTCTTGATACGTGCCTCAGCGTCATTTATCAACAAAGCATGAGTACATGCAACGTAAATTTTTCCGCATTTTTGCTTTTTTAAGAATTCTGCAGCCTTGATAATACTACCTCCTGTACTAATCATATCGTCTACAAGAATCAAATCTCTTCCTACTACATGATTTAACTTTGAATTGATAATTTGCACCTTTCCAGTTTTTCTATCTCGCTTCTTTGATAGAGCAATATGCTCAACTTTGAGATTCTCTGCAAATTTCTTTGCTCTGTCTTTTCCACCTTGATCAGGCGACACCACGAGAACATCCTTCAGCTTTAGCTTTTTAAAATACATTGCAAGATCGGCAATTGCCGATACATTTTGTTTTTTGATTTTGAAATGCTTTAGACCAATTAGACTGTGAATATCTACTACAATCAAGTTAGTAACTCCGACTGCCTTGAATAATTTTGCTAGCACTCTCATAGTGATTATTTCTCCAGGAAGAAATTCTCTATCCTGTCTTGCATAGCCCATGTATGGAATTATCAAGGTGATTTTTTTTGAAAATTGCTGTGAATGTGAGATCAATGATAACACTTGAATCAGATTGGTATCAACTGGAGGATAGGTTGATTGTACTACAATAACATGCTCAGCTTTTGGAATTTTCTTTAATGTGATCTTGCTTTCCCCATCTGGAAATAATTTTAATTCTGTTTTAACAAATTGCGCATGTATCTTTTTTGCAATTTTCTTTGCAAGAACTTCTGATGAGTTTCCCGCTATTACGGCAATTTTTGTCAATATATCATCGATGAAACAGGCATTCTTAAATTTTGAGAGAAATCATTCCTCAGATCCACCCTTTCCAATATCGCCAAGACCATAATCATCAAGAACTTTACGTCGTTCACTATCTAGTCTTCCTATCTCTTCTGCCTCACGTTTCTCATCGCCTTGATAGACAGTTCTAATTGGCCATGGAATTCTAATGTCATATTTCTTGAACTCTTCATACATGATCATCCTCATTGTTGTTTTAGTTTTGAATTGAGCACCATAATCTCTTACATATACCCAGACTGTAAAATCAAGTGCTGAATCATTAAATTCATTAAATCTTACAATTGGCTGATTAAGATCAACATGTAGAGCTTTATCACAGCCACAACTTGGCTTGTTAATGTCAATGTATGGACATCTTTTCTGTAATACAAGATGCTTTCCTTTCTCATCTACCGTTTCATTCATTGTACGTTTTCCAACTTTGACTAAAATTGATGCTACTTGCTTTGGATCATTTAGATAAGAAACTCCAACATTGACCATCGCAGGAACCATCTTCAAATCTTTTGAATAGTTTAGAATCTGCGCATTAACCAGCTGTCTTGTTGGAATAATTGCAATTGATTCATTTAATGCATGTCTGACAAATGTCACTCTGGAAGTAATCTTGTGTATATACCCACCAAAACCTGATTCTAACTGAACCCTGTCTCCTTCTACTACGATTCTGTCTTTTCTAATTAGTATGTAGGCAAACCAATTTTGCATTGTTTCTTGGAGAGCAAGACCCAACCCAATAGAGAATCCACCAGTTGCTGTAGCTAAAACCCAAAGGTCAACACCCCACCAGCTGATTACACCTAAGACTATTGCAGCAAAAATTCCTAATGGTAGGATCTGAGAAACAGACTTTGGTAAATCTTTTCTCTTTTGTTCTGCATAGCCTGGAGGTTTTGCACCGGCAATAATTGGATCATAATCATTAACTCTTTTTTCTTCCCGCCATATGTCAATTTGATAAATCTCTTCAATTTTCTTTCCCGGTAATAGTTTCTTCCCAGCTTCGTTATCTCCTGAAACACACTGTTGATAATATTTCTGGTATTTTGCACGCTCTGATCTCTTCCATTCTTCAAACGGATCTTTAACTAACTGTTCATAACTACCAATTGATGCACCTTTTGAAGTGTGAAATGACTCAAGGTATTTTATTCCAGCTTCAGTTTTTAGATTTTCTTGAAACTCTTCGTCAGTAAGATCTTCCGGTGTATGTTTTGGAGGTATCCATCTGAACATTTTGTGAAAAAGATCTCCTTCATCATCTTCAAATCCTTTCTTTTCTCTCCAGTTTTCATAATCTTCATACTCTAGTTTAGAAGCCTCATGTTTCTTCAAAATTATCGGAATTAAATGAGCTACTGCATATCCAATTACTAGAATATTCATTGTGTTGAGAATTTTTGCAAAAGTTTCACTTGCAGAAAGATGATCATCATCAATACCTGCAGATTCATCAAATAACTCAAAAGTCTGGATATAAGCATTAGTGGAAGAGACAAGCGCTATGGCAAAAAACGGCAACACAGCAACTCGAACAAATCTTGCAATGTGCGGCCTAGTATAGTGAAATTTTTGACTTCTAGTCCATTGAGAAAATTTCCTGTAAATTGTTACAATTCCTATAATGCCGACTATCAGAACTGTAAATGCAATCTGTAATGATTCAGATGAGGCTAAAAGCCCAGAAATAGTCTCAAACTCTGAAATTTGACTTGTTACTGCTTCCACTACTTCGCCTTCTGCCATCTATAATCTCTTTTTACTGCCATTTTTAAAACATAACCAAAAAATTCATGCCCAAACAACTAATTCTGTTTTTAAATTTTTAGGTCCCAAATGTCTAACCTTTAACAAGGGTATTGAATTATACCATCCTATGCAAAGTTCAGAGTCTGTCTGGAGTGTAGAGGAATCACCAAATATCAAATCATATACTTTAGCAAACTTTCGTACGCTTCCTCAAATTCAAGAATTTTCCGAAGAAAAACAATTTGAGATGGAAGTGGTTGGAAATGTACTTCCTTTTAAAACCAATAATTATGTTGTAGAGCAACTCATTGATTGGAATAACGTTCCAAAAGATTCCATGTTCGTCTTAACTTTTCCTCAAAAAGGAATGTTGATTCCTAAACACTACGAAAAGATGGCAACTACTCTAAAAAATTCTTCAGATAAAAAAGAGATTCAAAAAGTAGCTAACGATATAAGATTAGAGCTTAATCCACACCCCGCAGGTCAAATGGAGCTTAATGTACCAACACTAAAAGATGGAACCAAGCTTTATGGAATGCAACACAAGTACAAAGAGACTTGTTTGTTCTTCCCAAGTCAAAGCCAGACATGTCATGCATACTGTAGTTTCTGTTTCCGTTGGCCACAATTTGTTGGTATGGATGAGCTAAAATTTGCAATGCAAGAGAGTAACTCACTTGTTCAATATGTAAGAGAACATCCTGAAATTTCAGATGTTTTGTTTACTGGTGGTGATCCAATGATCATGAAGGCAAAAGTGTTTTCAACTTACATTAATTCTCTTCTTGATGCCGATATACCAAACCTCAAAACAATTAGAATTGGCACTAAATCTTTAGCATACTGGCCTTACAAATTCCTTACAGACGATGATGCAGAAGAAACACTTGCAATGCTTCAAAGAGTTTCTGATAAGGGATTACATCTTGCATTTATGGCACATTTCAATCACTCTGCAGAGCTCAAGACAGGGGCTGTAAAAGAAGCAATTAAGAGAATTCGAAAAACCGGAGCACAGATTAGAACCCAATCACCAATTCTACGTCACATTAATGATGATCCACAAGTCTGGGCAGACATGTGGAGAACCCAAGTCCAATTGGGATGTATACCATACTACATGTTTGTAGTTCGTGATACCGGAGCACAGCACTACTTTGGAATTCCATTAGTTAAAGCACATGAAATTTTCCGTAAAGCATACAGACAAGTAAGTGGTCTTGCAAGAACAGTTAGAGGCCCTAGCATGTCTGCTACTCCTGGCAAAATCCATGTACTTGGTGCATCAGAAATTAACGGCGAAAAAGTTATCGTATTAAGAATTTTGCAAGGAAGAAATCCTGAATGGGTTCATATTCCATTTTTTGCAAAATATGATGAAAATGCAATATGGATTGATGATCTAAAGCCATTCTCTGGAGAAAAATTCTTCTTTGAAGATGAAATGCAGAAAATCCTTCATGGTAGAAAGGAACAAGACCTTCCAGAATCCTAAGATTTGTCTTTACAATAGCTCAAACAAACTTAACGACAAATGGTAAATTACGAGAATTCAACCATAAATCAGATGGATGTTAACGGGGTTTTCAAAACCATAGAGGAAGAAAACATTTCATTTCTTGATTTCTGGTTTGTAGATATCTTTGGCGAATTACATAGAATGGGAATGCCAAGCTATGCGGTATCAGAAGAAAACTTTGAAAATGGATTAGAAAAACTAGACGCAAGCTCCATTGTTGGTTTTAAGGCTGTCAATAAATCAGACATGATACTAAAACCTGATCCATCAACATTTAGAATTCTGCCTCCTGATTATGATAATGGTCACAGAAAAAATGCAAGAATCATTTGTGATCTGTATGAAGGAAATACAACTGAATCATCTAGATACAACAGGGATTCACGCGGAATTACTCATAAAGCAAGTGCAAAACTTGCCGAAGCTGGACTAACCCATACCAACTGGGGTCCTGAAGTAGAATTCTTTGTATTTGATACAATCAATGTTTATCCTTCACCATATGCAGCAACTCATTCTTATGGTGGATCAGGCTATTCCATTGAATCAAAAGAATCCCCTTGGGCCAAAGGAAATATCAGTACTGCAATTGATATCAAAGAAGGATATTACCCATCACAACCAAAAGATACGCTTGAAACATTTCGAAAAGACATCTGTGATGATCTTTACAAGTACTTTGGAATAAAAATTGAGGCTGAACACCATGAAGTGGCAACATCAGGTCAATGTGAGATTAATCTAGTATACGATGAAATGACAGCAATGGCAGATAATATAATTTCAGTAAAAAATGTTGTAAAGGTAAAAGCTAAACGACGAAATAAAGTTGCTACTTTTATGCCAAAACCAATTTACGGAGACAATGCATCTGCAATGCATACCCATCAAAGCCTTTGGAATGGAAAGACAAACGCAATGTATGATCCTGACGATGATATTGCACAGCTAAGTCAAATTGGCAGATATTATGTAGGAGGCATATTAGAGCACGCACAAGCATTATGCGCAATATCTAATCCAACTACAAATTCTTACAAACGACTGGTTCCTGGATTTGAAGCACCAGTTAACATGTGTTGGGGAATGGGAAATAGATCAGCCGCAATTAGAGTTCCAATGTATTATAGGAATCAAGAGAAGAGCAAAAGAATAGAGTACCGTGTTCCTGATCCAACTGCCAACATCTATCTTTTAGAGGCTGCATTATTACTAGCAGGACTTGATGGAATAAAGAAAAAAATTGATCCTGGTAGTCCAGTAGAAGAAAATGTCTATCGTCTATCTGCTGAAAAAAAGCGTGAATACAAAATCGGATCTTTACCTGTGTCTCTAAAGGGAGCACTTGATGCATTAAAAAGCGATATGGGATTTCTTGAAGATGTATTTACAAAAGATTTTCTTGATAAATACATGGACCTAAAATACAAAGAATATGTTGCCTTTGCACAAACCCCAACTGCATGGGAAGTTTCAATGTATGCTGATTCTTAATTGGTACAATAATCGAATAATTCTCATAACAAAAAATCATATTAACATTTTTAATGTTTGATGGTAACATCCTAAACATGTTATCTGTGAAACTTCTTTTAATCTCATTACTTTGTATTCCATTGATCTCAAATGCGTATGCACATACAGTTGACTCTGTTGGGGATTATCGACTAGAGATAGGTTGGATTAACGAACCAGCTGTGTCAGGCGAAACTAATGGAATTGAACTCTACATTAGTAAGTTAGATCCAACAAAAGAATTTGATGAACAAGAATTTGATAAGAATAAAGGTATACCAGACCTGCGTAAAGACTTTAGAATGGAACTTGTATACAAGGAAGAAAAAATTAACCTCAATGTTTTAGAGGATCATAACATTCCAGGAAAATATTTCGGACTAGTAAATCCTACAATTGATGGATATTATCAAATCAACATTATTGGAAAAATTGATGACACCATAGTGAGTAAATCAATGCATCCGCCTAAAGTAGAAAACCGCGA
Source organism: Thermoproteota archaeon (assembly GCA_003352285.1). NCBI lineage: Archaea > Thermoproteati > Thermoproteota > Thermoproteota archaeon. Next base: position 42,308 of record QQVN01000002.1, on the reverse strand, counting down.
GCAGATAGATTTTCCAGTTAGACAAAATGAAAAAATTCTTTCCCAACATGAAACAATACAATCTGAGCTGGAGACAATAAAATCCCGACTAAACTCAATTGAAGAAAATAACTCTAGTCAGAACTTCGATCTTGGAGCTGTGGGAATTGTAACTGGGATTATAGGTATAGTGATCGCCTCAGTCGCAGTCATCAAAAAAAGGTAAACACTCCATCATTTGGAACCATTTCCAAATTTGGAAGGAGAAGGTTATATGAAATTCACACCTAATTTATCTATTGAAGACTAAAACCATTGATCGTAAGGAACTAGATGAGTTAGTTGACCCATTAACTGTGATAAATAATGGGTTTGAACTGCTAAAGCATAGATTTGAAAATACTATGGATGCATATGCATTAGCAGAGTTTAGTAGAATAGAAAGATCATTGGCCAAACTTACCAGCGAAATTGAAAAATTAAGAGATGAAACCATCGCTGAAGAATCAAACTAACACAATTCCCCTTTCTATCAAAAATTGAATGGCACTAGCAAATTCTTTGTCACTGATCAATCCTTCTGACCACCAACCCGCATTGTTTTTCACCCAATCTGGAATTCCATGGTCTCCACCTAGTTGATTTTGGGTTGGTGGAACTCCAATGATTCCTTCTTTAATCATGAATTCAATGCCAGAGAGAAAATCAGAGTCCTGTATCGTTCCTTCTGACCACCAACCCGCATTGTTTTTCACCCAATCTGGAATTGAAATCTCATCAACTTGTATTCTATCTACCACCACTGGAATTCCAACATTTCCAAGTTTGTTTCCACCAAGGTTCAAAAACTGTACGGTTACTGGCCCTGAAACTCCTTCTGGAATATCTACTATTGCCTCATTTCTTTTTTCTTTTGAATCAGTACTGATTCCACTTGTTGAAAATACAACATTCTCTTTATGGATTAACATCAAGTCATAACTTACTGCCACCGGACGGTTTTTTAGAAATACATCTGTAATATCAAAAATAAATTTTATTTCTGAGCCTGATTTGATCTCTTTTGGTTCCGAATCAAGGGTTATCCTATATTGTCCATTTCCCGTAACCGTACTAAGAGGAGCATCTTTTGTTGGAACCAACTTAAAATGCATATATTCTGAATTTTCCTTTTTAGCTTGGAAGATTTCTAACAAATCATTTTTTGTTAATACTATGTGCACTATTCTCTGAATCTCAGAAAAACCATCAATTGTTACAACACGTTCTGCAACCTTTACGTCATTAACAAATGCATCATATTCAGCTACCAGCAAATCACCAAAAGTCTTTGAGAAAGTTATCTCCTCGTGAACTACAGACGTCTGGTTAATGTTGTCTGTATTCCATTGAAATGGCATTGAAAATGTAATTGCCTTTGTAGCTGGGTCATATTGAAAATCCTCAATTTCATCATAATAGGTAATTACACTAATCTCTTTAGTGCCAAAGTTTGGGTCATTAACTTTGTAAAAAGTTCTATCTGGAACAGAAATGCCGACTTTGTATTCTATAGGGGGGTTTAGTACATTTGAGAAACTTTCAGCCGTAGTAATTTTAACATCAAAACTGTACAGTCCACCGGTCTTGAAAACCGCCCCTTTCAGTACTATTACGTCCTTTTCTGCTCCAATCAAGGTATCAAAAAAACTTCCCTGCTTTTCTTTTTCAATTACTATCTCTTGAGAGTCTGTCTCAACAAGATCCATGATGAAAATGCCATTTTTACTCTCAAATGTATCCTCAAAGAGGAATGTGTTTCCTTTCTGTGCCTTGATATGATATGTTACGTCTCTAATCGTAATTGTATTTGAGGTATCAAACAAAGAAAAAGAAAATTCTTTGTTTGGATTTTCTGGATTAAGTTCGTTTGAAGAACTAACCTCAAATGCGACTTGCTTGTTGCCTAATGGAACTGGAGGGAGAGTTTCAGAACCAATTCCATGTTGATATGAATTTGGAATTAATGAAAAAAACAATATTCCAATAACTAGTACAAATTTAATTTTTGAATCCATATATAATCAGCTTCTATTTTTTTACTTTTCTTTTCTTTTTAGTTCTTTGCGATCTTCTTATCGCAAGTGAGATAATTGTTCCTACAGGAATCCCAATTATCGTTCCAAGACTAACATAAGGAGCAATAAAAAAATCACCAATCCAAAAACCTCCGTCTGAAGTTAGCTCAAAAAATGTTCTCGGTCGCATAACTATAGAAACTGTTTTTGAATCTGATTTTTCTCCACCTGCGTCATCTTTATACTGGACGATTACTTGAAAAGGAATTTTGTATTCGGTGTTTATCTCATCACTTGGAGTTAAAATTCTTGAAGTAATACTAATTGGATTATCTTTTTGTATGCTAGAAAAGGTGTGCATGGTTTCACCTCTAAACTCTACATCATTAGGAGGAAGTATCTGCAGGGTTACATCTAAAATGTCTGAATCTTCAGATATAATTTCTACAGTAAATGGAAACTCTGCGTTTGCAAATATTGATTCTGGTGTTATTGTGTGAATGTTTATCTTTGGTTGCTCCTTTACAACTAACTCCATTGCAATGCTTTTTTGTAATGGATTCTGTGGTGTTTCATTATTTGCTAATAACACATGGGAATAATCTACATTTAGAAAATGCATTCCATCTCTTGCATTATCATTTACCGAAAATTCTAATGTAGAACCATACGATCCACCGGCCTCAATCTTTTCGATAAATATCTGATTTGATGAAACTGGAGTAATCGATGCATCTGGTTTGAAAACAAACAGAACATCTCTCTTATCTTCCCAACCATTATTCTCCACCAGAATAGACACTGAAAAATCTCGACCGATAATTACTGAATTAGGAGATGTTATCTGAATATCCATTCCGCCTTCTAGTGAGTGCTTTATTGTATCGGCAAATGCAGGTGTCACAATACAAGCAATTGCCAGAATAAGCAGAATTCTTAGCGACATTCTTCCTGTACCATGATTGAATAGGCATGTATGGCTTTTGTGTCTTCGTGAATTTTGAGATTCTAGCCATGAATAGGGTAAAACCCAAAAAAATTCATGGTTTTTAAATAGCTCTTTGTTAAAGATTCCTACCTCGTGATACAATGGTAAAAAAAGTAAACCCAAAAGAAATGTGCCCAAGATGTGGACAGGGCAAGCTCGTCACTGATAATGAATCAGGCGAGATGTTTTGCTCCAAGTGTGGTTTTGTAATAACAGAAAAACTACAAGAATCAGGTCCTGAATGGAGATCCTTTACACAGGATGAACATGGAGACAGAGCAAGAGCAGGAGCTCCCACATCATTAACAATGCATGATATGGGGCTTGCAACAATTATCAACCCAGTAAACAAAGATGCTTCTGGAAGACCATTAACTGCATCAATGAAGAGTACCATCGAAAGACTTCGAACATGGGACAGTAGAAGCCAGGTACATGAACCAGTTGATAGAAACTTTAGACAGGCATTTTCAGAACTTAACAGACTCAAAGACAAGCTAGCAATTTCTGATGCTGTAATTGAAAAAGCAGCTTATATCTACCGAAAGGCATTGGAGAAGGGACTTGTAAGAGGAAGATCAATTTCTGCATTAATGGCCTCTGCATTGTATGCAGCTTGCCGTGATACAGAAACTCCCAGAAACCTCAAAGACGTAGAACAGGCAGCAAACATCAAAAGAAAAGATATCGCAAGATGTTATCGCCTGCTTGTAAAAGAACTAGACCTAAAAATGCCAGTTACTGATTCAATTCAATGTGTTGCAAGAATTGCAAGCCGTATTGGAATTGGTGAAAAAACAAAGCGTTATGCAATCAAGGTTCTCAAACAGGCACAAGAGAATGAAGTTTCTGCAGGAAAAGATCCAATGGGACTAGCAGCAGCTGCACTTTATCTTTCATGTGTAAAAAATGGTGAAGATAAAACTCAGAGGGATATTGCCGAAGCTGCAAATGTAACTGAAGTTACTATTCGAAATAGATACAAAGGCCTCAAAGACTCTTTAGATGTCTAGGAAAAAAGCAGCGAAACTTTTTCAAATATTTTTAAGAATGCTCCATTGAATACCATATCCATTATCCTTTCACCAAATTTATCATACATTAAATCAAATGCATCTCCTAGAACTGTGTTTTCAACTGTGGTAAGAATTCCATCGACTGTATTCTCTGCTAATTCTTCAGATGGTACACCCGAATCTAGATTGTGAAGAATTGATGGCATGGTATCCTTGAGGATATCAGGCGTGATATCGCTCATTACACTTGATGCTTGCTCACTAGTGGGATTCCTTATAGCATCTTGAATTAACGGATCCATCGACCAGTAGACAAAATTCTAAACTATATTGAGTAGGGCATTATTGATTCAAACCTGGGACCACTTCGGTAAAACAATTGATGATCGATTCCGTGTTGGAATTTAATTAATTACCACTTAGATACCAATCAAAGTAGGGCCTAAACTGCTTGCAGTATGTGATTTTTTCATTATCATCATTAATGTCAGCAAGCTTTGCAATTTTACCTGTCAAGTATTCTCTAGTAATATCTGTCCTAAACTCGTTACTCATTGCATTCAAAAATTTTACAATCTCTTCTGGAGACAACGAGTCAAATTTCTCTAATGCATATTTGATTTGAGTTCTTAACTCTGACATGTTCTACTTCACGCTATACATCAAAATAATCGTTTAGCAACTTGTAACCAACTGATACAGAGATGGATCTAATAATCACCGACATTCATGCAGATTTTTCAGCACTTGAGTCTATACTCAAAGTTGCAAATGATAAATCCTTTAAGAAAAAATTTGGAGAGTTTTCAAGAATTCTAAATCTTGGAGATGTCTTGGAGAGAGGAACCCATCCAAAGGAGGTGCTAGAAAAATTCTCAGAGCTCTCAAAATCATATCCATTTGAATCTGTAAATGGAAATCACGATGAAGGATTTTTGTATCGGAGAAAGGTAAGCGGTAGCTCATTTGAGAGTTTACATGCACACAAGATACTCACTGAAGATGATCTATCGTTCTTTAAGAAAAACAAAGATGGTTCTATTGGGCGTCAGGAATTCATTGATGAAAAAAACAAGATCATCTGCGTGCATGGTGGTCCTTTGGATCCTACTATGATTACTCCAGAAAATGCAGGTGATGAAAGTTGGCTATATGAGAAATGCTGGCAGAGACTATCAGAGGAGGATTTTGAATTCTTCAGCTATGCTGGATACCACTACACAGCAACATCTGCATTTAATCATGCAAAGAAAAGACTGGATAATTTTGTAATCTTTTGCGGCCATGAACATATGGAGGCTGTACTGGAGGAAAGAAACGGTACGGTAAAGAATCAGCTACGAAATCTAAGATACGAGTCCCTAAAAATTGGCAAACATTCACTTGAGCAAATATCTATACCAATCAAGCAAGACAGCAACTACATCATCAGGCTTGGATTGGGAGGACCTGAGGGATACTATGGAACTGGTATGGCAAAGCCGCACTTTGGTATATACTCCAAGGAATCTGGAAACGTCTCTCTTTTTACAATCAACACAAGTTAAAGCCTACAACTTTAGATAGACCCATATTGAGTGCAACAGACACCCTACGAAAAGACCATCAACACATCCGTCGACTGGAAAAGATTGTAGACAAGTGTCAGGTGGAACTTTACGCAGGAAGGGATATTCCTTTTTCTGATATAGAAAAGATCACGATAATAATTTCAGAATTTTTGGATTCAATTCATTATTCAAGAGAGGAGGATTCGTATTTTGCATGTGTTGCAAGTTATGGAAATCTAAAAGAGGAGATAAGAAAATTCATGATAGAACATGAGTTTGGGAGAAGAATTGCAAGCAGCATTGCAAAACACCTGACCCAATGGAAGAATGGTGAAGATGCTAGGGAACCAGTTGCAAGGTTTCTTCGAACATATGCAATTTATCTCCGTGATCATCTCGAAAAGGAAGACAAATTCTTTGATCAAGCATCTACTGAGGTCCTATCAAAGGAGGAGGAGCAGGAGATGTTTGAACAATTCCGTTCCGTCATGGCAATTAGCAAAAAAATAGACGATATGATAAAAGAGATCGACTATCTGGAAAAAACCACTTGGTTCCTTTCGTAAGGTCTTTAAAGCGTTTTTTGTGCCTGTAAAATACATGACTTTTGTTCTATGGATGACCGGACTTCCTTGTTCCGGAAAGACTACGATAGTTAAAAAACTCCAGCAAGACATTCCAAACCTTGCAATGCTTGATGGTGATGAACTGCGAGAGTGGTTATCTCCAAAAGACTTCTCAAAAGCTGGTCGAGATGAGCACAACAAAAAGGTGGCACATTTGGCAAAATTGCTTCTAAAACACAAGGTTCCAGTTGCAGTTTCACTTGTCAGTCCATATATTGAAAATAGAGAAAATGCTCGCAAAGTTGTAGATGCAGGAGATAAATTCTCTGAGGTTTATGTAAAATGCTCACTTGCAAAATGTGAAGAACGAGATGTCAAGGGAATGTACAAAAAAGCAAGAGCCGGTGAAATCAAGGGATTTACAGGAATTGATGATCCTTATGAGGCACCCCCAAATGCAGACCTAGTTATTGATGCAGAACATGAAACGTTAGAAGAATCTGCAAACAGAATCAAAGAATATCTAAAATCAAAGAATTTGCTCTAATTTTTAATTAGTTAATTTTAGAAAAAAGAAAAGGTTAGGAGAAGAAATCAACTGGATTCACACAAACCTCACCTGATTCAATTGTAAGTTCAAAGGATGCAAAAACTCCACTAAAGTTTCCAACATCGTCAGGAGAAACTTGGTTTACTACCACATTGTTTCTTGTCACTGAAGTGTGTCCTGGTTCGTCAAATGAAGCAGATGCTACTGCTAATCCACTTCCACAAGAAGTAGTTGTTGTCAAATCTACAACATGTGCATGCCAACCAGGCTGTTCGGCACTATCAACAATTGGTTCATGATATGTTACTGCTAAAACCCCACTGAAATCATCTGTTAATGCTGCATAACCAAAGAATCCTTCATTGGTGATGGGATCAATTCCGTCATTGATATTTCCTGCAACTTTAATGTGCATATTCACATGATTTTTTTTCTCAACTAGTTTGGCTTTTGTGATGTCTAAATAATCTGATTCAGCAGATGCTGTTTGCGTTGCTATCATTGAAACAGCAAATATTGCTGCAAAGGATAGGCCTAAGATTGTTTTTGAATTCATTACCAAATTAAAACTGGTACACCTATAAAATTCCTATGAAAATAGTATTCTCATAGATATTAGAACTCGGAAAATCTGTAAAATGTATGTAATCTGATTACAAACACTTAGTATTATCTTAGATTTTCCTAAGCAAAAACTAAGGTAAATCTAAGATGGGAATCGCAATAAAACCAACAAAAATCAAACAAAGTGTCTATCTCTTGGTTCCAAAAAATATTGCAGAACTGATTGATATCGATAAATCAAAATCATTAACCCTCAAAATTAAGAGAAACGGATCTAAATCTGTCCTAGAATACTACATCCAATAATCTATTTTTTAAACGCGTCTAAAATTTTTTGATGAATTCTACCATTAGTTACCAACAATCCATTTTGGTGTCCAACGTCCTCGTTGTTGTAAATCATTTCATTTCCAAGCATATCTGTCATCTTGCCACCTGCCTCATGAATGATACAACATGAAGCACATGAATCCCACTCTTTCATCTTGTTTGTAGTGGTGATGTATGCATCAGCTTCTCCAGCACTAATCATTCCAACTTTCAGCGAACTGCCTATTCCAGAAAACTTTCTTATTCCTAATTTTTCCAAAAAACTCTTCTCCTCATCTGACAAATGATGACGGCTACCAACAGCTACTGCTTCTCCTAAATCAGACACACTACTAACTGAAATCTTACTCCAAGTATCATCATCAAACTTGAATGCACCTGCTCCTTTTTGTGCAACAAACATGGTATTTTGAGTTGGCCAGTATATCACACCCAAGACCGGCTTCCCATCTTCCACAAGTGCAATCATAACTGTAAACTCTCCAGTCTTATTTACAAAGTCAAGTGTCCCATCTAGCGGATCTACTACCCAAAGCTTTCTTTCCTGCAATCTTGACATGTCATCATCATCCTCTTCTGATAAAATGAAATGCCCAGTTTTAGAAAGAATTTTTTTGATGATCTCATTACTCTTCAAATCGGCCTCAGTTATTGGAGAATCATCATCTTTTGTTTCAGCTGAAAAATCAGTACTGTAAACTTTGAGAATTGCTTGACCTGCTTTTTGGGCTGCATCAATTGCCATAACAAGTTCTGGAAGTAGTAATTTTACAGGTGGTTCTAAAATAGACATCTCAAGTTGTTAGTTCAGGCTTTAGGGTCCAAACAATTCCTAGTATGATAAATGGAATTGACATAATTCCAATAATTCCTAAAATTGTATTAAATGAGGATTGAGAAACTTCGGGATTGTTGATTATCCATGGTAATGGCAATGAAATAACAAACCATATCACCCCAAGCAAAATTATCAGCTTTGCCTTCTTTTTTCTCTCTATGGTCAATATTTCAAGCTCCTTTGGGATCTATTAATAGGATTACTTTGCAGACTCGCCACCATCTACTGCTAAAACGGCTCCCGTAGTCCAAGCTGAATCATCTGATGCAAAATACAAGATTGCTTTTGCCACCTCTTCAGGAGTCCCTATTCTTCCAATTGGATGATCCTTATTCATAAATTCCCTATCAGCTTCTGTTCTCATAAACGGGGCAGTCATATCAGTATCTACCACTCCTGGACAAATGCAATTTACTCGAATTTTATTGGGAGCATATTGCAGAGCCCATGTCTTTGTAAGTAAGATTAAAGCAGCTTTTGATGCAGAGTATGCATCTGCATTAAAATCCTGATATGCCTTTAGACCAGCATCTGATGAAATATTGATAATACTTCCACCGTTTTTTAGCATATGTGGAATTACCTCTTTTGTATAACGAAACGGTCCTGAAAGATTTACATCAATTACATTATTCCAATCTGACTCTTCAATCTCATGCAATTTTTTTATTCTTGGAAAAATTCCAGCATTGTTAACTAGGATATCGATTTTTCCAAATTTCTCAATCCCCTTTTTGACAACATTTGAAACTTCTATAGTCTTTGTAACATCGGCAGAGACGGCAAAACATCCACCTAGTTTCTTTGCTGCATCATCAAGTGTCTTAGAATTTTTTGATGTGATGATTACATCAGCCCCTGAATCTAAAAACAACTTTGCTGTTGCAAAACCAATACCCCTGCTTCCTCCAGTGATTAAAGCAACTTTTCCTTGAAGATTCATTCTCATCATTCAGCTTGACTCTGATATAGTCATACGGAATCCCAAAAAACCAAGAGTATTTTTAAATTTAGCCGTGAAGAATTTTAATAAAAGTAGTTCTAATGTGTAATTATCATCACAAAATCTTAAATACAAAGAAAACGTATAAGAAATAATGCCGATGGATATAATTTCTATCGACTAACATCGCGTGGTCCCGCAGGACTGAAACGCGGACCCAAGAACACGAATGTGTCAACTTGGCCTAGAGAGGAAATCTCTCAACGTCCTGCAGAAGGGGGATCACGCCACCTTAGATTTTGTCATCTACTATCTGTATTGAAACTGGTCCCATAGTGTTTCCATTAGGATTGATGATTATCTCTAATTCCTGTTCCTCTAAAATCTGAAACTCTTTTTCTCCAAGATAATCCCAAGTATAGTATAGGGCAGCGCCTGATTCATGAGGAGTTCCCTGTAAATCAAAATCTTCTGAAAATGAAAAATTCTCTCCAGTTAACTTTATGGATAAAATCTGAGGACTGTCTCCATTTGGAACAAAACGAAATTTGTATTCTCCCGGAAATATCTCAAAAGAACTAGTATAGACTCCTTCTTGATACATATTTGGTTCAGCTAGAGTCACTGAGAATAGATTCTTGGATTCTGGAGCATCCATTGTAAATACTCCAAAAGCAACAACTATCCCAATAATTATTGCAATGTATCCACCAACAATTAATTTCATAATCTATAGCTTTAATGCTTCTTTGAGACCCTTGTACCTGTTTCGAATGGTTACTTCTGTTACCCCAGCAGCTTGCGCAATGTCTTTTTGCGTCTTGTTTTCACCCATCATCACACATGCCAAATAGAGAGCAGCTGCTGCCAATCCCATGGGATCTTTTCCTGCAGAAACCTCAATTCGAGTTGCCTCTTTCAAAAACTCCAAAGCCTTTCTTTTGGTCTTCTCATTAAGATCTGCAATTGATGCAATTCTAGAAACTCCTTTAATGGGATCTACCACTGGCATCTTCAAATCTAATTCTCTTAGTAACAGTCGATAACATCTTGCGACATCTTTGCGTTTAATGTTAATCCCATTTGCAACATCTGACAAAGTCCTAGGAGTTTCAGTATTTCTGCAAGCAGCATAAAGGGATGCAGCCACCAAACCCGGAATAGATCTACCTCTGACTAGACCTTTATCCAATGCCTTTCGATAGATGTATGCAGTTTTCTCAATTACTGCATCAGACAAGGCTAGCTTGTCCTTTAATCTATCAAGTTCTGAAAATGCCTGCCTAAAGTTTCTATCAACTGGCTCATGTACCTGACTTCTACTGTCCCATGTTCGAAGTCTTTCGATGGTACTCTTCATTGATGCAGTTAGGGGCTTTCCCGAAGCATCCTTGTTGATTGGATTAATGACAGTTGCAAGTCCCATATCATGCATTGCCAACGATGTAGGGGTTCCTGCCCTTGCACGATCACCTCCATCATCTTTTGAAAAAGAACGCCATTCAGGACCTTCCTGTTCTGAGCGTTCAGATGCTACAAAACCACATTTGGAACAAAACATCTCGCCTGATTCATTATCAGTCAACATTGTGCCCTTTCCACATCGATGACATTTTTCACTTGATGCGGATTGAGTCATAAAATCGATTGAGAGTGACTATGATTAAAGATAAAAAGATTTTACTTGCCTAAAATTAACGAATTTCGCCATTTTTTGGAGAAGATAGAAATTTTCTTCCATTCTGACTGTTCAAATCCATCAGAAACAATATTTAAATACATTTTTCTCGGTGGCTAAGAAAATGACAAAATGTCCACTATGCGGAGAATTACTAAATAACGAATCTACCATAACTGAACATATCAAAAAGATCCATCCTCAAAGCGAATCACACACAATCAAAATTTAGTTAGCTAAACTTTGCTGATTGTTAAGCATAATTTACTTCTTTGATTAAGAACAAATTTTTACAGCACCCTCCGTTGACAAATTTCCAATCACAATGGTCAAAACCACAAACTCCCGGAATCACCGAAAGAATAGGTGAGACCATAAAGCCAAAGGGACCACTAAAACCAAGAGTCCAAATGGCTATTCAAAAATTACAAAAACAAATTTCAAAACTTGATGGAATGCTTACAAAACTAGGCGAAAGAGATGCAAAACTCTTCCAAAGAATTGTCCAAGCTACACAAGCACATGATACTCATACTAGCAAAGTTTTATCAAATGAATTAGCAGAAATTCGCAAAGTTTCCAAAGTCTTAGGAAATGCACGAATTGCTCTAGAACAGATAGAACTCCGACTCTCAACTGCAAATGACTTGGGTGACACCATAGTCACAATCATGCCAACAATCGGATTGATGAAAGGAATGAAGTCCTCATTGGCAAAGTTCATGCCAGGAGCAGATGCTGAGATTTCAAAGATGGCAGAAATGCTTGGAGGAATGATGACAGACTCATTCTCTGGCGACTCTGCATTCGGAATTGATACAGGCTCAAATGAAGAGACTGAAAAGATTCTCCAAGAAGCAGCAGCAGTTGCAGAAACATCTGTTGATTCCAGATTCCCAACTACTCCAGTAGAATCAGATAGTGTACAATCTGGAACACAATCACGTTTTATGTAAAAATTTTTCAAAATCTACAGACTATCAGAATTTGGTCTATTTTCTTTAAATCGCTTGATGATAGAGCCCTCATCATCTACAACTTTGTCTATTCCTGAAAGTTTGTTTCTTAGCTCATTTATCATATTGCCAACCTCATCTGCCTCTGTTTCAACTTGCTGCCTCTTCCTAGTTAGATTTTGTAATCCTGATCTTTCCTCATCAATATACTGACTAACTTTGACTAGCTTTTCCTTCAAATTCTTAATATCAACAGATTCATCCTCGACCTCTTTTTCAAGAGCAGTTCTCTTATCTTTGAGATTCTTTATCATCAAACCCACATAATCGATTGCCTCATCAAGTCTGGCTCTCTTGTCTTTTAATGCACCAATACCGAGATCAGAATTTACAGATTCTTTTGGTGTTTCACGTGTTTCAGACTCTTTTTCAGACTCGCTTTCAGATTGATAATCTTGAGGTTTTTCCTCAACCATTTCTCCTCCGGCATCATCGTCTTTTTTCTTAAATTTATCAAACATACTTGCCCACTATTGTGATTCTCATTATTTGGCATTATTAAAGATACAAAGTCATAATCACTTTGCAAAAATAAAAAAGATGGATGGTTAGTCCACTACAAACGATTTTCTAAATTCATCCAAATGAATTTGATTGTCTGATCTGACTTGAATTTCCCCTAACTGAAAGAGTCTAATCGTTTCTCCAGAATCTGTATCTTGAAGACCAGCATTGACAAATGCAATAGCAAATGTGTTTTCTTCTCCTGCCAAAGCAACTTTTCCTGAAAAAATCACCTTATAGGTGAGTTCCTCATTTGAAGCAGTTCCATGAAGGATTACATTCTGCCCTCTAATCTTTCCTGAAAGTTCAAGATCTAGATGTCTGCCTCCTAGTTCTACTGCCCCTTGTGAAGTCATTCTCCAGGCATTTTCTCCAACCTTGATTGCTTTTCCATTAAAAAGCACAATTCCAGCATTGTAGGCTTTGGCATTAACAAATGCCCATCCTAGGGTCTCACCTTCAAACGATAATGCTTTTCGTATCTGTTCATCTGTATAGTCTTCAGGGACCTCAAAGTATCTAACTTGAAGATTTCCGTCTATTACTCGCTCAGTTAGAATAGTTCTAACCTTTTCCTTCTGAACAATTGCAGACTTGGGAATTTCTTTTATTGAATCCATGCCTGAATCATCAGTATTTTCTGCCTGAACTTGAGAAATAGTCAGCGGAGATGCTGCAAGCATAAAGACAATCATCAACCCAGTTCGGAAATTTTGGTTTGATTTTACCATGAGCCTAATATGCTGAATTTGATAGATTAGGGACAGCGAGAAATGATCCTGTTCCTTATATAGAAAAAATCAACAGACTGATTTTCTAAAATTTCTGCAAAAAAATAAGAAAAAATCAATGTATCAATTTTTGTGCCTAAATCCAGTACTTTTATAAAAATCTGACATTGAATTAATTTCCGCGCACCAAAAATGCTGATTTTTAGGGAATTTCAGGATGTGAAACACGTGTTCCGCTTTGCGTTCCGCTATAAAGTTTCAAAATGTACCTGATAAACACTGCACTCGTATACTAGTCCATGTCAAAACAACAATACAGGTCCGAAATGGGCATCATGGGTGATATCTTAGATGTCACTATGGAAGGAGGACGCACTGGGGTTATTGTTTCAGCTATCTCCCGTCGAGCCAACCTATCACACTATGCTGTATTAGACAAGTGCGAAAAACTTGTCTCAGCAGGATTAGTAGAGTCTGTCAAAAACGATAGAAACAGAGTCTACATGATTACAGAGAAGGGACTTCAATTCTTTCAAGAATTTAGAAGATTCCAGAATCTCGTGGAGTCAATGAATCTAAGGTATTAAGCCATGATGAAGCAAAAACTAGAACCTATTCACAGGCAAGAGCCTACCCTAGAAGATGGAATGCTTTTTGTAAGGACTGAGGGTATCCTCCAAACGATGGTTAGAGCGCCAATTATCCTGGCTGGATTGATTATCGTGGCAGTTATGATGCCTCTTCAGTACTCATTCTCTTCTACTAGAGCCCTTGATGTTACAGTTTATCCTGACGGTTCAACCCATGTGATGTCAGTAATTGAGGTAGATCCCTTAGAGCCAGACTTTACTGTAAAACTATATGGAAATACTATTGATAATTTTGTAGCCCAAAGCGAGGATGGGGATTTCTTACTAAGCAGTGTTAATGAAAATACGGCCACTGTGGAGACTTTTGGAATTTCAACAATTTTAGTTAATTATGATATTCATGATCTTGTATCTAAAGAAGGACGAATCTGGACTTTCTCAATTGAGGCACCTTCTAATTTTGGAATTCTAATGCCAAAGAACTCAGTAATAGTAGGAATGAGCGGAATTCCAATAAGTCTTGAAACAATTGATGAACAATCAAAAATTACACTTCCTTCTGGACAAAACCAGATTGACTATATCTTTAGTTCTCCAGTAACTAACCCACCAGTTACTCCACCCCAATCTCAAAGCTCATCCTTTGATAGTACTCTAGTAATAATCGGTGCAGGAATTGCAGCTGCAGGTATTGGTGGTGCAGTTGCTATTCAAAAGACAAAGAAGAGAGCACCAAAGGTTGAAAAAACCACTGCAACAACTAGTGTATCTGACAAGCCACTTGACGCTGAAACAATTTTCCAATTAAGACCCAATCTAAGAGAAGACGATAAAGAAATTGTCACATTCCTCTTTGAGAATGGAGGACAGGCACTTGAAAGTGAGTTACGTAAAAAATTCCTACAGCCAAGAACTACTATGTGGCGTGCAGTTAAAAGATTGGAACGATATGGTGTTATTGATATAGAGAAGAAGGATTTACAAAACCTAGTTAAACTCAAGTCAAAATTGGAGGAAGAACAATGAATAAACTAACACCTTATGCCCTATTGGTCCTTGTTGCAAGCATCACTTTTGCAGGTGTATCTCCAAATGCAGAAGCTCAGGATGATCCCCGCGCTCTACTAAAATTAGTAATCCAGGCAGAAAACCAAATTAAACGACAGATCTCCTCAATGGATACAGTATCTGATGATATTCAAAAATTACTTCGTCAAGGTTCTATTGAAGCAGATGCACTGGAAGAATCAATCAAAAAACAGGATGTGGATTCAGCTAGAAAACACTTCCAAGAAGCAATGAGAATCTTCAAACAAATTAGCCACATGCTATCTGACAGACCTTCTGTTGCCCAAACAGATTCTACTGTTGACTCTATAAAAGCTCGAGAACTAAAAGGAAATCTAGAAAGAATCATTCAATATGTTAACAGTCTCAAAAATATCGCCAATAGAGAAAAGGTCGACATTAACTTTTCAGAAATTAACAGTCTGATTGATTCTGCAAAATCCCAGATAATTGATGGTAATTATGATCAAGCATATGATACTCTTGAGAAGCTAAAATCCTTAAGCTCTGATGCAAATCAATCCATGCGTGATTATGCATCACAAAAGGCATCTGATAGAGCAAGAGATTACGCCAATGATTATCTAGAAAAATTAGACAGACTCATAGAACAAGCAAAGAATCTTGGTCAACCCGATCAAGTAATCAAAGAATTAGAGGATGCAAGAGAAGACCTCTCAAATGCTTCATCAACCACTGAAATTGTAGAGAAAATTCGCAAAATAATCTCCATAAAAAAGCAATTTGAATTAACAAAATCTGATAGAATAGAATCCAGAGTATCTCAAATAGAAAAAATCCTTGATAGGTTGTCAGGAATCGATGGTATTGATACTGATTCAATTAATTCAGCAAAAAAAATGGTTGATGAAATAAAGGCAATGTTGACTGATGGAGAATTTGAGTCAGCACAAGAACTTTTACGTGTTCTGACAGATAATGTAAAAGAATTACAAAAATCATCTTAACACAAACTTCATATAATTTTCATATTGTCCTGTCATCATGGCATCAAAACAGATCACTGTTGGGGTTGGAATTCCTATGATAGTGGTGGGTTTTTTGATGGCATTACTATGGGCTCCTTTTGAAGGTGAAATGCAAAATACCGTAGAATTTGTTGGTAGTCTTATTGGAATTCTTGGAGTAGTATTTTTCATATCTGGACTATTCTATGCAAAAGAACCAGTCTTGCAATAGAACTCATTGAATAAATAATCAACCAGATTATCTTTTCCATGAATGTAAGAATCTTTGAAATATTCACCTCAGTTGAGGGCGAAGGCATCCTTTATGGAACAAAGACCATGTTTGTTAGACTGGCAGGATGTCCATTCACTTGCTTTTACTGTGATACCAAAGAATCACTTCCTATGGATTCGGGAGTAGAATACTCTATTTCTGATGCATGCAAGATGATTGATGAGCAACTAAAAGAACACACTTACAAAGTAAACTTCACAGGTGGAGATCCGTTGGTACAGCATGAAGCAGTTGCCGAGCTTGCAAAGCACATCCAATCAAAACGTATTCTCACATATTTGGAATCATCATGTTTTGATGCAAAAAAATTTCAACATGTTTTACCATACATGGATTTCATAAAAATTGAATTTAAAACCAAAGAATCAGATTTTGTCGATTCTAAACATTATCCAACTCTCTTAGATAATGCATTTGAGTGTCTTAGAACAGCCGTTAATTCAAAAAAGAAGACATACATCAAAATTGTAGTTAGCTCAAAGACCACAAAAGAAACAATTTCAGAACTATCAAAGCGAATTTTCTCTACAATTTCAAAGGATGATATCTCTGGATTTATCATTCAACCTACCTATGGAATTTCCGAACCAACCTTAGAACAGCTTTTAGCATTTTATGATGTAGTGGTACCTTACTATGATGAAGTAAGAGTTGTTCCTCAATTACATAAAATCATTGGGGCACCATGACAACATTTGGGAATCCTTCAAATAGTAGATGAATCGTCTGAAAATATCGAAATGGACGAAGAACGAGTTCACAAACTAGTAAGAGAGCTTATCATCGAACTAGGAGAAGATCCCACAAGAGAGGGATTACGTGAGACTCCTAGAAGAATTGCAAACATGTACAAAGAAATCTTTTCAGGATATGACTCTGATTCAGAATTATCTGTACAATTTTCTGAAGACTCTGACGTAGTTGTTGCAAAAGATATCCAGTTTTACTCTATGTGTGAACACCACATGTTACCATTTTTTGGTAAAGTCCACATTGCATATTCTCCAAATGGACGAGTATTTGGAATTTCAAAACTGGTTAGATTAGTGGAGAAGTTCTCAAAGAGACTCCAAATTCAAGAACGCCTTACAAAAAATATTGCAGATGAACTACATGCCCAGGGTGTAAAAGGAGTAGTTGTAGTCGCCGAAGCCGAGCACCTATGCATGAAGATGAGAGGAGTCAAAAATGATGCAAGAATGACAACTAGTGCATTCAGAGGAATTTACGAAAACAAGGATGAGCGAGAATCTGTCGTTGCCATGATCAGAAAGCGGTCTTCTGAACAATTTTAGATCTGATTAAACATTAAATACCGAGTTATTAAGACGAGTTTTGTGGGCGTACACAATAACATTCACATTCCAAAAGAATCTTGGCCACACTGGATTTGGTATGCTATTGAATTTGCAATCGTTTTAGCAATCTCAATGTTAGTTGCAAGAGAAATTACTGATCCTATGCTGGGTGACATTGCAGCTCTTGTAGGTCAAAGTGCGGCCCTAGAGTCTTGGGAAGGAATTACAGTTCACTCTAAAGATTTTGTTAATCTTGCACCAGAAATAAGAGGCCAGGTTGAATCAATGGCTAATTGGATATTTTATTCAATAGTAGCTGGAATTTTCCTTGGATGGTATATTGTCATTAGGGGATTCATCCTCAAAAAGAAAATTCTTGATAACAAATACTAGAGATATACTGTCTGGTCTGTAACTCCAGCTGTAGCAAAAGCAACTTTTCTGTTGTTACATGATTCACATTTTCCACAATGAAACTTTTTACTCTCATAACAGCTCCATGTTTTAAAAATATCTAACCCAAGATTTTTCTGACCAATTTTTATTAAATCACTTTTTGATAGTCCTGCTCTGTATGGAGACCAAACTTCTAGTGGTTTTCGTATCTTCTTCTTAATCCCATCTATTTCGCCCTCATTAAAAGCAGATTCAATTTTTTTAGCAAAAGAGGGTCTGCAATCAGGATAGTTAGTATCTCCTTTATGCGCACCGTATGCTACAAGGGATGCTCCTAGAGTATATGCCCATGCAGAGGCAATTGATAAGAAAACTGCATTTCTAATTGGCACTACAATAGAATATTCAAATTTTTGAGGAATTTTTCTTTTTGAATCTGTAAGAACATTTGTTTTACCATAAAGATCCCTCATAAATCCAATATTGACTATTTTATGTTCCTTAAAACCAAGAGATTTTGAAAATTTTTTTGCAATTTTAATCTCTTGATCTGCACGCTGTCCATAGGAAAACGTAATCCCATACAATTGAAAATTTGGTTTTAGATGAACAGCAGTACACACTGAATCAATTCCGCCACTAAAGATCACAACAGCCTTTTTCATTTCAAATAACTATCGAGTTTTAGGACCCATACTTGGTTTGCATACAACTGTCTTACATTCAAGTTTGGCTGTTCTAAAACCTCTTTCCATAGCAGCACTGATTTTTTTAACATTATTTGATTTGGATGTAAAAGCAATCACTGATGGCCCTGCTCCGCTGATTGTTACGCCAAATGCACCTGCATCAAGTGCCAATTTCTTTACCTTTGAAAATCCTGGAATCATATGTTGTCTTGCAGGCTCTACAATTACATCCTGAATTGAAGTTCCAATTAATTTTGAATCTCTTAAAAGAAATCCTGAAACTATAGCAGATGCATTTGAAAGATTTTTGATAGAATCTTTTAGGTCAACCTTTTTTGGAATTACACTTCTTGAAACTTTGGTTTTTTTTGCAGGAACATCAAGTTTAGGAATCGCAACACAACAAACTAGATCTTTTGGAGGGTTTATTCTTATGACATTTAGCGGATTAGTCCTCACAATCACAAATCCACCAAGAACCGATGCTGCAACATTATCATAATGAATTGAACCTGCACTTGCTTTTTCACCCATACCAGCATATTCCACCAAGGCATTACCGTCTAATTTTAGATTGAATAATTTATCAAAGGCGATTGCAGTTGCAGCAGCTGATGCTGCACTACTACCCATCCCAAAACCTGCAGGCACACCCTTTTTGATTTTAATCTCCAATCCTCCTTTGGTTCTAAATTTTTTCATCATGTATTTGGCAACTAACCCTGCAGTGTTGCTCTCTACATTCAAAGGGATAGAGTCTGAGCTGATAATTTTAATTCCATTCTTTATTTTTGTTAGAGTGATCTCATCATAAAATGCATCAAGTGCCAAGCCAAATACATCAAATCCTGGCCCAAGATTTGCAGTTGATGATGGTGCTTTTACTGATACCCTGTTCAATTAATCTTCAATCTCCTCTCCAAGATTTATCATTCTACTTAACGAGCTTTCTAAATTAACCATTCCTTCACCAGTTACATTTGATATTGGGATAATACCTTGAGCAAAACCTCCTAAATTCAAACCTCGTAAAATGTTTGATGCAAGAGTATACGTTTCGCCATCTGTTTCAGATGCAATAGCATTTTCTAATGAACTCAAATTGGATGTCCACTTTAGAATGTCTTTTATCTTTTCACCAATCAAATCGATTTTTGTCAATGCATTAACTGTTGGTAGTCCCAATCGTAATCTTATCGATGTTGACAAAAGAGCAATTGAAACAAAATTAATTGGTGTTGTAACTAATGCTCCATCATACAAGAATACTGAGATCTTTTCATCCTCTGTAAGATTTTGAACAAGAAATGGACCACTCGAGCGGTATGCAAATAACTCAATTTGTCCCGGTGTATCAACAATCAAGTAATCAGGATTGACATTATCGATTTCTAGCTTGATATCATCAATCTTTGATGCTATCAAATCGTTTGCCATAATCATTGCGCCATTTGGTCCTAGATCATATTTTTTCATAATTGAAACGATATCTACATGATCTCTCACATCAATATCACAACTATATGGTAGACTTGCGACACCTGGATCTAAATTAAGTACTGCTGCAAATGCTCCATTTTTTGTATAGTATTCATTAATTTTAGATGTAAGCAGGGATTTTCCAGAACCAGCTGTGCCTGCAATAAAAATTGACTTCAATCCTTCGCGATATTGTCTATTATTCGCTTATATTTGAATCCATAAAAATTCCATTAATGAATTGGAGAATAATTGCAATCCCTGCAAGTATGATTCCAATAATCATAATTGCTATCCAGTTTGACATTCAACTTGATGATATCTTTTCCATGGGTGTTGTGCCCTTTGTTGGAGCAGTAGCAGCGATTTTTATCAAACTTGGACTACAAGGAATAAAGTTTAGCTATATTACGCGAAATTATCTTGGAAAGATTGACTCCATATGGAAGATGACTGGAGTCAGAATTGGAAGCGAATTTATCAAATTTACAACCCCCATGTTTGTTGGTGCAGAGTTTGTTGTCATCTATTGGTTACACAAAAAAGGAGTTTCACCATCAAAGGCATCTTGGATTGCCATCATGGATATTGTAACCGAAGTATTAGCTGGAGGAATTTTATCAATCATGGCAGGAGTTATTGCATTAATTCATGGGGCTTATGTTGTAGCAACAATTGTTTTGATTACTAGTATCTTTGTAACGACATTATGGCTAGTTTTATTCTTTCTTTCATCAAAAAAGACATTCCAAGTACCACAATCTCTCTCAAATCTTGTTATAAGATTTGGTAAAGAAAAAGGAGCAAAATACATTCAACAATCAAACATGTGGATGGAAGAAGTATGTACAATGAGTAGAAAAAATCTCAGAACTAAAGAATCAAAGAAAGTTTTTGTTAACGGACTTTTGCTATCATTACTTTCCTGGATTTTCTATGGAATCTCATTTATGATTATAGCTCATGGTACTGGATTTTTCATTAACGTATTTGATTCTGTGATGGCTGTAATGGCTGCAAATGCTATCGGAAACTTGCCAATAACAGTTGGGGGTTCAGGATTGGCAGAATTTGGAATTGTCGCATATCTAAACAACTTGGATCCGTTTAATTTTGAAATTTCAGAAAATAGCATAGAATGGAATGCAGTGATTGGGTGGCGTATTGCAACCTATTATGTTCCAATAGCAGTAACGTGGATTCTTTTAGTAAAGCTGGCACTTAGTAAATATACAAAACCTGAAATAAAATAGAAAGCACTTTATTTTTGGAAATTTGAATTAAAAAAATGAATTTCACAAACAAAACTGTTCTCATTACTGGCGCATCAAGTGGAATTGGTGAAGCATCTGCCATAGAATTTTCAAAAAAAGGTGCATCAATTATACTGGTTTCAAGAGATAAAGCAAAATTAGAACTAGTCTCAAAAAAGCTTGAGCAGTTTAAGAATAAAGTATTGGTTTATCCATGTGATGTTTCAGAAAAGTCCGAAGTTGAATCAATGTCCAAGTATGTTTTAGAAAAATTTGACCATATCGACATACTTGTAAACAATGCAGGATTTGCAATCTATGGTTCTGTTTCTGATTTATCTATTGAAGAAATAGAATCTCAAATGAAAACAAATTATTTTGGCATGGTTTATTGCATCAAAAATTTTCTTCCTTCTATGATTAAACAAAGATCTGGACACATTGTCAATGTAGCATCTGTTGCAGCAAGCTTTGGTCTTCCAGGAATAGCATCATACTGCGCATCAAAATTTGCAATGCTTGGATTCTCAGAGGGATTAAAACATGAGCTAAAGAATACTGGTGTTGGAGTTACCGTTGTTAGCCCAATCATGGTTAGAACAAATTTCTTTGATCATCCGTCATTTGAAACAATGCCAAAGTATTCTCCTACTTCGCTTTCTGCAAAAACTGTAGCAAGGGCAGTTGTAAGGGCTTCATCATCCTCACGATTAGAGATTATTGTACCATCTATTGTACGAGCAGCGGTATGGGCAAAACATACTATCCCCTATGCAATTAATCCTATAATTGGTTCAGCATTTAAGAAACAACTAGATTCAATGAAAAAATGAGTTACTCTTCTGAATCATCAGATGATTCTGGAGAACCAACATCCAATAGCTCAAGACTGTTGAGATTAAACTGATAGATTGCATTCATCTCAATCTCTTTTTCTTTCTGCAAAAATTCTACCACTTTTTTACTAAGTGGTGCCTTTAGCATGTCAAATTTGAATTCATAGACAACTCCCTTCTCCAAGTCTGAAGTCTTTAGCTTTTTTGGCAGATCCATTGTTACAATATGTCTGCCATCTTCAACTGGATCATACAGCTGAGTATCCATCTTGCCATCTTTATCATAAATCTCTAAAATGTATCCTGTTCTTGTCTGTGGAGATGGTTTTTCAAATTTTGCATTCTGAATCTCATCAGTGACCCACTTTGGAATGTCTTCCTTCTTTTTTACCATATTAGATCACACTAAAGACGCTGTTTTTCTTTTTTACTTTTTTGCCACCACTCTTGATAGTCATACTGTCTATCTGCTTTGGTGTACTCTTTCTGGTTTAGTCTAGCTCTGATATCTCCAACCTGCTCTCGTGTTGCATAAAGACCACATTTTGGACACACAAAGTGTTTAGTTCTTGTATCCATCTTCATGGGAAATTCTATTGTTTCAAATAATTTGTTTAATTCATCTCTGTTTCTTTCTTCTTCGAGAGTATCATCTTCATATTTTTGCTGGATCTTTTTTTTCTCCCGTGCTGTACATTCTGGACAATTTACCAATGTTGACTTGACCTAATGTTTTCCATAAAAGCGTTCCCAAATTCTTCGATCAATGTTGAATAAAACAGCATCTGGTACGCGGATTATGTCTTCATCCCTTGCGGTCAGTTCGCCCATCGAAATACCGCGTACCAGATAACATTGATTATTCTAAAATGGTATTATTTCTTCTTTTCAAGAAATTCTGAAACTATCAATGCGGTGTTTTTTGCACCATTTCCATCAAAGTTTTGTGAAAATTCGGCAAGATTTTCTTCATACAACGAATAAGCTGATTTTATTTTTTTAATTGCAGAAATTACTTGTTTGGTACTCTTTGCTAAAACTCCTAACTTCTTCTCTTGAGCCCACGCAAGTTGGTTTGTATGCTCATCATAAATTGGCATGCCGATAATTGGTTTTGATTTTTCTCCCAAAATCTCACCCATAACTGTGTGAGAGCCGTTAATCACAGCATACCTGCATTTCTCCAAGATGGAATCTTTTTCTTGCTCTGAAAGAAAACCAACATCAATTTGAATCCAATCTATCTTTTTTTCTAATGCTTCGGTAATTCCATACTTTTTTCCATCTTGTCCCAAAACTGAATCAATTGAAGGATCATTTGTTGCATGAGAAATTATTCTACGCTCATTTCTCATCTCATTATCAGAAAAGACCTGATTATATCTTTGACCAGTGCCTTCATTAGTTGATTTGTTTCCTGTTCTCATCCAATAACCAAATTCTTTATCAACAATTAATTTCTCAAGATCACTTTTTGGTGTAGATTCTAAATTTTTTTCTGCAGTAAAATTTCCAACATAGATTACTTTTTCTTTGACTTTTTCAGGGAAATTCAGATTATACTCACACATTGTGTATGGAGGAGATGAGTCTGCGACAAGAATCTTAGTAGCCTTTGCAATCTGTTTTGCAACAAAAACTAGTGATGGATAAAAATAAAATCTTGATTTCCATAATCTTGGCATAAATTGATTTGTGACAAATAAACTGGGGATATTTCTGTTATATGCTAGAACATTAGACCCCATGTCTCCATCATTAATTACTAGATCAAACTTTTCTGTATCGTATAACCGACGTTCTTCCTTTAGATAGCTTGAAATCTGTTTGATAAGAGGAGGATTTTTTGAAATTGGCAGTGCTACATTTAACATAGATAGAGAAAGACTTGGACCCATCTTTCCATCAATGGGAGTTGGCATCAAAATCTCATGAATCTGTTCTCTTTTATCAGGAAATTTTTCTACTAGCTTTTCATAGATTGGAGATTTTGTAGAAAAGTGAATCTGATAGTCATCAACAAAATCTGGTAAGACTTTGTTTAGTCTCATCATTCTTGAATAATGACCATTACCCCACGGATAGATGAATTCGCCTATCTTCTTCATATGCTAAAAACAAATCAAGCCGTTTAAATTTTCAATGCTCTAAACCAAGCGAATCAAGAATATCATGAATGTTATTTGCGCCTAGTTTGATAGAGATCTTTTGTTTGGATTTTATTGCATCCTGTACTATTTTTTGTACATTGATTCTTTTCTCTTGGAGCTTGATTTTTTGAAGCCTTTGAATATTTGATAGAAACTTGGTAATCCCTATTTGTCTTGCAGTTTTGAGGATATCCTCATCAAGACCGCCTAGAGGAGTAATCGGTATGATAGAATTTTTAAACACTTTTTGTTGTAACTCATCGGAGAATTTTACTGGAAAAATTAACGGTGTAATTGGTAGAGAAACATGTGTAATCTTTTCTGTTTTAGAGATCTCAATTGCTATTTGTGTTATAACATCTACAAAATGCAAATAATTTTCAAGATCGGTTGGAAGAGGTAAAAACTCTAACTCTATCTTTGATTGTAAAGTGAATGGTAAAATTTGATTTAGAATCTTTATTAGATTTTGAAGTTCTGATTCATCTCTATAACAAATGATTAATTTTACTGTAAATCCTTCTTTGATTGTTTCAATTACGTTTAATGCAGATAATTCATCATATATGCAACAAAGAACTTGTTCATTGTGAAAATCATTAGGAATTCCATTAAGACCTTGATCAACAAAAATGCATGTATATGCATTTGATTTTGTCAGATATGTATACAATAACTTGTCATGCTTAGTTTCTGTTCCAGGTTTTATTCCAAGATTAGTTGTACTCTCAATAATTTTTCCTGTAGCTGCAATCTCAACATCCTTTGGTAGATAACCTTTGGGACTTCCTTCAACCTTTACTAAAAACTTCTCTCCTTTGAGAATTAAATTTTTCCCAATTTTATTTATCTGAGAAATAACTAAATCAAATTCATTCTCAATTTTGTTTGCTATAGCTACTTGGTTAATGCCAAATAATGTATTGATGGTTGAGGAAGCAATTACTGGATCATCAGCTTTTACTACTATTACATCATCATCGACTGTAATACTCTCAAATTTTAGATTACGAATCTTTAGAATTTTTTTAATATTTGATATCAGTGTCTTTGTTTTATTTTTTCCAAATATTGATGGAAATACTATAACAAATACCTCATTTTCCATTTTTCTTTTTTATTTCCAGTTGTTTATAATTCAGGATCGTAAATTACCTCGTAATCATTATAAAACTAACCAAGTCATGATAAATTGTGACTAAATTTACTCAAAAAGAACTTGATGAGCTAAACTCTACAATTAATTCCGCTCAAGATGCTCTAAAATGGGCTTCAGACAATCTACATCCAAGAATCGCAAAGGCATCTAGCTTTGGAGCAGAAGATGCTGCAATCACTGATATGATGATAAAAGTTAATCCGGAATTTCGATTCTTTACACTTGATACAGGAAGATTACCACAGGCAACATATGACATAATGGATGATGTCAGAAAAAAGTATGGCATAAAGTTTGAAGTCTTATTTCCTGATACAATAGAAGTGCAACAGATGGTTCACGAAAAAGGAATGAATCTATTTTATGATTCTGTAGAGAATAGAAAATTATGCTGTGAAATTAGAAAGGTGCATCCAACAAATAAGATGCTTAAAACACTCGATGGATGGATAACCGGATTACGAAGAGATCAGACATCAAATAGAAATGAGGCAAAGATGTTTGAGATTGATACTCAACATGATGATATACTCAAAATTAATCCAATAATTAATTGGACTTGGGATCAAGTCTGGAAATACATCAAAGAAAATAATGTACCATACAACAAGTTACTTGATAAGGGATATCCGAGCATTGGATGTGAACCCTGTACCAGAGCTATCAAAGATGGCGAAGATTTAAGAGCTGGAAGATGGTGGTGGGAAAATGAAGGCCACAAAGAATGTGGACTGCATATAGATTACAAAAAATAGAAAAATGACTCAGGAAATTTCTGGAATAAAACCCCACGGTGGGAAGCTCATAAACCGTGAGACAAACAAAGATCCTACTGGATTATTCTCTATTACTATCAGTGAGGATCTTGCAAATGATGTGGAAAATATTGCAGACGGAATTTTTAGCCCTTTGGAAGGATTTCTGGGTCAAGCTGACTTTGAAAGTGTTATCACAAAGGGGAGACTAACAAATGATCTAGCTTGGACTATACCAACTGTACTAGACGTTGATGATTCCACTGCAAAGAAAATGAAAGATGCTGGTGATGTCTTGTTAAAGAATCCAGATGGAACTGGCGTTGCAATACTACATGTAGAGGAGACATTTTCCTATGACAAAGAAAAGACATCACAAGGTGTCTATGGGACAAATGACTCAAAGCATCCAGGTGTTGCAAAAACAAATTCTATGGATGATACACTTGTAGGCGGAAAGATAGATTTCATTAAAAGACCTCAGGAATCAGAAATTAGAAAATATAGAATGACTCCAAAGCAGACTAGAGAGGCATTTGCAGCTGCTGGCTGGAAGACAATAGTTGCATTTCAAACTAGAAATCCCCCACATGTTGCTCATGAGATGCTCCAAAAGACTTCCATTACAACTAGAGACGGAGTATTTGTTAACCCATTAATTGGAAAGAAAAAGTCTGGTGACTTTGTTGATGAAGTTATTGTAAAATGCTATGAAACCATGATTGCAAATTATTATCCACAAAATAGATGTAAGCTTGCAACACTACATACAGAAATGAAGTATGCTGGCCCAAAAGAAGCAATACACCATGCAATAATGCGACAAAACTATGGCTGTACTCATATCATAATAGGTCGAGATCATGCAGGAGTTGGCAATTATTATGATCCCTTTGCAGCTCAAAAAATCTTTGGAGACTATCCAGAACTTGAGATTGCTCCCGTGTTCTTTCCTGCCTTCTTTTATTGCAAAAAGTGTCTTACCTTTACAAATCAGAAAGCATGCCCGCATGATGATTCCTCCAAAGAACAGATTAGTGGAACTCAACTACGTGAGATGATCCAAAACGGTCAGGCACCAAATGAATTTATTCTTAGACCTGAAGTTTCAAAAGTTATTCTCAACTATGATAAACCATTTGTTGACTAGATATTTATTCGCGCACTATCAAAGTTTAACGTGAAGCAAGTAATAGTTATTCTGGTATTAGCACTATTCATTGTTACACCAGCCTTTGCTCAAGAACAAAAAAATCCGTCACTAAAGATTAATCTAATTGAAATCCCTGCAGAAGAATTTAATCGAGTTGCACGAGATACACAAATTGTTGAGCTTGAAGATACTCATGCAATAAGCTGGCAAGTAACCATTGATAACAATCTACTTTATGCAAATCCAAATGGAAACGGTGTACTGCGATTCTATGATGAACAAAACTCTGAAAAATTTATTGAGATTGGTATGGGCAGTCCTACTGAACACAAATTTTGGGTTGCAGTACAACTACCTGAAGATGAAGGATACGTAGTTGTACATAACAAGTTAGAGCGTGGATGGTTTCCATCTGCAAAGACTATCGTGTCATATACTGATAGGGCAGGTATGACAGTAAACAATGGAGAGAGAATTGAGGTCAGTAACCTAGATGTTGGAGTATTTGCAATAAAGTCATACTCTGTATTTGGAATGGAGAACTCTGCAAATCCTCCTGCAGTAAACTCTGGAAACATGATAGTAGAGTTTCTATCAGGCGATCCATCACAGAATGTATTTGCATTGTTTCCGTTTTATGTGACTGCAGCTGTTGGTCTTTTGGCAGGAGTATTGTTTCTAACTAAGCGACGCTCTTCTTAATTTTGTAATAGCTACAACTTCTCTTTATCTTGCAAACATTACACATTGGTGATATTGGCTTGCAAATGTTTTGTCCATACATTACAAAGGTGTCATTAATTTCTAGCCAAAACTTTTTTGGAATTTTCTCCATTAATTCCATCTCTGTTTCTTCTGGAGTTTTTGTTTTTACTAATCCTAGCCTGTTTGATATTCTATGTACATGAATGTCAACTGGAATGGCTGGTTTTTCAAATGCGTAAACTAGTACACAGTTTGCAGTCTTTCTACCAACACCTGGGAGTGCAACTAGATCATCTAGCATGTCGGGAACTTTACCTTTGTATTTTGAATTAATTATGGTTGCAACTTCAATGATACGTTTAGCTTTTACATGATAGAATCCAATTGGTTTGATTATTTTTTCTACATCTTTGAGTTTTGCATTTGCTAATGTTTTTGCATCTTTGTATCTTTTGAATAACTCTTTAACAACCTTAGTTGTACTTTCATCCTTTGTTCGTGCAGAAAGAATTGTTCCTATTAATATGCTAAAAGGACCACCAGTCTCTGCTTCGTGTAATTCTCTTAGTGCTGTCATACGTGGTGGCTTGACAGAGTTCATTGTATCCATCATGCCAGTAATGATTTTTTTTGTGTCCATCATTTGTTGATCATCTTTTGTGCCTTGGCAAATATTTCATTCCATTTTTTCCACACGAGTCTACCTGTTTGAGTATTCTGTCTACTTGGATGATATGAACAAATAATCTTGTATTTTTCATGCAAAATGACATTTCCGTGGGCAAATTTTTCTCCTCTTATTTTCAGAAGCTTACAGCATGTATCAAAGGCAATTTTTCCTAGGCATACAATTACTTTGGTTTTCTCCAGAATTTCTAATTCTTGCTCTAGATATGCAAAGCAGTTTTCAAATTCATCCCTTGATGGTTTGTTATCTGGTGGTGCACAACGAACGGCAGCTGTAATGAATGCATTTTTTAGAAAAAAGCCATCATCAAGACTCTGACTGGTTGGTATTGATGCAAATTTGTTCTCATACAATACCTTTGCAACCCAATCACCTGAACTATCACCTGTAAACATTCTTCCAGTTCTGTTTCCTCCATGAGCAGCAGGTGCCAAACCAATGATTAGAACTTGTGCATTAATGTCTCCAAATCCCGCAAGTGGTTTTCCCCAGTATTTTTCATTGGAGTATCTTTTTACTTTATTTCTTGCAACATCTTTGATATACGAATTTAATCTCAGACACTTTTTGCATTTGATGATCTTTGAATTTAATTTTTGTAACTTATTTACTCTGATTTCTTTTTTCATAATTTAAAAAATCTTTTCTGTTTTGTAAATAAAATTATTAAAATCATTGATGGTATTAATAGCAAGAACGGCAATTCGAATTCTGGTAATGATTTATCTGGAGAATAAATCTCTCCCCACAAGCTTGGACTGGGAATTTCATTTCTTCCTACATTGATTCCTTCTGGCCATGTTACTGTTTGATCAGTATGTGCATCATAGACACCAAGATAAAATCCATAAATGCTTGATCTACCTATCACTTCAATAGGAATTCTATACTCGTATGTTGCATGTGGTATGTTGCTATAACGATCATTTTCATCTGACGCACTACCATATCCAATGTAATCGTCATGTGAATCAATCTGTTTGAAATGATTGGTCAATACAAGAGGGGATCCCCCCTGAAGTGTTGGAGAATTTTTTCCACCTAGAGCTGATACAAAACAATAATCATCCTCATTTGGAATTTCTGTCTTGTCATTTTTTGTATCAAAACATAAAACTGCTTTGTCTAAACCTTTGTCTATGTGGATGTCACCGACAACATCAGCTAAGATGTAAATGTAATCACCTTGATGAGCAGAACGTAATTTTATTGGAATGTTTCCACCATACTCTGTTAGTGTTGATTTTTTCCATTCATTCCATACAGTCCACTTGCCATCAAATTGAAGCTTATCCATCTCACTTGATATTGTAATTGGAATAGGTTCGTATGCAAAAGACTCGTTAATGGAAACAACAGATGTTAAAATTAATAATGCTATTAGGAAACCACGTAGCTTCATTATTCAAAAATTACTATATCCTTTCATAAATAATATTGTCTTATCAACAAATATTATCCTCCGTTTGTATCGTACCATATGAAAAAAATCATTGTAATTGCAGCCGTTGTAGTTTTAGCTATTGGAATTGGATTTTCATTTTCTATGGAAAACCCTGAAGTTATTCCAGAGGTATCAGAAAATATTGTAATCCCGGCTGAGCCCCTTACAGAGCATAAAATCTCCCTGAGTGAATCCATGGACATGTCTGGCCCCTAGGCTTTGGGTTGCCAAATTGGACCATCTTATTCGTAAATATTTCCATAATTACTAATAACTGGATTCATCATTCACAGTATAATGAAAGAACAACACAAGACTATAGCTGTCTTAGGTGCAATTGTTGCACTATCAGGTGTTTTGGCAGGAAATATGGCATTAGGCTTTTTTGATAATGATTCTAGTTCTGCAAATTCCTTGGCAACAAGCGGTCTTATGACCGGACATGTAACTATGACAGTATATGACGCAGATGGTAACATCAAAGCATACCAACAATCTGATAACATCATTGTTAATCAGGGTGAGAACTGTGCTGTAAAGACATTGTTTGGTAATGTTACTGGTGCAACAGGTGTTATTTGTGGTGATGATGTTACAGATGGTCCAGGACACTTTAATGTCATTGCAATTGGTAACCAAACTGTTGGTACTGATACTGCAGCTGATGGTAACCTAAAACTTGTTAATGAGCACAATCAAACAAATAGCGGATTTACAAGAGTTAGAGATACAACCCCAGCATATACCGCAGCATCTGGTTCAACTGCAGCTAAAGTAGTACTGTCAAATGCATTCACTCTTGCAGCAGATGGAAGTGCAGGCTCATCAAGAACTGTTTCTGAATCAGGTCTGTTTAATGCAACAATTGGTGCATCAATGCAAGCAACTCACAATGCTGATGCAATGTTTGCAAGACAAACCTTTTCACCAATCACTGTTAATGCAGGTGAAACACTAACTGTTGAATGGACAGTTAATGTCGGTGGAGCAGGAACACTAGGCAGCGAACCAACATCTAGTCAATAGATTCTCTGAATCTATCACACCTTTTTCTTCTTTTTAATTCTAAAAAATCATACGTAGTTTCTACAGTACAAGTATTATACTTCAATAATTCCAATAAGACTATTGGAATTAACGCGAGATGAAGAGGCTGCATTAAAGGGCGAATATGGAGAAACTTTTGCATTAGTATATAGAATCCTTGTTGCAACAGGTGAGGCCACAAATTCTGAAAAACTCATTCCCATTGAATGGGCTCATCTTTCTGGTGTAAATTATAATACAATCGGAGATGCTGGGGAAGAATTTCTATCTACTCTAAGTAAAGATGCACGTGTAAAAGTCAAAACAACTTTGAATCCTATGGGATATGATATTGATAGTGTTTCAAGATATGATCTAGATGAAAATTTTATTTCAAAACAAGAAAGCATAAGAAAATCATATGAGAGAATGGGAGTAACTTCTTCTTTTTCATGTATTCCTTATGATATCTTTGATTTACCAGGTAAGGGAACACAAGTCTCCTTTGCAGAAAGCAATGCAGCAATTTATGCAAACTCTGTTGGAGGACTAAAAACCAACAAAGAGAGTGCATTTAGTGCACTAGCAAGTGCAATAACAGGAAAGAGTCCTTATTCTTCTTTACGAAAAGACAATACTCCAAACATTACCATCCAAATGAAAGTCGAGAATCCTAATGAGATGATGTATGGGATGTTAGGATACTTTGCCGGAAAGGTCGGTGAGACATCTGTGGCAATCTCAGGGGTAAAAGAAGTAGATCATAGGAGCTGTAAGTCACTTTGTGGTGGTATGGGTACTTCTGGTACATGTGGAAAATTTGTATTTGGTGAGGGTGAAAAAGACTCAGAAAAGATTGATTTTGATAAAAAAGAAGCGCAAACAGTTTTTGATGAGCTAAACACCACAGAAAAAGGTGACATTGTCACACTTGGAAGCCCTCAATTGGGATTAGATGAGCTACATGATCTTTCATTAATGCTAAAAGGAAAATCATTTACAAAACGATGTATGATTTTTTGTCCTCGCTCCGTTCAGGAACAGGCAAGAAAAATTGGATACACAAATGAAATTGAACGTGCAGGATGTGACATACTATCGGATTGCTGTACTTGTCTGACTCCTCTAATTAACAAAAACTCAGTAGATGGTGTTACAACTAATAGCATTAAAGGGGCATATTACTTGAAAAATTCTACTGGTGTTGATGTCAATCTTAAATCACTATCAGATATTGTAAAAGAAGAAACAAGATGATGTCAAAAGTTATCGTAAAGGGAAAGACCCAGGGAAAAATTCTAAAGTCAAACAATCCAATAAATTTTCTTGGAGCAGTAGACAAAAAATCTGGAGTAATCAAAGACAATACATATGATATCTACAACAAGTCAATCAAGGGCACAATCTTTGTCTTCCCTCATGGAATTGGAAGTAGTGTTGGAGCATACACGATTTACTCCTTAAAGTCAAACAATTCAGCTCCACTTGCAATGATTTGTACAAAAGCCGATCTAACAGTTGCATCAGGATGCGCTCTTGCAAACATTCCTCTGATTATTGTTGATCAAAAAGAATTTGATTCATTAGAAAACGATTCTGAAATTACAATTGATACTGATGAATACTAGCTAAAGTTTTCTAACTACTTTTCCGTTTGGGCTTTCTTCTGAAAATACAATTCCCTGGAATTTTTCAATTATGACATCTTTTGATAACCAAGAGTTTTTATCAAGACCAGCTTTTTGACATGTGTGTTCCAAAAATTGTTCTTCATCCCAACCATATTCAATTGGAACTTGCGGTAATAGTAAACCCGAAGAAAATGATCTTTTGATTATTAATCCATCCCTACCAATCTTGATCTTTGATGGATACTCTTTTGGATCGTTAACAACAATTTTTTCTGGCTCACTTAGAATAGTAACTTCAAAATTTATTTCTGATACCTCTTCTTTGGTCAAAGGTGGAAACCTGGGATCCTTTGTTGCAGCAGCAACTGCAGAATCCTCCAGTGTAGTATAGAGTTCTTTATCTGAGATAGGATATCCAATACATCCTCGCAAATCATTTTGTTTCATTAGTGTGACAAAAATTCCTGAAATAAAAGAAAACTTTTTTTTAAAACCATCATCAAACTCAAATGATTCATTATTCAAATAATGAGTAACAATCTTTCTTGATGCTTTAACAATTAATTCTCCATCATTATCTGTCAAATCATTGCATCTTTTCATTTAACATCTTAGTGTATTGTACAAGCTTTTCTATATGCGTTCCTTTCCAGTATATCTTATCACATTTTTTGCATATCCAAAATTCTGAATGATCTATTACTCCAATCGGAATTTTTTTTAAGATATCTTCTCTTTTAATCGATGCAATTTTTTCATTACACAATGAGCACCTTATTTTATCAAAATCAATTGCAAATTTTTTAATTGAATAATGCTTTGCAATCTGAATTAATTGTTCAACTTCTACTACTGATTCAAGTACCGTGCTCTGAATTTTTTCTTTTGTAGCCTTACTTGAAAGATCCCTATCTCGTGTTAGAATTGTTCTACCTTCATGTTTAGCAAGGATAATTATTTCTCTATCATCAATATTCGGAAAATATTTTGTATCGTAACCAAAAAATCTTAATTTTCTTGCAATATTTCCTAACATTGCATCTACGATAAATTTTTGTTCATTCATCTAAATTTATTTTTGATTCTACTATGTTGCTCTTTCCAGCAGGAAGTACTCGAACAAAATCATCAAGATTAATTGTTTTTACAATTTCTTCTCTCATTTTTAAAAACTCTATCTTAATTTTTTTTGCAGTATCAACCAATTCAGAACCTGATGGTTCTATAACAACATAACAAATACTGTTCTTCTTTATTGGTTCTGGTGGTCCACACGACAAAATAATATCATCATCATGCTGAATCAATCCTACTGCGAGTCTCATTGTTGATACCCGAACAAAGTTTCTTTGTCCATCAATAGTGAATGATCCTTTTGGGAGAAATTGCCCACTAGGTGCTGCTTTTTTGACTTGTTCGGGATTTACCCAGTATGCACTAAGACCATACATTGCCTCTCTCCATGCTCTACTAAAGCAAACAGTAGCATGAGCTATTTCATTCAAGCTTGCAGATGGCGCATTTTTTCCATTTTTTAGAATGAAGAACGGTGAGCCAAAAATATCTGCATGAAAAACAAGATCATTTTTTTCCAAATGTTTTCTAATAATAGATGAATTTGATGATGAATCTCTACCACCAATTGCCAACAAGCCATCTGAAGTGTAAAACCATCTGTATCTTTCAAACCAGTTTTTCTTTTTAACTTCAGAGAATAATACATTGTTGATTACATTCTCTGCCTTTTTAGCAAGCTTTGCAAGTCTTTTTTCAGTCTGTTTTTTTAACTGTTCAATTGATTCTATGGCATTTGATTGTCGTTTTGATTCATTAAACAGCGATGATGCTATGGCTGGCAAGGATGATTTAATATTAAATTCAATTTTTGCATCATGAATTTTCAATTTCGAAATTCCTTTCTCTTTGATTATAATCACATTGACTTTACTTAGCATATCATTTGCTCTTTGATCATCCAATGAAATTATTCCAGAAGAATTCATTTCCTGTAAATACTTTGCAATCTTTGCAATCTCATTTGATTTTTCTTTAACTATAGAGATAGCCTTATCTTGTTCTTCTAACTTGTGTTCTAATTCTGTGATCTCTTTATCGATTCCTGTAGATTGGACTGCTTTTCCTTTTTCTAAAATATTTTCGGTGAATGTCTTGTCCAATCCTTCCATAAAAGTAGGAACAGAAATGACATCATCAGAATTTGTTTCAATTTTAATTGGTAACACATCCATCTTTTCATTATTAATTATGATTGGATTATGATTTCCTTCACTTACATCTTTTACAAGAGTAGTGATTGTTTCAAAAAGTATCCTGATTTGTTCTTCTTGTAGTTCTGAACCTTTCAGATTAGTGTCAATGTTTGATCTTCTAAATATCTCATCAACGTATTTTGTAGGCAATCCTAAACTTCTTCCAACCCATTTTGCACAGCTAATGTCTGCGGATCTTAATTCAAAAAGATCATCCATACTAATTTTGAAAATATTCAAACCGTTTTGTGGTGGTGGAATGTATTGCATTCCAACTTTAAGTGTTCTGTGACGAACATCAATTGAATGTAGAAGTGCAAGAATTTTCATTTCGCTATTGCACAAAATTATGTTTCCATCAGAAAAAAATTCTCCAATAATTATAAACTCTTTATCAAATCCTGCAAAAGTAAGATAGACAATTCTTTCAGCTCCGATCTGTTCAATCTTGGTTAGTTTTAATCTCAAAAGATCACTTCTTAATCTTTTTAGTAGTCTGTTTTGTTCAATTGGTTCTATCTTTACAGAGCTTTGCCAAAAACCAAATGTAGATAGCATCAACATTACATCTTGTTTCTCTGGATGATGAAATTTGAATAGCAAGCTGTCTTTTGTGACACTGTAAATGTTGCTAACATAGTAATCCTTTGTAAGATTAGAAATTTGATTTACTAGATATCTGATCTCAATTCCTGCTAATGCCATATTCAAATACCTATGAGCGGTGATTATACTCTTACTCTTTCACTCACGAAATCAGTGGCCAAAGATTTTAAACAAGGCATATTGAAAATTATTCGAGCAGATTCATTGGCAAAATTCAAAAAGAAAAAATCAAAACCTACACCAGATCCTCATGATTCAGAGAAAAAAGATGTTTCTAGTGAAAAAGAGAGTTTACCAGAGATTGAAAAAGAAAGCCCACCTGAAATTAACAAAACATCCAAAGTTGAGTCAGAAGATAGCGCATCTGAGGTTACAACTAATCAAAATAAAGCCAAATTAGACAAACTTTTCTGGATAAGAATAGGACTTGCAGTTGTTGCAGGTGTTACTGCTACATTCATCTTTGAACCAATTGAGGGTGAAGAACGCCGATGGGCATCAATTGGATTTATGATAATAATCTTCATAGCTTCTGTAATATTTGCCAAGGGTATGGGACTACAACTTGCCAAATCTGATAGAAAAAAATTAGTTACAACTGGAATTGGTAGTTATGTCTTCATCTATCTGTTTATGTGGATACTATCATACACACTTGTGCATTTACCATCTACTGGTGGAATACCTTCACCAATTCCCTAGTGATGGTGCAAAATATCATGTGGAACTTTAAAACACCCGGCATTCCAGATTCTGAATTTGAAAGAACCGATGTGGTTCCAATTACTAAAGAGGAAGTTAGGGCTATTCAAATAAGCAAAGCAAGACTTTGTCCTGGTTTTACTGTATATGATATAGGCTGTGGCAGTGGTTCCATAACAGTTGAAGCAGCAATACAGATTGAATCATCAGGAAAAGTTGTTGGAATTGATTTTGATCCGAATGCAATTGAGCTGACAAAAAAAAATTTAGAAAAGTTTGGAATAAAAAATGCAACTACAATTCTAGGTAACGCCAAGGAAAAAATTCAGGAGCTTGATAAAGCTGATGCCATATTCATTGGAGGAACTGGAGGAGACACAAAAGATATTCTTGAATTGGCAAAGGACAAACTAAAACCCGGAGGACGAATAATAATTGGTGTTATATTGATTGAAACTTTGTTTTCAGTACTTCAAGTAATAGAAAAACTAGGTTTCTCCTCAATTGATATTACTCAAATTACAATATCTAAAAGTAGAAAAACTTCGACGGGTACCATGATGTTGGCACGTAATCCAGTCACAGTAATATCTGCAACAAAAAATTAATCCATCTAGATTTTAATTAGGAATT
Source organism: Thermoproteota archaeon (assembly GCA_003352285.1). Taxonomy (NCBI): domain Archaea; kingdom Thermoproteati; phylum Thermoproteota; species Thermoproteota archaeon. The sequence goes on along the minus strand of QQVN01000002.1, from coordinate 5,204 downwards.
ACAAAGTAATTTTATATGGCTGAATTAATTGGAATAGGAGTGGGTCCAGGTGATCCAGATCTTTTAACAGTCAAAGCTGTCAAGGCAATTCATAATGCAGACATCATTATGTGTCCTGCTTCAAAAGAAGACAGACCAAGTATTGCACTATCTGTCGTGTCCTCACTTATCGATAAATCAAAAGATCAAGAAATTGTCAAGCTCATCTTTCCGATGACAAAGGACAAAGATGTTCTAGTATCAACATGGAAAAAAAATGCAAAGATAATGGCAGAGAAAGTACTGTCAGGAAAAAATGTAGTATACCTTACAGTTGGTGATCCATATCTTTACAGTACATGGATATACATGCATCGAGAAATAAAATCAAATCATCCAGAATTAAAAATTAGTGTAATACCGGGAATTGTTTCCATGTTTACATTTGCATCTAAAGTTGGAGTTAGTATTGCAGAGGGTGCAGAAAAAGTTGCAGTAATTCCTTCATGTTATGATCTATCAACTGTAAAAGAGATTGCAAAAAATGCTGAATCATTAATCTTTCTAAAAGACGGTAGATACTTTGATCAAGTAATAGAATTACTAAAAGAATCTGGATTCCCTGACAACTCTACTTTTGCAATAGGGCAAGACCTTGGAACAGAAAAAGAAATAATTCGGAAACTAACATTGGGCGAAGTAAATGATGATACATTAACTACAAAATATTTTTCAATACTTATTGTCAAACGCCCAGAAATTAATTAATTCTAACAACATGAAAGCTCAACAAACATTATTACATGTATCAAAAGATTGAGTGATAACAGAAATGTCAAAGGTGTATTTTGTCGGTTGTGGTCCCGGAGATCCTGAACTAATTACTGTAAAAGCAAAAAAACTCATTCAAAAAGCAGATGTTGTTGTGTATTCAGGATCATTAATCCCAGAAAAAATTTTGAAACTTTGCAAAAAAGGAAAACTACATGATGCATCAAAATTAATTCGTGAGGAAATATTTGATCTTCTTTTTAATAATGCAAAAAAAGGTAAACTTGTAATTAGATTGCATGATGGTGATCCAACTATCTACGGTGCAATTCGTGAACAAATTGACAACCTGCAAGAAAATGGCATTGAATCAATAATCATTCCAGGCGTGACATCTTTTCTTGCATCTGCAAGTGCATTAGGAACTCAACTGACACTTCCTGGCGTTACACAAACAATAATCATAACACGTGCAGAAAAGCGAACGAAAGTTCCAAAGCAGGAAAGAATTTCAGAGCTTGCAAAACATAATGCAACTATGGTATTTTATCTTAGCATTCATTTACTTTCAGATATCGTTAAACAAGCACTTGAAGGTGGATACAAAAAGTCAACTCCTGTTGGCGTGGTGTATCGAGCAAGTTGGAGTGATCAAAAAATTATTACTGGCACACTAGATGATATTGTAAAAAAAGTTTTCAAAGAAAAAATTACTAGAACAGCAATAATAATTATTGGCGATGTTGTAAAGCCAACTTCATACGAATACTCTAGACTATATGATAAATCATTTAGTCATGGATACAGAAAGAAGAAAACTAACTGATCTCCAATTTCTTTACTCTATTTGATATGTTAATCTTCTTTAATGTATACTGGAATTTTTTTAGATCTCCATTTGTATAGATACTTAATCTGTTACGTTTCAAATTAGATTTTGGCAATCTCTTTGCAATGCTTGGAGCTGGATCTAAAAATTTTACACTAGGGAATTCTTTCTCTAGTATATCTTTCAAAAAAGGTAAATGTGTACTTGATAGAGTAAACACGTCAATTTCATTCTTTAAAATTATTTTTTTTAATGTTCTTTGAATTATCTTTCTACAATATTTTTTATCTTCAAGAAATTTTCCCGATTCAACAAGATTTACCAATGGAGATGCATTTATCTTAAAAACTTTGATCGATTGAGAAATCTTTTGCTTCTTTATGAAAAGATCAATCTTTTTACTGTTAACGACTGTTTCTGTTGCTAATATGGCAATATTCTCTGTTCTTGTTACCCTTGAAGCATCTATGAGTGGTGGAAGGACACCATGTATTTTTTTAGATAATATTTCAGGAAACAACAACGTAGGTGTGTTTGAACCGATAATGATTATTTCTGGATTGAATTTTTTTTCAATCACTGAAATTGTGTTCTGAATAATTTTCTTTAACTCTGACACGGGTTTTTTTCCATAGGGGAAATTTTTATTATCTGCAAAATAGATGATATCAGATTTTCTAACTCTTTGGATTGGTTTTATTATTGAAAGAGAGCCTAAACCGGAATCAAATACGACAATTTTTTCATTCATTTTTACCTAGATCATGTTACTTTTGTTAGCTAAATTTAGTTTCTAGTTGATCTAAATATACACCTCTCATTAAGTGTAAAATCTTAAACTTGCCACCATGCCAGGCTTTGATAAGACTTGGGCTCGACAAGAGACCCAAAGTGTAACAGGCAAACTTCGTGATGCAGTAAAGCCACAAGGTGCATTGAAACCACGAATCCAGAACGCAGTAAACAAACTGCAGGTACAAATATCCAAAATGGATTCGATGCTTACAAAACTTCGTGAAAGAGATGCACAACTCTTCCAAAGAATTGTAACTGCAATGCAACAACATGATACTAGTGCAAGCAAAGTTTTGTCAAACGAGTTAGCAGAAATTCGTAAAGTTACAAGAATGCTAGGCAACGCAAGAATGTCTTTAGAACAAGTTCAGTTAAGATTGACAACGATTCATGACTTAGGTGATGCAATGGTAGCAATCGGACCTGCAATGTCAACCATGAAAGGTTTGAAGTCTTCACTTGGAAGATTTATGCCAGAAGCAGACTCTGAATTGAATTCTATGACGCAAACATTGAATGGTCTTATGATGGACTCATTAGCTGGAGATTCATTTAACATGGAATCTGATGTGTCTAATGAAGAGACAGACAAGATCTTACAAGAAGCTTCTGCGGTTGCTGAACAACAGATTGGAGACAAATTCCCATCTGTACCATCCCCAACTGGACTTTCGTCACAATCAACATCTACTTACGAGTAAATGTTACAGACGAAATGTTCTTTCTTTTGTTTTAATATTATAAGTTACATGTTTGTATATGATTAGTCATGTATGCTGTATGGTTAGTACCTTCAAATAAAGACAGAAAAATTTTACAAAAGATCATTTCTGATCTTGCTGATAAATACAAGTCTCCTGTATTTATTCCACATATCACTACTTATGGCCTTGTTGATATTGCACTTGGAAAACTAGAAGATTTTGTTTGTAATAGTATTCAAGGGATTAAATCATTTGATGTATATACAAACAACATAGATTACAGTGACAATATCTGGAAGACATTATTCATTAACATTCAAATGAATTATGAACTAGAAAAAATTTTTCAAAATTTACAAAAACAACTTGATAATATCTCTCATTATGACTACCTACCACATGTTAGTTTAATTTACAAAAAAATGAAAGATGACGAAAAAAAATCTCTTGTAGATAATTTGCAAATTCCAAAGAAATTCCATATCGACAAAATTGCTATCCAAGAATTTTCTGAGGATGTCACAAATTGGAAACTAGTCAGAGTGATTAATTTCTAAAAAATGATTTTTGATATACCGATCTATTTTGAAAAATAATTTCAAAAATCCAATCTTTTGACCCTTCCAAAATGGACCACTAAAGTAGGTCAATTACCAGCTTGGACCTTCTATAATCTGAAAAATTCCTCTTCTCTTATTGGAACTTTTCAACCTACAAACATTGGGTATGGTGCACCGGAAAATATGTCCTAGAGGACATCTAATAGAATTTTTTAGCTATGTCATAGCTTTCATCCCAGCTACCCAATTTTCTAAAAACTTGGAGGGGCAGCTTTTTGCAAGCTAAGATCATTGGATTACTACTTTCGTTGTTGTTGATATTTCCATCATTTTCATCAATTGATGCATATGATCTTAATCTCTTCCAATATGATGATATGAGCTTTGAAAATTTTGAAATTTTAAAAATTACAAAAAATTCAGTTCAAAAAGTTTCTACTGATCGATCATCTTTGAGCTACAAAGTTTCACTAGCTGAAAACTTGGATGTTATAACAAACAAGAAACGATCTAATGAGCAAGTCATCAACACACCAATCATTGAAAGAAAGCTAAACATGATTGAAAAAATTGATGTTGCAACTGGACAATACGGTAAGGATTCAATCATTCTCACTGTCAAGCATAATGTCGACAGACAAGCAATGATGGAAAGAATTCTCTACAAAGAACGCTTCAAGGGGCAAGACAGTGGTCTACTGGCTTCACTGGCTAACCAACTTGTTGATTCAAACCATGACGATAACCTCATCGATGCAAGTAACATCTGGTCTACCATATCCGTTCCATTCAATGAGAATTTCATTGAACTCTTTGAAGACCAAACCCACATCTTGACAATATCTAATATTGATCCAAACTTTTTTGATTGGAGATATTTAGACAATCTCTGGAATGTTGATCCTAACAATCCAATATTCAATGCATTTGAGAATTCTGTATCTTCTATAGTGGATACTAAGAATCCTGTTTTACTCCTTTTGTTAATTCCGCTTGTCGGATTTGTGTTTATTCGAAATGAAAATTCAGATGTAAAGTTTTATCATCTTCAAAAGTTTCTAAGTTTACTCTTTATTGGAATATTATTATCTTCTGCTATCATCACGCCATACTCCATATCTTCCTCATATTGGCCTGAAGCATATGCAGAAGAGATGCCAGATAACTCAACTGATTCTGATGTATCGACCATTGATTCAGGCGAAATACCATCCATTACCGACTTTACTGAAGTATTGGATGATTTACCATTAGACTCAACCACACAGGAGGAACCCTCAACCGGTGACACCATACCCAATGTTGTCCCTGAGGATTCCTCCAACTCAACTTCTTCATTAGACTCAACCACACAGGAGGAACCCTCAACCGGTGACACCATACCCAATGTTGTCCCTGAGGATTCCTCCAACTCAACTTCTTCATTATTGAATTCTACATCCTTTGATGTACCAGTCAACGGCACAACCATCCCAGTCAACGGCACAACCATCCCAGTCAACGGCACAACCATCCCAGTCAACGGCACAACCATCCCAGTCAACGGCACAACCATCCCAGTCAACG
>QQVN01000001.1 GCA_003352285.1 Thermoproteota archaeon | reverse complement strand
TATCGTTGAGACCTAAGTTTTCTGTCAAAGATACTGTAGCTTGTCTGAAGTTATCGTTGAGACCTAAGTTCTCTGTAAGTGAGACTGTAGCTTGTCTGAAGTTATCGTTGAGACCTAAGTTCTCTGTCAAAGATACTGTAGCTTGTCTGAAGTTATCGTTGAGACCGAGGTTCTCTGTAAGTGAGATGGTAGCTTGTCTGAAGTTATCGTTGAGACCTAAGTTCTCTGTAAGTGAGATGGTAGCTTGTCTGAAGTTATCGTTGAGACCTAAGTTCTCTGTAAGTGAGACTGTAGCTTGTCTGAAGTTATCCTGTAGGCCGAGGTTCTCTGTAAGTGAGATGGTAGCTTGTCTGAAGTTATCGTTGAGACCGAGGTTCTCTGTAAGTGAGATGGTAGCTTGTCTGAAGTTATCGTTGAGACCTAAGTTCTCTGTCAAAGATACTGTAGCTTGTCTGAAGTTATCCTGTAGGCCGAGGTTCTCTGTCAAAGATACTGTAGCTTGTCTGAAGTTATCGTTGAGACCGAGGTTCTCTGTCAAAGATACTGTAGCTTGTCTGAAGTTATCGTTGAGACCTAAGTTTTCTGTCAAAGATACTGTAGCTTGTCTGAAGTTATCGTTGAGACCTAAGTTCTCTGTAAGTGAGACTGTAGCTTGTCTGAAGTTATCGTTGAGACCTAAGTTCTCTGTAAGTGAGACTGTAGCTTGTCTGAAGTTATCGTTGAGACCTAAGTTCTCTGTAAGTGAGACTGTAGCTTGTCTGAAGTTATCCTGTAGGCCGAGGTTCTCTGTAAGTGAGATGGTAGCTTGTCTGAAGTTATCGTTGAGACCGAGGTTCTCTGTCAAAGATACTGTAGCTTGTCTGAAGTTATCCTGTAGGCCGAGGTTCTCTGTCAAAGATACTGTAGCTTGTCTGAAGTTATCCTGTAGGCCGAGGTTCTCTGTAAGTGATATTCCAGAGCGTCTGAAGTTATCGCTAAATCCAAGATTTTCTGTAATTGCCGTGAATTTTAGATCACTGTTTGGCCATGTTACCACATCAAATCTATAGTTTTGAGTTTGTCCTGTATCAGAGCGGTACAGTGTAACGGTATTGCTATCAGATAATTCAAGTGCAATTGCACCTCTTGGGTAAGCAGTTCCACCTCCTGAAGAACGGGCAGTTTCACCCATAATTGAAGCAAGTTTAGGTGAACCCACACTAGAAATTGATTCAGTAAATGAGTCTTCTTCAGAGCCTCCTGCTGATCTTGAACCTGAAATGTGTTGAACATTCATTACATCACCAATAGTTTGTGTGTTCTCAATTACCCATGCTACTGATGTAATGTCACTGGGGGTGGATGCGCCACTTTCTAATTCAAAGCTTACAGTGTTTGTAGCAGATAGCCAGACTTCAGCTCCTTGTTCATCTAGTCCAGATAAACCATCTCCAGCTCTGTGTTGAACATGTAAGAATGCCCTTGATAGATCATTTACTGCAGTGATGGTTTCAGTCTCTGTTGTTCCAGCAGAAGTATAGGTATGTTCTGCACGTTGAATCTTCCATTGAGAGCCTGTAAACTCTACTATAGCATATGAGATATCATTTAGGTCACTTCCTGACTCTCCTCTAGTGAAAGTTGCTTTTCCTGGATCAGTAACAGTATTCCATTCAGCAGTTGATAACCCAGTGTTCCAATCAGTTGTAGAGGAATCAACGTCGCGTGAGTTTTGACCAGTTATGAATACAACTACATCAGAATTGTCTGAAACTAGTGATGACAAATCAGTTGCAGTTACAACCTTGTCACCTAAACCATATGTAACAGTTCCAACTTCACGCACCTTCATTTCAGAACCTCCATTTGGATCACCCTGGTACTCTATAATCTCCCAACAGATTCTGTCATCACTGCCTGGTACAGGAGTGATTGGTCTTGTAAAGTCAATAGAGGTTCCAAGGTTAGACGGGTTACTGATTATTGCAGTAAAGTTTGCTGGTGCATGTGTTCCGCCTCCAGATGTTGGTCCGTTACCTGTCAGTCTAGTGCTGACAATTCTAACAAATGCATCACCAGACGGAGTAGCATAATCAGAGCCTGCAGTTATAGTCACAGATGATGAACTGGCAGGTATTACACTACATCCTCGTTGTATTTTGAAATCACTAGTTGGATCAAATACATCCACAACAGGGTTTCGTAATCCTAGATTCTCAGTGAAGATAATCTTTGAGAATTGATTGTTAATAATGTCTTGCAGACCAAGTCTTTCTGTTAAAGCGGTAAATTTACCAGAAATAGTATCAATACTGTCTGAGAATCCAATATTTTCATTCAGTTTTTTAGTTGATAGGAATGCATTGACGGTACCATCTTTGATGCCAAGTTTTTCTTCTAGGAATAATGATTCGCCAAATTTGGTTGGCCACTCTACTACATCAAATCTATAGGTTTGAGTTTGACCACTATCAGAACGATAAAGTGTGACAGTATTTGTTGCAGTTAGTTCAAGTGCAATTGCACCTCTTGGGTATGCAGTTCCAGCTCCTGAAGAACGGGCAGTTTCACCCATAATTGATGTAGTATCTAATCCATCAACTGTAGTGATAGTCTCAGTAAAGACATCCTCTTCACTACCGCCAGATCTTGAGCCTGAAACATGTTGAACATTCATTACCTCACCTACAGTTTGTGTGTTCTCAATTACCCATGCTACTGATGTAATGTCACTGGGGGTGGATGCGCCACTTTCTAATTCAAAGCTTACAGTGTTTGTAGCAGATAGCCAGACTTCAGCCCCTTGTTCATCTAGTCCAGAAGAACCAGAGCCAACTCTATGTTGAACATGCAAGAATGCCCTTGATAGATCATTTACTGCAGTGATGCTTTCAGTCTCTGTTGTTCCAGCAGAAGTATAGGTATGTTCTGCACGTTGAATCTTCCATTGTCCACCAGTAAACTCTACAACAGCATATGATACATGGTTGTTATCACTCTCAGATGATCCTCTAGTAAATGAAGCTCCTGTTGTACTGCCAATCCATTCTGAAGTGGTATGTACTGCTTCCCAATCATCATTTGATGTTTCGTGACCATCTTGACCAGTAACGAATACAACAACATCATCATCATCTAGAATTCCAGAGATTGTACCAGTATTAATTGAGGTTTGTGAGCTAAGATATTGCAAAGAACCTGCATCACGAACTTTAAACTCGTTTGGACCATTGGTTGGACCAATGTATTCTATAATCTCCCAACATACTCTGTTGTTATTAGTGGAGCCATCACGTACAAAGTTAATAGAAGTACCAATGTTTGATGGATTACTGATGTATGTTGTAAAGTCATTAAGATCTTGAGTATTTCCTCCTGCGGTTCTTCCGTTACCAGTCGTTCTAGTGTTTACAATCTTGATGAAAGCATCACTTCCGATAATTTGGTAATCAATGCCTTCTGTGATTGTTGCTGATGTCTGCATGTCAGGAATTATAGTACAATCAGATTGTGTTCTAAAGTCATGACTAGAGTTGTATGCATCGGCAAGATCTCTAAATCCTAATTTTTCATTTAGTGAAATATTTTTTGAAGTTGTGAAAACGTCGGTAAATCCTAATTTTTCAGATAATGTCTTTTGAGAAACAATTAACTTTACAGCATCTTTGATTCCAAGATTGTCTGATAGTATGGCAGTTCGTCTGTATTGAACTTGTAGTTGGAAATTAGAAGTGGTTACTGTATTTCCGTGGTTCTTGTTGTCTCTGCTTTCATCATTAAGATGCAATCCAACTGCCCACCAGTTAGACACAAGATTTGCCTGCAAGTCATTTGCAGCATTAGACCCTTCCAGGCCTAATTTTGCCAATTTGTTTGTAAAGGGTGCTGTAACAGAGGATTGGTTAAGAAATGAAGTACCGTTTTTGATATCAGCCCATGAAGCTGTTGGGTTGCCAAGGATTGAAGATGGTTGCACTTCAATTGATTTCCAGTTAATCTCTCTTTCATCAGTACTTGATGCACTGCTCCATCTTGCTGTAACATTTGTAGGAATGGCATCATCTGGAATTGATGTAATATCCCACTCTACTGAAACACGCTGACATGAATTAGAAGGAGTTGTTTTTGGTACAAAGACCAAGGGGCTAACAGTTGTGATTGTGGTAATTGTTGTAGAACAAGTGCTTCCAGTAGAGGAAGCAGTCTTTACTGTTCTTACGGTACCTGAAGTGAATCCAAAGGTAGGATCCAAAAAGGAGGTTTCGCCAGGTTTTACTACCTCAGTATCCAAGAATTCAATCACTGTTCGTAGTTTTCTGTCTTTCTTCTCAATGCTGACTTTGGAAAACTCTTTCATTGCCTTTGAAAAGTCGTAGTTAAGTGGGATTTTGTTATCACTCTTGAGAAGAATTTCCTCAGACTTCCAGTTGTTCTTTAATTTCTCAAGTTTTTCATTTTGCTTTAGACTTTTAAGATAATCTTTTAGTTCTTTAGCAGACTCTTTTTGATCTAATTCTTTTAGGTTTCTTATTGATTCCCTAACATCTTTGAGTTTGTTCTTTATTGTATCCTTTTGAGACTTTACAGATTCCTTGAGTGCCTGAATTCTTCTATCAGAGTCATCCAACATTTCATCATTGACTATTGTTTCATCTTCTAGATCAATCTCTTCTGTATTGACACCTTCTAGAATGGAAACGAATCCATACTGAGTATCAGTCTTGTTTTGATCCTTGTTTGTATAATACAAAAATGCCTCTACTGGCTCATCAATTCTCTTGCCGTAAATTGTTAGGAATTTACCTTTATTGTCCTCTCTTAAGGCACTGATGAATACACCTGTTGCGTTTTCAGTCTTTGATACGTTACATTCTACAAAGTTTTGTGGTGATTCCATCCAGTCTTGATTACCATATTTTTCTTTTACCATCCAATAGTTTTTCTCAACAGCCTCAGGAAGATTTGGATTCTCACGCATTAAGCCTTGTTCATAAATTGAGATTGAACAGTCGTTTTTATCAAAACTAAATGGTGCTTGCATAGAGTCTACAATAATTTCATCCGCAGTCTCACTTACAATGTGGTCTACGAATTCTCCAGTTTCTGGATCCTCAATCCATTCAGGTAAACCAAGTGTTACAATTCCAGTACCGTTAGCATATTCTACTTTGTGATAGTCTCTTCCTCTCTCATTAAGAATGATGTTTGGATCATCAAAGTTGAATGCAGGTTCTTGTTCATCAACGTGATTTGTTGTTGGCAGAATGGAATCATGCATTCCCAATGTTTCATCTAATTTTACAAATCCCAGATAATCACCGAGGAATTTCGATAGTTGCTCTTCAAGTGATACAATATGGAATTCAATTTCAGTGATATCCTCAATTAGCTCTTGAATTTCTTGCTCAGATGAGGTCGAGTTAAAGTTGATATCAAGAAGTTTGGTGTAGGCCTTGTCGATATCTCCCTCGATTGATTCAAGTTCTAATTCTATAGAAGATAATTCAAATTCTTCAGCTTCTGTAAGGTTATTGTTTGATTCGATCTCAATTAGTTGATCATAAAGTCTCTCAGTAGAGTTCTCTAATGATAATATCCTTGCTTCAATTTCAGAGAATTCGTAAGAGTCGGTTGCATTCACTAATGAAAGTTCTAGTGAGTCGTATACTCCTAAGCTGCTTTCTGGTCGTGGATTTGTCCATGATACACTTAATGAGAGATCATCTTTGAATCCTAGAATTTCAGAATAGTTTGTGTTATTCTCTAGTTTTGTTACGGTTAAGACATCAGAAATGGATACGGATTCAAGTAATTCATGAATTGTTTGGTTTGATTTTGATGAATCAAGTGTGATCTCCAAAAGGTCGACTAATCCAAGTGTATCTAAAACAAGTGATTCAGAAGTATCAGAGTAATTGCCACTTAATACTAGTGTAACAAGATCAGTGATTCCAATTCCTCGTGAAATTATGTAGGTATCCTCAGATTCGTCTTCTTCAATTGTGTGAAGAATTAATCTTAATTCATCAGACATTGTAAGGATAAATCCGAATTCTACCGGTGCTTTTGGTCCTATAACATCAGTTTTGGTGTAATCATCAAAGATCTCTTGAATCTGTTCTTGAGATAATGCTTCTTTGTAGATTAGTACATCATCGATAAAACCAGAGAATTTGTTCTTGATGCTTGGTTTCTCACGTGTAATGTCAACATAAGCACCAACGACAACATCTGAATCAGTGCTAGCAATCTTTGCATCAACTATTTCAAGCAATCCACCTGTGGTTGAGAATGTATCAGAAAGTGTTTTGGTTGACTCTGCAGTACCATTAACATATAGTGTGATGGTTGTTTTGTTAATTACTGCTGCAAGATGCGTCCAGCTTCCCTCCTCAATAGGTGTAACACCCTCTAAGGTTGACCAAGTTATGCCATCAAATATAGAAATTGATGCAATGTGTTTAGGTTCGATGATGTTATTGATTGAGAGATCAAATGAGTTGTGTTTACCAACAACTGTTAGTTTTGTTGCAGCACCCTTGTAAATTGGGTTTACCCATGATGAGATGGTGATCTTTTCAAGATTTTCGTTTAGTTTAGGATCTTTTATTGGAACAAATGATTCAGTTGTGTTTAAAACTAGAATGTTTGATGTTGTATTTGTCATATTAGATATTGATTTTGTGGTGTTTTGTTGTTTAATTTCCTCAATTAGGTCGATCTTTTCCATATCAATGATATCTTTTTTATCAGTTTGACCGGTTGTGATGTTTGTAATTTTTATTTGTGGTAATGATTTGATATAAATTTCATAGATTTGTTGAGCAGAAAGTACTAGATCATAGATTCTTACATCATCAATAGAACCTGAGAACTTCTTTGCAGATGCGTCTTTACTACGTTTGTTGTCTACTGTTGCACCGATAGATATTGGTGAGTCATTTTTATTATTTGATTTTTCTTTGTTTTCTTCTGAATTTGATTGTGGAGTGCTTGGTGATGGTTTTGGCTTTTCAATGGCATAGCTGGAGTCTAGAGTTCCATTGAGATAGAGCAATAATGTATCTCCATCGTATGTTGTTGCAATATGGGACCAGTTTTGGCCTAATGTAGAGTTGCTTTGAACAGAATGCCATTTTATGCCATCAAAGACAGAAAATGTTGCAATATGTTTAGGATTGATGTTGTTGTTTAATGTTAAGCTAAAGACGTTCTCTTTACTAATTATTGTTAATTCAGAAGATCCTTTTGTGTAGTTTGGTTTAAGCCATGCAGCAATTGTGACATTTGAAATGCTGGTGAGGTTTGATGCATCTGTAAAGTATCCATCGCCTGTTAACTCAATTGAAGTGCCGTTAATTCCGTCTTTTCCTATACTAACAGTTCCAACAAAGCTTGAGCCATTTACATTGTTGTTGAATTTCCATGAGTTTGTTGCATTTGGCACAATGATTGGTTCAGTTGGTTCTGTGCCGTTGACTGGGATGGTTGTGCCGTTGACTGGGATGGTTGTGCCGTTGACTGGGATGGTTGTGCCGTTGACTGGGATGGTTGTGCCGTTGACTGGGATGGTTGTGCCGTTGACTGGGATGGTTGTGCCGTTGACTGGGATGGTTGTGCCGTTGACTGGGATGGTTGTGCCGTTGACTGGGATGGTTGTGCCGTTGACTGGGATGGTTGTGCCGTTGACTGGGATGGTT